>BLMD01000396.1 GCA_011959925.1 Lachnospiraceae bacterium
GCCGTAAAGATGAAAGTTGTGTTCCATGAAGACATTGCGGAGCCGATTTTTGCATTTTCGTTCAAAAATCTGCTGGGAATCGAATTATGCGGAACGAATACGATGTTTGAAAAAATTGAAATTACGCCGAAGGCTGCCGGAGACGTGCAGGTGATTTCGTTTGTGCAGGATATGGATCTGCAGGGGGGCGAGTATCTGCTGTCGTTAGGATGCACGGGATATCCGCACGGGGAATTTACCGTATACCACAGGCTGTACGATGTCTGCAACCTGACCGTCGTGTCGACGAAGAATACGGTGGGATATTATGATATGAATACAAAAATTACAGTGGAATAACGGGGGACTGCTATGGATATTTTTACCGAATCCCATTTAAGGGC
Organism: Lachnospiraceae bacterium; assembly: GCA_011959925.1. GTDB lineage: Bacteria > Bacillota > Clostridia > Lachnospirales > Lachnospiraceae > Roseburia_B. Next base: position 384 of record BLMD01000396.1, read on the forward strand.
GAACAGTATCGCATGGCTTCCGGTCAGACAGACAGACAGTGTGTGTTACCTTGGTAAAGATACGGATGTCATTGCAGAAAAACTGCGCCTGCTTACGCAGAACACAGACTGCATTGAGCATGCGAAAGAGCTTTTTGGACAGAAAACATATGATTATCTGATCTGCATGGGCGCCGATCTTGAGTCGGAGCTTGCATTTTTTGGAAAAGCGCTTGCCGCAGACGGCAGGCTGGTTCTTGGAGTGGAAAATGCCTATGGAATGAAGTATCTGGCCGGTACAAAAGAGATTGCTTCCGGCGCGTATTTTAGTTCCGTGGAAGGGTTAAAAGAGGCCGGGGGATATACAAAAGAAGAGATATGCGCCCTGTTGCGCCAGGAGGGATTTTCCGAGATACGGTTTTATTATCCGTTTCCGGATTATCGGTTTGCGATGAGTATTTATTCGGACGATTATCTGCCCAAACAGGGAGAATTGATCGATCAGATCGGCAATTTTGATTCGGAACGCATGGTGTTATTTGACGAAGCAAATGCCATGGATGCGGCGATTGCCCGCGGAAAATTTACGGAATTTTCCAATTCGTACCTGGTCGTGGCGGGAAAAGAAAAAGCAAGACCGCTGACGGACGAAAGAGGGGAGACGGTTTCATTTGTAAAATTTTCCAACGACAGGGGAGCGGCGCATAACATCCGGACTTATATTACAACATCGGCTAATCAGACGAAGCATCTGCGGAAGACGGCGGATACGCAGGCGGCAAAGTCGCATATACAGCGCCTTGTCCAAACGGCGCAGAAGCTTACGAAGCTGTATGAGGGAAGCGGTTTTCTGGTCAACGCCTGCAAAGCGTATGAAGGCGGCGTTGAGCTTGAATTTTTGCATGGCCATACGATGGAAGAAGAGCTGGACCGCTGGATCGAACGCGGCGAATATGATCTGGCGGCTGAAAAATTTCTTGCCGTATTGAAAGAAATCGCTTCTGTCAGCGGCAAAGAAACATTTTATATGACCGAAGAATTTCGAAACGTATTTGGGGATGTGACGCTTCCCCAGGGGCTTTTAGCGGCTCCGGTCAGCGATATCGATCTGATTATGCCCAATGTACTGGTATTAAAAGACAATCAAAAAACGATCATTGATTATGAATGGACGTTTTATTTTCCCGTACCGGTGAACTTTATGTTATACCGCAATATCCGTTACTATGCCGATACGACGGCGGCGCGCAGGGTATTGGACCCGGCCGCCCTGTATGAAAAGCTCGGCATTTCCAAAGAGGAGCTTGCGGCATATGCGTCGATGGAAGAATCGTTCCAGCAGTATGTGTTAGGTTCTCATACGCCGATGCGCCGGCTGTATCAGCAGGCTGGCAAACCGGCATATCATGTCAGCAGTATTTTGCATGTCATCGACCGGCTAGAACGCGTACGCGCGCTTCAGGTTTATTTTGACAGGGGCTCGGGATTTCGGGAAGAGGATACGGCCACGTATCACAGCAAGGCGCTGGACGGAACGTATCGCCTGGAAGTACCCGTTTCCGGGGAGGTATCGGGGCTGCGTATCGATCCCGGCAGTCAGGCGTGTACGGTAGAGATTCGGCGGCTGGCATGGAAAGGACAAAAAGAATCCGTGCTTTCGTTTGTCAGCAACGGACATAAAATGGCGGGCAGCATGTATCTGTTTGATACGGACGATCCGAATATTCTGCTGACAGATCTTCCGGCGGGAGAGAAGATCCTGCAGATCGATCTGCGCATCGATTCTATGAGCCTTGCGGCAGCCGAATGGATTGCACCGAAGATCGATGCAAAGTATAAGCTGAAAAAAATCCTGAAGAGATAGTGAGGTTCTTATGAAATGGTCATCTTCATTAAAAACAAAGCGCATGATTATGTTCTGGTCAAAGATGCTGATCGTAGCGCTGCAGACCGGATTATACGGCTGTTTGTGGTATCAGCATTATAAGGATTTGATGCCGTTTGAATATTTCAGGCGCGGCAACTGGGCAATCGTCGGACTCTACGCCGTGTTTATTCTGGTCTTTTCCAGGGCGTTCGGAGCATTGAAGGTAGGGTATTTAAAGACATGGGATATCATGTATTCCCAGTTTCTTACGATTTTGTGCGTCAACGGGGTTACGTATCTGCAGTTGTCTTTGATCAACGGAGACTGGAAATTTTTAGACAACAGCGGGCCGATGTTTTTCCTCTGTCTGTTGGATTTTATGCTTGTGCTGGCCTGGGCGCTGTTTATGCGCTGGATCTATGCGATCATTTATCCGCCGCATGAAATGCTGCTGATTTACGGACAGATCAGCCCGGATGTGATCATTCAGAAAATAGAGTCCCGAAAAGACAAGTATCATGTAAAAGAAAAGATCCCGCTCCTTGCCGGAATGGATGTGGTTTATGCCAAAATCCTGAAGTATCACGCCGTATTGATCGGGGATATTCCGGTACAGGAAAGAAATCAGCTGATCAAATACTGTTTTGAACAAAATATCCGTTGTTACGGGATTCCCAAAATCACGGATATTATGATCCGGCATTCTGAGAGCATCGACCTGTTTGATACGCCGCTGCTGTTATTCCGTAATAACGGGCTGACTTACCGCCAGATGTTTGTCAAGCGGACCATGGACATAGCGATTTCACTGGCAGGCATCCTTCTTTCCTCTCCCGTCATGCTTCTGATTGCGGCCGCAGTCAAATGTTATGACGGCGGGCCTGTGTTTTACCGGCAGAAGCGTCAGACCAAAGACGCCAGGGAGTTTGAGATCTTAAAATTCAGAAGCATGATCGTAGATTCCGAAAAAAACGGCGCACGTCTGGCAAAAGAGCATGACAATCGGATTACGCCGGTCGGAAGAGTAATCCGCAGGCTGCATTTTGACGAGCTGCCGCAGTTGTTTAATATTTTAAAAGGCGATATGGCGTTTGTCGGGCCGAGACCGGAACGAAAAGAGATTACGGAAGAATACCAAAGAGCGATTCCGGAATTTCCCTATCGGCTGAAAGTCAAAGCCGGACTGACCGGTTATGCGCAGGTATACGGGCAGTACAATACGGTTCCGTACGATAAGCTGAAGCTGGATCTGACCTATATTACCAACTATTCTTTATGGCTGGACATCAAATTAATGATACTGACCGTCCGTATCCTGTTTCAGAAAGAAAAATCCGAAGGCGTGGACGATACCCAGGAAACGGCGCTGAAAAAAGAGTGAGAGGTACGGAAATGAAACCTTATTCGGTATTGATGGCAGTTTATCAGAAAGAAAAAGCAGAATATTTGAAAGAAAGCATCGTCAGCATGCTCAGCCAGACCGTGCCGGCAGACGAAATCGTCATTGTTTGCGACGGACCGCTGACGGATGCACTGGATCAGGTTATAAAAGAAATGATAAACGATTGTCCCGGCCTGTTTCGGATCGTTCGCCTGAAACGTCAGGGAGGACTCGGCAATGCCTTAAAAACAGGCGTGGATGCCTGCCGGAACGAATGGATTGCACGGATGGACAGTGACGATATCAGCGTTTCGGACAGGTGCGAACGGCAGCTTCGCGCACAGGAGCAGACGGGGGCAGATCTTGTGGGAGGATTTGCAGAGGAGTTTACCAAAGATATATCAGACAGTAAAGCAAGCCGGGCTGTACCGGAAACAGACGGAGAAATCAGGCGGTTTGCCAGGCGGAGAAATCCGTTTAACCATCCGACCGTTATGTTTCGCAAATCTGCCGTGCTGACGGCAGGCAGCTACAGAGACTGCGCCTGCTTTGAAGATTATGATCTTTGGACGCGGATGCTTGGATGCGGCGCAAAAGGGTATAATATACAAAAGACGCTTGTGTACATGCGCGCCGGAGACGGGATGTATGCACGGCGCGGCGGACTGCGGTATGCGCTGCGGGGGGTAAACGCCCGGTGGAGGATTTACCGGGGCGGGTATTGCGGTCTGTGGGATTTTTTTGTTTCTTCTGGCGGACAGGTATTGGTGTCATTGATTCCGGTGAAATGCAGGAGTGGGTTTTATCGGAGGTTTTTGCGGCGATAGCCGGCCGCATCAAATTGACGCACATATAGCCTTGTGCTATAATGCAACGTAAATTGGAAAAGGACTGGAAAATATGAAGGAATTAGAGGGATTACAGCGTCGTTTGACGGAAATGCTGCTGGCGTTCAGGCAATTTACCGATGCACATGGGCTCACTTTTTTTCTGGTGGGAGGAAGCGCGCTGGGCGCCTGCCGCCATCATGGATTTATCCCGTGGGATGACGATGTGGATATCGCTATGATGCGCTCTGATTTTGAAAAAATGGAACAGATCATGGAAACAAAAGAACGACGCATCGGAGAATTTTTGTATTCTCCGGTAGAAGACCATGTCATTCCGGAGGCTCCGATCGGCTATCTCTACGATACCAGACATGCGGATCAGGGCTATGAGAACGTGGCGAAGATCGACATTCATCCGATTGACGGCGTGCCGAAACATCGCTTTTTGCGGAAGATACAGATGATTTCTTCTTTGATTTATTATTTGTCGGAATACCGGCTTCCGGTTAAAAATAAAGGGAAGAAAATCCGTGCGGTTTCAAAGGTAATTCTGACTGTGACGCCGGATATTTTGTTTCGATTTTATATGAGGGTAACAAAAAAAATTATGACGGCGTGGAGCGATGGGAGCAGCGAGAATATCTGCAGTCTCTTCGGCGTTGCGGGGTATCAGCGGGAAGTCATGCCGCTGCGTTATCTGATGCCGCTTCAGGAAGCTTCTTTTGCAGGGGAGACGTTTTTGGTTCCCGGAGACCTGCATCATTATTTAAAGCGGCTGTACGGGGATTACCGAAAACTGCCGCCGAAAGAAGAACGTTATCCGAGACACGACAGTTATTTGATATATCAGGAGAGTGAGAGCGAGTGAAAACCTGGGTGATAAAACTGCGCCATCTTGCTAAAAAGGTAATTGCATACAGCATAGAGGGCGAAGAAAAAGTGTACCGTTTGAAGCATACGCCGTTTCGGGTGAAAAGACATTATACCCGCCGGTATCACCGGGAGCTGGAAGGTCTTTTTGTGCAGCCGGATAAGATTGTGGTGGATAATTATATGGGCAGAGGATACGGCTGCAACGGAAAGTATGTGACCCAGGCGCTGCTTGCGTCGGGCGAAGCGCTGGATATTGTCTGGACGGTGAAAGATCCTGCGGGGCAGCAGGAGCAGTTTCCGAAAGGCGTTCGCCTGGTACGGTACGGATCGCCGGAGGCGCTGCGGGAATATGCGACGGCGGGAATCTGGCTGTGCAATTATCACCTGATGCAGTATCTGCACAGGGGACTGTTAAAAAAACCGGAGCAGACGTATATTCAGATGTGGCACGGTTCGTTTGGGATTAAGAAAATAGAAAATGACTGCAGAAATCTGACGGAGGATAAAAACTGGACGTTTCTGGCGGAAAAGAACTCCAAATTTACGGATTACTGGATCTCCAACGGCAGATTTGAGACGGAAATATACAGACGGGCTTTTTGGGATGTGGAACATGTGCTGGAATACGGGCATCCGAGAAACGACGTTTTTTTTCACGGAAGGGAGCGTCAGGCAAGATCTTTTGTAGAACGATATGTCGGCAGGACAAATGAAAAGTTTCTATTATATGTGCCTACATTTCGGGACGATGATACAACGCAGAAACAGGCACCGGATCTTTTGCGCATCCGGCAGTCTCTTACCAGACGTTTCGGAGGGAACTGGACGATTCTTGTCCGGATGCATCCGAGAATGCGGGAATCCTTGATCACAGAAGAACTTGTGCAGGCAGGCGGCATGGATGTGACGGGTTATCCGGATATCCAGGAGCTTTTGGCTGCGGCGGATGCGGTGATCACGGATTATTCCAGCGCCGTGTTTGATTTCCTTTTGACAGGGCGTCCGGCGTTTCTTTACGCGCCGGATTATGACGATTATCAGCAGATGCGGGGACTTTACTACCCCTTATGGGAAACGCCGTTTCCGATTGCTTCGGATAACGACGGGCTTGCGGAACGGATCCTGGAGTTTGATGAAGATGCGTATCGAAAACGGACGGAAGCATTTCTGGAAGGAAAAGGTTCTGTGGAAGACGGACGGGCGGCAGAACGGACGGCGGAATTGATTTTGGATACGGTACGGCAAAACAGAGAAAGGCAGAGGCAGGGAGATTGATATGGAACATTTTAATGCATTTTGGAAACGCAGGGGGCTTTTGTGGGAGCTTGTTAAACGGGGGATTAAATTGAGATACCGCAAATCCTATCTGGGGATTGTCTGGTCGCTGCTGGAACCGCTGCTTTCTACGATTGTATTGACGATTGTGTTCGGAACGCTGCTGGGAAGAGGCGGCAGGGATTTTCCCCTGTATGTTTTATGCGGCAGGCTGTTGTACAGCTTTTTTGCGTCTTCCACAAAATCGGCGGCAAGGTCGATCCGCGCCAATTCTTCAATGATCAAAAAAGTTTATGTACCGAAATATTTATATCCGCTCTCGAGCATTTTGTTTAATTATATTATTACGGGAATTTCCCTTCTGGTGTTGATCCCGTTATGCATTTACTGCAGGCAGTATCCGACGTTTCACATGCTGTATTCGTTTCTTCCCTTTGCCGTATTGTTTATCCTGACGTACGGCTGCGGTATGATTCTGGCAACCATCACCGTGTTTTTCCGGGATATGGAATATTTATGGGATGTTTTACTGACACTGATCATGTATTCCAGCGCGATCATGTATACGCCGGAGAAACTGATGAAAAGCGGTTATGACTGGATTTTAAAATACAATCCTCTCTTTTGCGTGATTACAAACTTTAGAGATGCGATCATGGGAAATCCGATGGAATGGGATTATCTGCTGACTGCCGCCGTGATCGGAACGGCGCTCTCTGTGATCGGAACCTATCTGTTTTATAAGAAACAGGATGAATTTATTCTGGCAATGTAGTGAGAGATTCAAGAAAGGTACGCTATGGGAAAAGAAACGTTGATATTGGAAGATATCGGGATTAAATTTAATCTGGCCGCAAAAAGATCAAAGGAGATCAAAGATATCCTGCCGTCGCTGTTTAGAAACGGAAAAAAACAGGAGTTTTGGGCGTTGAAGGATATCAATTTTTCACTGGAACGGGGAGACCGCCTGGGCATTCTCGGATTAAACGGAGCGGGGAAAAGTACGCTGTTAAAAGTGATTGCCGGCGTATTTAAGCCGACGGAAGGAAAAGTGACGCATAAAGGAACGATCGTTCCGCTTTTAGAGCTTGGAGCGGGGTTTGAAAAACAGTATACCGGAACGGAAAATATCTTTCTGTACGGGGCGATGCTTGGGTACAGCAAGAAGTACCTGGAGCGCAAATACGATGAAATCGTTAAATTTTCGGGACTGAAAAAATTCATCGACGTACCGATACAAAATTATTCTTCCGGTATGCGTTCCAAACTGGGATTTTCGATTGCGACGATTGCAGAGCCGGAAATTCTGATTCTGGATGAAGTACTCTCCGTCGGGGACGGAAAATTCCGCAGGAAAAGCGAGGACAAGATTCACAGCATGATGGAAGGCGGAACGACGGTATTGTTTGTGTCCCATTCTCTCGAACAGGTGAAGCGGATCTGCAACAAAGCCATGATTCTGGAAAACGGAAAGATTTTGGAATTCGGAGAGATTGACCACATCTCGGAGAGATACGCAAAAATGTTAGAGTAGTATCCGGAAAGGGAAAAACGATGAAGATGAAAAGTTATATGAAAGAGAAGAAAATTACGGCGACTGTAACAGGCGTTCGGTGGGAGAGAATCTTTCTGTATCTGGATGTTCAGATTACGTTTGCAGATCCGAAGGAACGGGAAGGAGAGCTTTGTTTTTATGCGGTAGATCAGATGTATGTCTCACCCGGTATGTTTCATGTTACCGGCATTACGGATGATGTGTATCATTTGAAACTGAATATTACAAACAGCGGCGAAAATGTCTGTATGCCATCCGGAGAATACCGGATCATTGTCTGCCGTAACGACTGTCAGCTGGCAGAATGCGAAACGGGTATTTCAATCGTGGAGTGTATCGAGGATTTTTCCAGAACTTTTTTATTTCATGGGTATTCCAAGTCTTATACGATTACGTTTTATGCGGAGGAAGAAATGGATACGCTGCCGTTTCGGTTTTGTATTCTGGCGGCTTTGGAAACGGATATTGATTTCCCGGTTCGGACACGCCTGTTTCGGGAACTTAGGCTTGTAGAGAATTTAAAAAACACCTGGGGAAGCAAGAAAAACGTCGTGCGGATGATCTATGCGTTTTTTTGTAAATTATATGCTTCCAGAAGGGCGCATACGGTTTTATTTATGTCGGAACAAAACGATTCGATCCGTTCCAATCTCAAAGCGGTTTCCGACCGGATGATTGAGCGGGGAATGGACCGAGAGTATCAGATTTATTTTTCGGCACGGTCCGCCGCGTCAGATTCCCACAGTTTGTGGAACTGGATCAAGCTGCTCAAGAAGATGGCTTCCAGCGGAATCATCTTTCTGGACGACCATGCGGTGATGTTAAACTGGCTGAAATTATCTGAGGATACGAAATTGATTCAGCTGTGGCATGCGGGAGCGGGATTTAAGTCTTCCGGATACAGCCGCTGGGGGCATAAGGGAGGACCGGGACCGTCTTCCTGCCACAGGCAATACAGCTTCGGGATCGCGGGTTCTAAAAATATCGCGCCGTTTTTTTCGGAAGTATGGGGGATCAATGACGAACAGGTTCTGCCGACCGGAATGCCGCGAATGGATGAATTTTTAAGCGAAGATTACAGGGCGCAAAAGACAAAAGAACTGTACGAGGCGTATCCGGTGTGCAAAGGGAAAAAAGTAATGCTGTTTGCACCGACGTACCGCGGTATGAATAAAAAAGAGGCCAATTACCCGTTTGAACGAATCGATTTTGCCGGTTTGTATGAAGCGTGCGGCAGCGAATATGTGGTGCTGTTTAAAATGCATCCCTGGGTGAAAGATGCGGTCCCGATTGAAGAAAAATACAAGGATAAATTTATCGACGTGGGACGGTATCCGAATATCAACGACCTGTTTTATATTACCGATCTTTTGGTTACCGATTATTCTTCCAATATTTTTGAATATTCTCTGATGAAAAAACCAATGCTTTTTTTTGCATATGATAAATTCCAGTATGCGTTTTCCAGAGGATTTCACCGGGATTATGAAGAAGCTGCGCCGGGAAAGGTCTGTTATACGTTTGAGGAGCTCTTAGAGGCGTTTCGAAAGAAAGACTTTGAATATGAAAAAGTAGAGCGGTATGTGGAGCATCATTTTGATTATATCGACAGCGGCGCGTCTGACCGGGTGATCGACTGGATTGTCCTGGGAAAGATACCGGAGGATATTCAGGCGGATTTAGAACGCGTCCGAAGAGAAAACGAACACAGAAGGACACTGGATTTTCTGCCGGAAGGCTACTGGCGGGATGAGAAGCATAAAAAGGCGGTGAAGGAGGAAGAAGCATGAACATAGCGGTAGTGTTTGCCGGAGGAAGCGGCGTGCGCATGGGTTCCGGAATCCCGAAGCAGTTTCTGGAAATCAACGGAAAACCGATTATCGTTTATACGCTGCAGTTGTTCCAGTACCACGATAAAATCGATAAAATCTATCTTTCTGTTTTGGAACGGTATATTCCGTATATGAATATGCTGATTGAAGAATACCGTCTGCAAAAAGTGGCGCAGGTGCTGCCCGGCGGAGAAACGGCGCAGGATTCGATTTACCATGCCTTAAAGGCGGCGGAACGGGAAAATCCGCAGGATTCGATTGTTTTGATCCATGACGGCGTGCGTCCGTTTGTCTCTTATGAAGTGATCAGCAACAATATCGAAAGCGTAAAAGAGCACGGCAACGGAATTACCTGTACGCCATGTTATGAGACGATTATGATCAGTAGCGACGGGCAGGAGGTCGGGCAGGTTCCGTTCCGGAAAGAAACGTTTGCCGCGCAGGCGCCGCAGAGTTTTTATTTAAGGGATATTATCGCAGCCCATGATGCGGTGCGGCAGACAGAGACGCGCTATGAAAATATGGTGGACGCCTGTACCATCATCCGCAGCCAGGGGATCAAAGCCCATATGGTCATGGGAAACCGGGGAAATATCAAAGTTACGACGCCGGAGGATGTCTATATCTTCCGCGGGCTGCTGCAATATAAAGAAAACGAGCAGGCGTTTGGACTGGGGCTGACGAACCGGATTGAAACGAGGATGAATCAGGCGACAAGCAAAAGCGCAACCTAACGGCAGGGCCAAAAAAGAGATATGCGGACAGATCCGGCACAAGAGGCAGTCGGAGAAGCGGTGGAAGCAGAGACTGATGTTGGCAGAAGGAGAGAATAAAGATGGAAATCAAAGATAAGATTCTCCGGGAGGATATGGAAGAAATTGCACAGGATGCGCTTCTGGGGGACGCGCTTTCAAACAGTACGGTTTTTATTACGGGAGCGACGGGGCTTTTGGGTTCTCAGGCAGTCTGGGCGCTGCGGTGTATGAACCGCAGTAAGGGAAGCGGGATTCGTATTGTTGCTATGGCGAGAAGCGAAGATAAAGTACGAAACATATTCGGCGATCTTTCAGCAGCGGACGATATGACCGTATATTACGGAGATATCAACGAGCCGATCCGTTATACGGGCGAGGTGGATTACATCATACACGGTGCAAGTGCGACAAGCTCGAAGTATTTTGTCAGCCATCCGGTTGAGACGATTCAGACGGCGCTTGACGGTACGAGAAATATTCTGGAATTTGCTAAAAACAAACGCGTAAAATCGATGGTATATCTTTCTTCGCTGGAAGTATACGGTACGCCGCATGCGGACCAGATAATGCTTGGTGAAACGGATTACGGGTATTTGGATCCGATGCAGGCACGCAGCAGTTATTCCGAGGGCAAACGCATGGCGGAATGCCTGTGCGCCGCTTATGCCGCAGAGCATAAGGTTCCGGTCAAAGCGGCAAGGCTTTCCCAGACGTTTGGCGCGGGCGTGGATTACCATGACGGCAGGGTATTTGCGGAATTTGCCAGATGTGTTGTGGAAGGGAAAGATATTATCCTGCATACGGCCGGCAATACGGTCAGGAGCTATTGTTATACAAAAGACGCCGTGCGCGCGATCTTCTATATCCTGTTAAGGGGAGAGAATCAGGAAGCGTATAATGTAACCAATATGGATACGGCAGTCTCGATCAAAGAAATGGCAGAGATGGCCTGTGCGATGGATCCGAAACAAACGATCCGAGTGAAGGTTGAGATTCCGGAGGATGTATCGGTATTCGGATACAATCCGGAAATGGTGATCCGGCTGGACGCTTCCAAACTGCAGAAGCTGGGTTGGAAGCCTACGGTGGGGCTTACGGAGATGTTTCGGCGGATGATCGAGAGCAGTTTTGGAGGAGCAGGAATGGTATCACATAGATCAAAATAGGATCTGGCGATGGAGCATGGGGAGGGTCAAATAGGGAGACGATCATTCATTTCATTTATTTTTAATGATAATGAGTAAAATAAAATCGTGGTATACTTTGGAATGGAGGGGACAAAAGATTGCGGCTGGTGGATAAGTTTTTTGTGGAAATTGCATGGATCTTAACGGGTATTTGCTTTGCAATTGCATGTTCCATGATGTGGATCAGCGGTTCGTTTGATTTGAACCGCTTTTATCAAACAGGAGAAGTATATGACGTAACAAAAACGAATTTAAAGCTTAATGGGAATTATGACATAGACTATGATGAGGAGAATAATAGTTTCACGGTAAAATCGGAAACGGCTGCGAAAGTATTTGTGATTCCTAAGGGAAAGTGGAATTATATCTATCTGTATGCTTCACAGACCGGCGAGGAGGGCGTAGATGTTTCGCTGGGCTGTTATAACGAGGAGAATATAACGGTATATGAGGCAGACGTCAAAATTTCTGAAGGCGTAAATATCCTAACGGTTCCGGGTGTACGTTATACCAGGATGAATCTAAATTTTCGTCAGAAAGCGGGGACGGTGTTTGGGATTGATCAAATTCAGTTCCGCGAAAAGCCTCCGATTTTTTCCAAGTCCCGGTTTATCAAATATATGCTGCTGTTTTTGGGCGGATTTCTTTTGGTTACAGGAATAGCCGGAATTCTTATACAAAAGAAATTACGCGGCGGTTTTTGGTATGGTCCGGTTCATAGCCTGCAGAAACTATTTTGCCGGGCAGGTAAAGTGGGAGAAGGATTGGATCGTATATGTTCCCCAAGGCAAAAGGATTGGATACAAAGAGGCGTTTTCTGCAGCATTTTTTTATATATGCAGGTATGTTATGTGCTGACCCTGACCACGATCAAGACGTTTCGCTATTTTACGATACCCTGTGTGCTGGGCATTCTGGTAATTGCTGTTTTATGCTGGGAAAAACCTTTAACGTATTTAAATTGGAATAATAAGCTGGCGGCTTCTTGGTTTTGTTTATGGCTGATGGCCGTTATTTCTGATTTCATTGTCGGGAAACGATATGCGTTTATGGGCTATATTATGATATTTGCCATAGGTTTTCTTTTTTTTATGTGGGGCAATATGAAAAAAAGAGAGCGTTTACTTTTGAACTTTATGCGTGGAATCGAGTGGAGCTTTTGGCCAAACATAATATTTTGTTATCTTTTTCGGCCATATATTCCAGGATATCGGTATTTGGGAGCCGCATTTCTGCCGGGTTTTTTTGGAATGTATTTGTTATTTGTCTGGATTTCATTTCTTACGGAACTGGATTTTGATTTTAAGAAGAAACATGTTTTGGGAAAGGATTTATTTTTTTTAGCGGCATTGGGGATTTGTGGAAATCTGATCTGGAGAACGCAGACGATGTCGGCGATATTGCCTGCAGTTTTCGCTTTATTTATTTTTTCGTTTAAGCTGTGGAAGAAACGAAAGCAGGTGAAAATATTTGGATTTGTAGTTTATATAGTTGTATTTTGTATAGGCTATAAGGTGGATGAATATTGTATCTATCAAATTCCAAGACAGGTAAATTCAGAAATCAGGTTTAAAAAGGATCTTTATGAGAATACCGTTACAGACCATCCGTTTACGATGGAGGTGAAAGCAGGAGAACAAATGCCCGTCAATCGTATTTTTTACAAATTAAAGACAAGTGCGTCTTTGGAGGAACTGACAACTGGGAGGACGCTGTTCTGGAAGGCCTATCTACGGGATATGAACCTTTGGGGGCATCGAAGTAACGCTCGCTTTTGGGGCGGAAGCCATATGGCGCATAATGGATTGCTGGCCATTATGCATCGGTATGGTATTTTTGCAGGCGTACCCTATGTGCTGATGCTCTTTTATAATATTTGTTTTGCGTGGAGGTACTTTAAGCGCCATTTGCTAAAGGATCGATCTGCCTACTTTGTTTTGGCAAATATGTTTTCCTGCTGCGCACTGATTTTAGTTGAGAATATAGAACTGCCATTTTGCTGGGTATATTGGTATGCCTTATACATCGTGATGGGGATTTATTTTGATGATGAAAGGGTTGGAGACCTTAATGAAGAACTCGAAAGAATAAGGAATAAAACAAAATAAGTATATGAGTTGATTCTGAATTTTAAGTACGCTATAATAGGAAAAATAAACGAGTGGAAAAATTAGCTAAAAGAGGAAGAAAAAATGTCTGAATTAATCAATAGTAAAATGCTGTGGATCCGCAGAATTTTTTTTATCTGTTACGATATTATTGCCGTTTTGGCGGCAAGTTTTTTGGCGTTAAGCGCACGATTTGATTTTCATCTTTCGGAAGTGCCGCATCATTATTATGAGCGGGCATGGGCCATACTTCCGATGGAGGTTGTGATTACAATTGCGGTCTTTTGGCTGTTCCGTCTCTATTCCAGCCTTTGGGTTTACGCCGGTGCGACAGAACTGATGTATCTGGTTGCCGGATGCGCCGTAGATACGGTAGCCAACGCATGTATGATTTATCTGTTTAACCGTTCCGTGCCTGTGCCGATGCCAAGAAGTTATTACCTGCTGTTCGGCATGTTTTTGGTGTGCATCGTGTTTGTCAGCCGTTACGGCTATCGGGCATTCCGGTCCATGCTGAACCTGCGCGTGGACATGAGAAGTAAAAAAAATGTAATGATCGTCGGAGCCGGCGCGGCGGGAAACGCGCTGATTAAAGAGATCAATAACAGTCAGTATATCAAGATGAATGTCGTATGCGTGATCGATGATTCGACGGAAAAAGTCGGCAGCTATATCCACGGGGTGCGGATTGCCGGGACGCGGGAAGATATCGTAAGGCTGGCAAAGGATATGCATATTGCGGAAATTATCGTTGCGATGCCGTCGGCAAAAGCAGCCGAGATAAAAAATGTACTGGATATCTGCAAAGAAACCGGATGCGAGCTAAGGCGCGTTCCCGGTATGTATCAGCTGATTAACGGAGAGGTGAGTATCAGCAGTTTAAAAGACGTCGATGTCAACGATCTTTTAGGGCGTGATCCGATCGAAGTCGATTTGGAATCGATCATGGAGTATGTGTCCGGAAAGACGGTTATGGTCACCGGGGGAGGCGGATCGATCGGCAGCGAGCTGTGCCGCCAGATTGCGGCGCATCATCCGAAACAGCTTGTCATCGTGGATATTTATGAGAATAATATTTACGATATTCAGCAGGAGCTTCTGCACAATTATCCGGATTTGAAATTAACGGCGCTGATTGCTTCCGTACGGAATACGCTTCGGATCGATAAAATATTTGAGACATACCGTCCGGATATTGTATATCACGCGGCGGCGCACAAGCATGTGCCGCTGATGGAGACCAGCCCGAACGAGGCGGTGAAAAATAATGTGCTCGGCACATGGAAGGTTGTAAAAGCATCCGATAAATGGAATGTGAAGCGGTTTGTTATGATCTCTACGGATAAGGCCGTGAACCCGACCAATATTATGGGAGCGACCAAACGGATTTGTGAGATGATTATCCAGACTTATAATAAACGTTCCAAAACAGAATTTGTGGCGGTCCGGTTTGGAAACGTACTGGGGAGTAACGGAAGCGTGATTCCGCTGTTTAAAAAACAGATTGCGGAAGGAGGACCGGTAACGGTAACGCACCCGGATATCATTCGGTATTTTATGACGATTCCGGAGGCGGTGTCTTTGGTTCTTCAGGCGGGCGCGTATGCAAAGGGCGGAGAAATCTTTATCCTGGATATGGGACAGCCCGTAAAGATCGTAGACCTTGCAAAGAATCTGATCCTTCTCTCCGGGCATAAGCCGAATGAGGATATTATGATTACATTTACGGGACTGCGTCCGGGGGAAAAATTATACGAAGAAATGCTGATGGAAGAAGAAGGCATACAGGATACCGAAAATAAACTGATCCATATCGGAAAACCCATTGAAATGGATGAAGAAAAGTTTATGGATCAGTTAAAGGAACTGAAAGAGTATGTGGTCAGCGAACCCGGAGATATTCGTAAATGGGTGCAGAAAATTGTCCCGACATATACGCCGAAGTAGGTCATTTGAGATCGGAGCGAAAGAGCAGGTATGAGCAGGTTATCATTTCAGACATTTTGCATAGAATTTTACAGTTATCATATACAAAAAAGCAGCGACGTCGTGTTTGCTATATTTGAAAAGGAAGGCGTCTTGGATCTGCTGGATCGGGAATATGAGGATTTACATGGAATGGGAATGGAATACCTGATGCAGTTTTTAGATGAATATCTGGGCAGAGAGAAGGTGCCTGAATGATATTGTATCACGGATCTACCGTTGTTGTAGATCATCCGAAGATCATAAAAAGTGAAGTGGGAAGAGATTTTGGCTTTGCATTCTATACGACAGATATCAGGGAGCAAGCGATTCGGTGGGCAAAGAGGAAAGCAATGCTAAAAGAACGGAGGTTTGGCCAGTGTATTATTCCGATCGTATCTTGTTATCTGTGGGAGGAAAAGCGGGCAAAAAACGAGTTAAGCTTAAAGGAATTTACAGGAACAGATATAGACTGGATGGAGATGGTAGTAAAATGCAGGAGCCGGATGGAGCATTCTCATGGTTATGATGTTGTTTTGGGCAACATTGCAAACGATAATGTAGGCGAGACAATTTCTTATGTAATTCAGGGAATTATGAGAAAGGAAGACGCTATAAAACGGCTTGAGTTTGAGAAGATAAATAAACAGATTGCATTTTGTACGGCAAGGTCTTTGAACTATCTAACATTTGATTCCTATTTTGAGTGCAGGTGATGGCAATGGAACACTATCTGATTCGGGCAACGATTATACCGGAAATTGTAAAAATGATAGAAAAGGAGTATCATTTGCCGGAGAGAGAAGCGTTAAAGGCATTTTACATGTCAGCAACGGGAGCTTCTCTGGCGGATGATGCGACAGGATTATACGGGCAGTCTCCGTTGTTTATCTTTAGTTTATACCGGCAGGAAACGGAAGAAAATTGTCATGGGAGGTCATTATGAAACAGCATATTTTTTTGGCGTCGCCGCATATGAGCGACGAAGGCTATGAGAAAGAATTTGTAAAGGAAGCGTTTGATACGAACTGGATCGCGCCTTTAGGGAAAAATGTGACGGAATTTGAAAAAGAAATGACGGAAAAGCTGGGAGCCAAAAGTGCGGTTGCGCTTTCGGCAGGAACGGCGGCGATTCACATGGCGTTAAAATCGATCGGCGTGGGGCAGGGAGATCTCGTATTCTGTCAGTCTCTGACATTTTCCGCAACGGCAAATCCCATCACATACGAAAAAGCGGTTCCTGTGTTTATCGACAGCGAAGCGTCTACCTGGAATATGAGTCCTTCGGCGCTTCAAAAGGCGTTTGACAAATATGAAAAGCTGGGCAGGCTGCCGAAAGCGGTTATGGCAGTGCATTTATACGGCAACTGCGCGCATATAGAGGAGATTGCAGACATATGTAAGCGGTACGGTGTTCCGCTGGTCGAAGACGCTGCGGAGAGCCTTGGCAGCACATATCAGGGGAAATATACGGGAACGTTCGGCGACTATGGGATTATCAGCTTTAACGGAAACAAAATCATCACGACTTCCGGGGGAGGAATGCTCCTGGTTCAGACAGAGGACGCCGAAGAACGGGCAAAAAAAGTCCTGTTCTGGTCTACACAGGCAAGAGATGCGGCGCGCTGGTATCAGCACAGCGAGATTGGTTATAATTACCGTATGAGCAACGTTGTAGCGGGGATCGGACGCGGTCAGCTGAAAGTTTTGGACCAGCGGGTGGAGAAGAAACGGTACATTTTTGAATATTATAAAAAACGGCTGGGACATCTGCAGGGGATTACATTTCAGCCGCAGAGCGAGGATACGTACAGCAACTGCTGGCTGACGGCGATTCAGCTGTCCGATGACTGTAAAGTCCGGCCGCTTGCGATTATGACTGCGTTGGAGGAAGACGACGTGGAAAGCCGCCCGATCTGGAAGCCGCTGCACTTGCAGCCGGTATTTGCGGACTGCGATTTTATTTCGGATGTGGAGAATCTGCATATCACGGAAGAGGAGATGGGCGCGGACAACAGCACTGCCGGAGAAATTTTCCGCCGCGGCGTATGCCTGCCGTCCGATTCTAAAATGACGGATGCGGATCTGGAGCGGATCTGCGGTGTTGTAGAGAAATTGTGGGAATAGAGGTTTGTGGAAAGCCGATCCGGACTGGAATTTGAAGTTGGCGGAGATTTTGATTTTACTCAAAATAAAAATGAATATCCGCATTATTTTAAGTTCCCACAGCCCTTATTTTATGCGGGCGTTAGAAGTGAAAATGGCAGACTATGGGATCTTAGGCTGCGGAACGTTTTATTTAATGGTAGAACGAAACCAGGGATTTGCGGCAAAAGATGTGACGGCGCATACGGAAGAGATATACAGGCAGCTGTATCAGCCGCTGGAATTACTGTAGGTGAATTATGAGTTTGCAAAAGATGGATCCGAAATTGCTGTCAGATTATAAAAAGTCATTAAAAGAATGTTCCGAAAGTGATTCCGGAGAACCGGTTACGCTCTCGGAACTGCCGGCATATCGGTTTGATGATATCAGTGCTTTTGAGGCAGAGAGAATCAGTTATTTTTTGATCTATAATGACAAAGCGGTACAGAAGCCGGAAAAGCCGTCGGAATCTTTTCGTGAACTGAAACGAAAGCTGAAAGGTTTTGCGGAAAAAACCGATACATATCCTGTGTTGGGAAATATGGAAGCATATCAAAATACGTTTTATAAAAGAGTGTATACGATAGATGTTTTAGATTTTGAACAAGAATTTCTGGGGAAAATATATGGATCGTAAAAGCAATGAGTTTTATCGTAAGTTAAAGCCGGTAGTTGCCATCGGGGCGCAGAATTTTAAAAGTATCAGAGAAAGCGGTGCATTCTATATTGATAAAACAAGCTTTATCAAAGAATGGTGGGAGAATCAGGATGTGGTTACCTTGATTATACGCCCCCGCCGGTTTGGAAAAACATTGAATATGAGCATGACGGAGCATTTCTTTTCCAATCAATACGCAGGCTGTGCAGATTTGTTTGAGGGATTGACGATTTGGAAGGATGCCGCTTATCGAAGCCTGCAGGGGAGTTATCCCGTTCTTTTTGTCAGTTTTGCAGGGATTAAGAGTGATTCTTATGAAACGGCCAGGGAAGGAATCATTCAGATCATCATTGATTTGTATGCAAAATATAGATTTCTGTTACAGGGGGATTCTTTAAATGTGCAGGAGAAAGACTATTTTAATTATATAGAGCCCGGTATGTCGGATGCAGTTGCTGTAATGTCCCTGCACAGATTGACGCTCTGTATGACTCGTTATTATGGGAAAAAGGTGATTTTGCTTCTGGATGAATATGATACGCCTTTGCAGGAGGCATATGTAAACGGATATTGGGAAAAATTAACGATATTCATACGAAGTTTATTTCATTGTACGTTTAAGACAAATCCATATATGGAACGCGGTTTGCTGACAGGGATTACAAGGATCGGTAAGGAATCTATTTTTTCCGATTTGAATAATCTTGAAGTTGTGACTACGACCTCGGATAAATATGTCTCGTCATTTGGATTTACAGAAGAAGAAGTAAAAACGGCGCTGGAATTATTTGATATGACGGAAAAGCTGGAGAAAGTAAAATTTTGGTATGACGGATTCCGGTTTGGAAATAAAATAGACCTGTACAATCCGTGGTCTATTACAAAATATCTTGACAGAAAAAGATGTGAGCCTTACTGGGTAAATACCAGTTCAAATAATCTGATTCGTATTCTGATCCAAAGAGGATCTCCGGAAATTAAAGTGGCTTTTGAAGATCTTCTTATGGGCAGGCAGATTGTTTCAGCATTGGATGAAGAGATTGTATTTGATCAGTTAGAGGAGAGCGACGCTGCGATTTGGAGTTTTCTCTTGGCGTCCGGTTACTTAAAAGCAGATCGTGTGTTAGAGACGGAGGAAGAAGGAGAAACACAATATTGTTTATCGCTGACAAACCTGGAAGTGAAAAAAGAATTTCGGAAAATGGTACGGCAGTGGTTTCAGAATCCATCCGCCCGGTATCATGACTTTATCAAGGCATTGCTGGCAGGTGATGTTGATTATATGAACGAATATATGAACCGTATCGCCCTGCAGACGTTCAGCAGTTTTGATACGGGAAAACATCCGTCTGGCAGATCGGAGCCAGAGCGTTTCTATCATGGTTTTGTACTTGGCTTGATTGTTGACCTTGCAGACCGATATAAGATTACGTCAAACCGCGAAAGCGGATTCGGACGGTATGATGTGGTGATGGAGCCGCTGCAGAGCGGTTTGGATGCGTTTGTGATGGAGTTTAAGGTGTTTCACCCCGAAAGGGAAAAAGATCTGCATGAGACGGTGAAACATGCCTTACAGCAGATTGCTGAAAAAGAGTATGACGCAGATTTGATTGCCGGAGGAATACAAAAAGGTCATATCCGCCATTATGCGATTGCTTTTGAAGGAAAACACATATTGGTGGGCTCTGCTTAAAATATAAGAATAAATATTCCGGGGGAATGTATGGATCAGAAAAAAAATCGAATATATCAGAAGTATATCAAACGAATTTTGGATTTTGTCCTTTCCTTTACAGCATTTGTGGTTTTAAGCCCGGTTTTGCTGGTTACGGCGGCGCTGGTGAGAGTCAAGCTGGGAAAGCCTGTGATTTTTCGGCAGGAGAGGCCGGGGAAGGATGAAAAGATTTTTAAATTGTATAAATTTCGGACCATGACGGATGAGAGGGACGAAAACGGCCAGCTGCTTCCGGATGACGTGCGGCTGACAAAGTTTGGTAAAACGCTGCGCAGTACGAGCCTGGATGAGCTGCCGGAGCTTTGGAATATTGTGAAAGGCGATATGAGTATTGTGGGACCGCGGCCGCTTTTGGTCCGCTATCTGCCTTTGTATAATGCAACACAGAAGCACAGGCATGACGTGCGTCCGGGATTTACCGGACTGGCGCAGGTGCACGGCAGAAACAGTATTTCCTGGGAAGAAAAGTTTGACTGGGATATTCGGTATGTGAATCATGTCACGTTTTTTACGGATGTGAAAATTATTCTGGATACGGTCCGGACCGTTTTAAAACGGGAAGGAATCAGCAGCGATACTTCGGTAACAATGGAAGAATTTCGGGGGAATTCATAATGGAACATGTGATACTTATGGGCGCGAGCGGGCATGCGAAAGTAGTGATTGATATTTTGCATGAGATGAGCCGCAGGGAAGGAATAGAATACAACATTGAATTGCTGGATGATGATGCATCGCTGCAGGGCACAAAGATCATGGGACATAAGGTGGTTGGCAAGATCAGCGACTGCGTGAACTATCCCAAGAGCAGGTTTTTGATTTCGATTGGAAATAATAAGATTCGGGAGACTTTGGCGAAAAGATACCGACTGAACTATATGACGGCAGTACATCTGTCTGCAAGCATCGGTACGGATGTCGTGATCGGCGAAGGGACGGTAGTGATGGCGGGAGCGGTGATCAACTGCGGGACAAAAATCAGAACGCATTGCATTATCAATACGGGCGCAACGCTAGATCACGATAACAAAATCAGTGATTTTGTGCATATTTCTCCAGGGGTACATCTTGCCGGAGCTGTTTCAGTGGGTGAAAAGTCCTGGATGGGTGTTGGAAGCTGCTGTGTGAACAATATTTCGGTTGGGGCAGAAATTGTTGTTGGAGCGGGAAGCGTTGTAGTGAAGGATCTTTTGGAAAGCGGCACGTATGTTGGAATCCCGGCGAAAAAAATTAAGTAGGATGAGAAGAAGTGCTGGTAAACGCCGTGTTTCATAAATTATACCGGAAACCGTTTGAAATTCGTATTTATAAAGAAGTTGACAAAATTGCAAAATTTGATTATATTTAGTCAGATAAAATAGAATAAGAGGATTGAAGTATGAAGAAAAACATATGGATATTTAATCATTATGCAACTAATATGTATTATGATAATGGGGGCCGGCATTATTGGTTTGCAAAATATTTAAAACGGGAGGGGTATAATCCTGTCATATTTTGTGCAAATGTGTTCCATGGATTTCAAAAAGAAGTAGATACCCATGGTAAAATGTATGTTGAAAAAAACGATAATGCGGACTATATACCATTTGTTTTTATCAGGACTCCACAGTATAAAAAAAATGGATTTAGCCGTATCAAAAATATGACATCATTTTACACTGCATTATTTAAAGTGGCGAAAGAATATTGTAGAAGTCATGATAAGCCGGATTTGATTTTTGCTTCCAGCGTACATCCGCTGACTCTTGTAGCAGGAATTAAACTATCAAAGAAATTAGGGATCAAATGTATTTGTGAGGTGCGGGATTTATGGCCGGAAAGTTTTGTAGCATATGGGAAATTAAATGAAAAATCATTGTTTGCTTCTATTTTATATAAAGGAGAAAATTGGATATATAAAAAAGCAGGTGCCCTGATTTTTACGATGGAAGGTGGAAAAAACTATATTAAGGATAAAAAATGGGATAAAAAAAGCGGAGGTTCCATTGATTTACAAAAAGTATATTATATAAATAATGGGATAGATTTGCCGGTTGTATTGGAAAATAGAGAAAAAAATCCTTTTGAAAATGAAAAGTTTGAGAAAATAGAAAATGAAAAGATTATCTATACCGGTTCGATCCGGGAGGTCAATCATGTTGGATTATTATTGGATACAGCTAAATTTCTAAAAGCTCAGAAATTAACGTTTTGTATATTTGGTGATGGAGATGAACGTGAGAAATTAGAGAAACGAGTTGCCATAGAGAAAATTGACAATGTAGTTTTTTTTGGAAGAGTCGACAAGAAATATATTCCCGATATTGTTTCTCGTGCTTTGCTCTTAATAGTTTGTCAGCAGGATAAAATGGCGATCGGGAAATACGGAACAAGCCAGAATAAAATGTTTGATTATCTTGCGGCTGGAAAAGCAATTATTTCCAATCTTCCTAATAAATACTCAATTATCAATCGATATAATTGTGGGATTGAGAGAGACCTGCCTACTGCAGAAATTTTAGCAGAGCAAATAAATGAAATGGTAAGGGACAAAAAACAAATGGAAAAGTGGGGAGAAAATGCTTTTGTTGCTGCAAAAGAATTCTCATTTGAAAATCACACAAAGAAACTGATAAGAATTATCGAAAACATATAGTTGAAATTTATGGGATGATTTCCCGCATAAACAATATAAAATAGTGGATTGGAGAACTGAAAATGATGAAAGAAAGATTATTAAAGAAAATCAACGAAAAAGAAGTATGTGTAGGTGTTGTCGGTTTGGGTTATGTTGGACTTCCGCTTGCTGTAGAGAAAGCAAAGGCAGGATTTCGGACAATAGGATTTGATGTTCAGACAGAAAAAGTGAATCTTGTAAATGAGGGACATAACTATATCGGTGATGTCATTGATGATGATTTGAAAGAACTGGTAGACAAGGGTATGTTATCTGCTACGACGGATTTTGGATTTATCAAAGATGTAGATTTTGTTGCAATATGTGTTCCGACTCCATTGGACAGGCATCAGCAGCCGGATATTAGTTATGTAAAAAGTTCTACAATAGAAATAGCAAAATATTTAACAAAAGATACGATGGTCGTTCTGGAATCCACAACCTATCCAGGAACAACAGAAGAACTGATTAAACCGCTTTTAGAAGAAGGATCTGGTTTAAAATGTGGAGTGGATTTTTACTTGGGATTTTCTCCGGAACGGGTAGATCCAGGAAATGCAGTTTATAAAACAAAAAATACACCTAAAGTAGTAGGGGCGATTGGAAAAGATGCAACAGAAGTGATTGCTGCAATGTATCGTGCCGTATTGGATGGGGACGTACATGAAGTATCTTCTCCTGCGATAGCTGAAATGGAAAAAATATTGGAAAATACGTATCGTAATATTAATATTGGTTTGATTAATGAATTGGCGATACTATGTGATAAAATGAATATTAATTTATGGGAGGTTGTCGATGCTGCTAAGACAAAGCCATATGGATTTCAGGCATTTTATCCAGGACCTGGGTTAGGAGGACATTGTATCCCGTTAGATCCATACTATTTGTCATGGAAAGCCAGGGAGTATGGGTTTCATACGTCAATGATAGAAGCCTCTATGATGATTAATGATAAAATGCCGGAATATTGTGTGGAACGTGCCGGAAAAATATTAAATCGTTTCCAGAAATCACTGAATGGTTCCAAAGTACTTGTACTTGGCGTTGCATACAAACAAGATATTGACGACTATAGGGAAAGCCCAGCGCTTCATGTAATTGAGGAATTGGAAAAGACAGGAGCAGAGGTTGATTTTTATGATCCGTTTATTAGTAATTATAAAGCAAATGGAGTAGTAAAAGAAGGCATTCAAGAAATAAATAAGACAGTGATATCTTCCTATGATTTAGTGATGATAACGACGGCGCATACGACAGTAGATTATACGATGGTTCAAAAGAATGCAAAAGTAATTTTTGACACGAAGAATGTGATGAAAAATATAGCAGACAGGGAGAACATTGAAGTTTTATAATTTATATAGGTCGGGAGAAAAACGGAGGTCATATAATGAAGTTTACATTTGATGCTTATAGACGTCTAATTGATATGGTAATATCGAAAGGGTATACATTTTCTAAGTATTCAAATTATACGAATTATCAAAAACCCTGTATTTTACGTCATGATGTGGATTTTGATCTGCAGGTTGCCGAACAGTTTGCAGCTGTGGAAAAAAATATGGGGGGGGAATGTAAGCAGCACATATTTTGTTTTAATTTCCTCGAATTTTTATAATATATATTCCAAGGAAAATTATGTTTCTCTTTGCAATATAAGAAGTATGGGGCATGAGGTTGGATTACATTTCGATGAGCAAAAATACAAACATGAACTGGAGCAGTATACGGATGATGAAGATAAAATTGAATTCGTAAAAAATGCTATAATCAAAGAAACAGTTTTTTTGTCAGAGATGTCAGGATGTAAGATTCATACGGTATCTATGCATAGACCTTCAAAATTAATTTTAAGTACAGATTTGAAAATTCCTGGTATTATTAACAGTTATTGCGGGGAGTTTTTTAAGGAATTTAAATATATTTCAGATTCAAGAATGAATTGGAGAGAAGATGTTGAAAAGATTGTTCAACTAGAAAATGATCGGGCGCTTCATCTTTTGACACATCCGATCTGGTATTCCAATGAAGAACGGAGTATGAAAAGGTGTCTGGAAGATTTAATTAAAAATAAGACATTCCGGACATATGAAAGTTTATATGATAATTTTAGGGATTTAGACGATGTCATCACAAAGGGGGAGATCTTATGCAGGCTTCAGAACTTTTAAATTATATAAAACAGCAGGGCTATCAGAGTTCTTTTTTTGGCGACATGACATCAGAGGTAAATGGTTTTTGCAGTTTACAATGTTTAAAAGATCATTCTATTACATGGATTAAGCAATCATCCAATCTTACTCCGGAAATTGCATTAAACTTAAGGAATAGACAAAATCTTTTCATTGTGACAGGTGATAAGGAATTAGTTGAGGATAATCAAAATTATTTAGTGGTTGAAAATCCAAAGGCAGTGTTTTTTAATATTTTATCTTATTTCTTTAAGAAAGAACGAGAAACTTTGATTTCAGAAGATGCGGTTATCAAAACAGATCAAATTGGGAAAAATGTTTCAATTGGACACCATTGCTATATTGATTCTAATGTCGTGATAGGGGATGGAACAGTGATCGGGAATCACGTATCCATTGATTCACCGTGTGTCATTGGAAAAAATGTCATTATTTATTCAGGTGTGGTGATAGGAACAGATGGATTTGGGTATTTCAAAGAAAACAACAAAAATAGAAAAGTACCACATTTTGGCGGCGTATCAATAGGAAATGACGTGGAGATTGGTGCAAATACATGTATTGACAGAGGAACAATAGAAGATACGGTAATTTGTGATAATGTAAAGATCGATAACCTCTGTCATATAGGACACAATGTGTATATCGGAGAAAACAGTCTGGTAACAGCATTGACAGTTTTGGGAGGAAGCTGTAAAGTGGAAAAGAATTCTTATATAGGAATTGGCAGTGTTGTTAAGAACCAAATAGAGATAGGAGAGAATGCGCTGGTTGGTATGGGGGCTGTTGTAACCAAATCAGTATTAGATAATAAAGTAGTAGCAGGTGTGCCTGCTAAAACATTGTATGATAATAATAAAAAAGGTAAAATTTAATGAAAAATTATTTTATACATGAAACAAGTATAGTAGATGAAAACGTAAAAATCGGGAACGGAACGAAAATATGGCATTTTTCTCATATTCAGTCAGATTCTACAATAGGAGAAAATTGTTCTTTTGGGCAAAATGTAAATATAAGCAGTCATGTTAAAATTGGAAATGGATGTAAGATACAGAATAATGTTTCTATTTACGAAGGGGTTGAATTAGAAGATTTTGTGTTTTGCGGACCATCTATGGTTTTTACGAATGATTTGACGCCGAGAGCGAAATATCCGAAAGGAAGTGCAGGATACAAGAAAACCATACTGCATACCGGATCCACAGTAGGAGCGAATGCAACGATCGTCTGCGGTCATGAAATTGGGAGTTGGGCAATGATTGCAGCCGGAGCAGTAGTAACAAGAGATGTTCCGGCATATGCACTTATGGCGGGTATTCCGGCAAAACAGATTGGATGGGTCTGTGAATGCGGTGAAAGACTCAGAGAGGGACTATGTTGTAGTCAATGCAGAAGAAATTATATTTTAAAAGAAGATAAATTAGTTTACGAAGAAAAGATATGATAGGAGGAGATTGCTATGAGGTATGCGTTGATTGGATGCGGTCGCATTGCGACAAATCACATTAAGGCGGCAGTGAATAATAAATTGGATCTGGTAGGTGTTTGTGATATTTATCCTGAAAAAATGGAAGCCCTTTTAGAAAAACACGGACTTGAAAAAGAAACAGGAATTCACTGGTATACCGACTACAAAGATATGCTGGAAACAGAGAAACCGGAATTGGTAAGTATTGCTACGGAAAGCGGCAGCCATGCGGAAATTGCTTTGTACTGTATTGAAAAAGGGATTCATGTGATTATTGAAAAGCCAATGGCAATGAGTATGGCAGATGCAGATAAAATTATACAATTATCCGAAGAAAAGAACGTAAAAGTTGCTGCCTGTCATCAAAATCGATTTAATGTTGCAGTCCAGGAATTGAGGAAAGCTTTAGAATCAGGCAGATTTGGGAAGATATCCCATGGTTCTGTCCATGTAAGGTGGAATAGAAATCAGGGGTATTATGATCAGGCTCCCTGGAGAGGAACATGGGAGCAGGATGGCGGAGCGTTGATGAATCAATGTATTCACGGGATTGATCTTCTTCGATGGATGATGGGAGATGAGGTAGAAGAAGTCTACGGAGCAACAAGGCAGCAGTTTCATGATTATCTGGAAGCTGAAGATATTGGTATGGCGGTAGTGAAATTTAAAAATGGAGCCATCGGGACAATTGAGGGGACAACAAATGTATATCCCCAAAATTTGGAGGAAACGCTGTACCTTTTTGGAAAAAACGGGACTGTGAAAATTGGAGGAACTTCGACCAATAATATAGATGTCTGGGACTTTGCAGACGAAACAGAAAAAGACACAAAAAATAAAGGGTTAGTAGAGGCTACAAGCAATGTTTATGGGAATGGACATACAAGTCTGTTCGCAGATGTAATAGACGCAGTTAAAAATGATCGAAAGCCATATGTAGATAGTGTTGCGGGAAGAAATGCATTGGAAATGATACTTGCAATATATAAAAGCCAGAAAACCGGACAGCCGGTACGTCTTCCTTTAGAAACTTTTGCAAGTACAGATATGGAAGGAGAATTTAAATGATTCGGATTTGCCATATGACGAGTGCGCATCCAAGCGATGATATGCGCATATTTCAAAAGGAATGCAGATCATTGGCAAGGCAAAAAGATTTTGAGGTTTATTTAGTCGCACAAGGCGAAAGCAGGCAAGAGTCTGATGTGATTGTTACGGGTATTGGTCAAAATCCCGTTGGACGGTTAAAGCGTATTTTTAGTGTGACAAAAAAAGTATATAATAAAGCGGCTGAATTGAATGCTGATATTTATCACATACATGATCCGGAATTGCTGTTGTATGCCAGAAGACTGAAAAAAAGAAATAATATCGTTGTTTTTGACAGTCATGAGTATTATGTACAGCAGATTCGTGAAAAGGGATATATACCGGTTTATTTAAGAAAGATAATCGCATTTTTATATAAAACGTATGAAACACATGTTGTAAAGAAGATAGATGCTGTAATTGTTCCGTGTACTGTATTTGGCAGGAATCCATTTCGTAAAACAACGAAAAACACTATTTTGCTGGATAATTATCCAATTTTGGACAGGAGCAGGACGTTTTTGAAACGAATCAATATTCGAGATAAAAAAGAGCCAAAAGTATGTTATGTTGGACTATTAAGCAAGGAAAGAGGAATCACAAATTTAGTAAAAGCCTGTTATCACGCCCATGTAAAGCTTATATTGGCAGGGCGTTTTAGTTCAAACAGCTATATGGAAGAAGTCATGAAAATGAGAGAAGCAGAATGTATTGATTATCGTGGTTTTTGCGATTTTGATGAGGTTACGGAGATTTATCGTCAGTCGGATATCGGTTCTGCCATGTTGTTAAAGGTCGGACAATATGCTACAGTAGAGAATTTGCCTACAAAAGCATATGAATATATGCAAGTTGGATTACCCATGATCATGTCAGATTCAAGATATAATAAACAATTAATGGAGGAAAATGACTTTGCATATTTAGTTGATCCAGATAATATAGAAGAAATTTCTGATGCCATTACTTATATCATACAACATTACGAAGAAACAGTGAACAAGACCGAGTTGGCGAATAAAATGGTGCAGGAGAAATACAATTGGGATACTGAATTTCAAAAATTGCTGAATTTATACAATAAGTTGCTAAAGAGAGCGTAAAAATGGAGAGTCTACAATATGCAATTGATTTTTAAAAAATACGATTTTATGATAAAAAATGTTTGCCGCTTTTTTTCATCGAATAAAATCCAGGTTGGCTGTTTTATTCTTTATAAAATTATGGTGGATATTTTGTACCTTCTTTATAGTGGGAGAACTATGGAATATGGAATACAGATTTCACCGTTGAATATAATAAGTTCGTATCTTTGTGTGATTTTATATTCTTATTTTATATGTATGAATGGTAACAGCCAAACTTTCTCGGCGCTTTTGATGATATTTCTGAATATGACTTATTTCATACCTATTACAACTTATTGTAGTTTGGGACCAGGAAGCAGCAGCTTTTTCTTTTTTGCAATTATATATTGGGGCTTTTTGTCTTACTTACAAATAAAAATTCCTGTCGTGAGGTTTAGAAGAAAAGAGTCTGTTTTGCTGGATAGATTATTTTATTTATTATTTCTTGCAATTGCAGTACTGACGATATATATATCTGCAAAGTATACTGGTTTTCGGATTATTACAGATTTGCTAAATGTATATGAAGCCAGAACCGAGGCATCTTCATATAATATGCCCACTTGGCTCGTGTATCTACAGAATTTTTCAACAATATTAATTCCGCTGATGATATTATTTTCTTTTTGTAAAAAGAAATATTTTTTTGCGGTTGCTGGATGCTTCTTACTGTTGCTAAATTTTTCATTTGCAGGGCACAAAAGTGTTTTATTTATGGGAATTCTTCTGATTGCAGGTTATTTGTTTTGGAGAAAAGAAATGATTTCTCTGATAGTTCCAGGAGGAACACTCATCGGTATATTTGCAATTTTAGAAGAACGGTTATTTCAGCAAGCTTATATCAATAGCTTTTTTTTCCGTAGGGAAGGATTTGTTTTAGCAGCATTATCAGATAATTACTATCGTTATTTTAAACATAATCCTACGGATTTATTCCGAAGTACTTTTTTAGGTAAATTAGGATGGACCAGTCCATATAATCAGACGATTCCAAAAGTAATAGGGAACAACTATATGACACAAGTGATAGGCTGTAATAACGGTATGCTGGGTGATGTATGGGGACATTTAGGGATGATTGGAATTGTTATCATGCCTATTATTTTAATCGTATGTTTTCGAATGTTTGATACGGCTTCTTATGGGTTAAATACGAAGTATTTAATAGGAATCTGTATTTATTATGCAGTAGGTTTTGCAAATTCGACTTGGAGTACGATTTTGCTGTCGCATGGTTTTTTGATTGCCTGCATGGTGTTTTTCCTCTTTCCCAGAGAAAATAATACTTAGGAGAAATAGAAAATGAAACATTTAGATTATTCGATCGACGATATAAAAATAAATATAAAAAAGAATAAAAAAAGTATGATCCGTATTTTTGCCGTTAGTATTTTAATAGGCATTTGTTTCGGAATTGTATGTGGTCTAATGTATAAACAGCCCGTTTATACATTAGATGATACGGTAGTGGACTTTATAGATCTCAAATCTATAGAAAAAGATGAAATATATTATTATAATGCAATGAATGCATTAAAAGAAAAAAAGCTTTCTTTAGATTCTTATGTACAGTATTTAGGACAAGTAGATTTGAGTATGCAAGGAGCAATGAAGATAGAAGAGTTTCAAGAAAAAATAATACAGTTTGATGATCAATATCGTATAGTTTGGAATGAATGGTGGAATTCCAGTGTGCTTGGCTATGGATCAAAAGAAATTATGGAGCAGTTTTTGGAGGATCAGATTATAACATATGACAGTAAAATAGAAGCTGCTGATGAGATGATAGAAGAAGCGAAAAATCGCTCTTTTACTAGGTCTTTTGTTTCTATAACCGAAACAGCAGCATTAGATAATATACTTTCCGCTAAGAAAGAGAAAAAAACTTGGGAATTAAAAAGAGACCTGGTAATAGAAACGGATGAAAAAACGAAAACAAATGAGAATATAAAAATGGATGATTTGTTGGAGCAGAGTTCGTCTGATCTGAATCAGCTTGTGAGAGAGTTTAACACTGTAATAGAATATCTGGAATTGAATGAACAATATGATATTATTTACAACAAATATCTGATGAAACAGTATATCACAAGTGTTGGCATAGATGAGGATTTACCTCTGGAAAAGGTTATGGCAAATAGTAAAAATAATGCAATTATATATGCCAAAAGTGTAGCAGGACTTGATAATGGAAAAGAGAGATTTTTTGCTATTGTAACATTCTTCGCGTTATTTGGAATTGTTGTGTCTATTTTGTGGGGGGGGATTTACAACTCGAGAAGATAGAGCCTTATAATATATCTTATGAAACATACAAAGTACTTTTTATAGAATATAGACGGATTTCATATTCGGAATTATTTAATATAATTCGCAACATATTTATACACCAAGTGTTTAGTAATTATAGTTGGGCTTAAAGAGAGGTGTGGATATGAAATCTATATATTGGATAAAAAGATTTGTGTTGTATTTTGCATTAATTGCTTATGTGTATTTATGGTCATGCCGTTTATGGTTTGAAAATTGTTATGTAAGTTTATTGATTCAGGTTCCGTATATATTGTTATTCATTGTGGATATATGCGTTTTGTGGAGTCATAGAAAAGATGTTTGTAAGATAATGGGTTATTATTTTTACAAAAATAAGCTGTTGTTTTTGGGAATAGCTCTATTTGTGTTATATGATGTTTTGACATTGTTTTACGCTGTGACGCTTTCTTATTCCATTAACAAATATATGATGTTTGTACGGACAATTTTTTTGATCGGAAGTATATTTTTATGTTGTTATGAAAACGATGATTCGATTAGAAAAAAGAATGAAGAGAACCTTATAAGATGTATTTGTTTTATATTGATTGTTTTTGTTATTACTACCATAATTAGATGGAGTCTGGGTTTATCACCCTTTTTAATGCGTATCAGCTTACGTATGGATTATAATGTATATGCTGCATATTTTTTGTTTGCATTAACATTTTATATATTCTATTATATGAAACGAGAGGAAAGCTTTTTTGGAAGCGTTAAACTGATTTACCTTATATTTGTGATTATTTCATGTGATTTTATATATTTATCTGCTTCTCGGAGAGCTCTTATATTATGTCCTATTGTGGTTACTATTTCGCTGCTTTTTTACATAGTGCGAAAAACTGTAAAATATAAAAATTCCCACATAAAAGTATGGAATATGAGAAATATCAAGTCATATGTATTGATGTTATGCTTTGTGATTGTGTTGGTCGTTAATTTTAAATATAGCATACCTATATTTGAAAAATATATATCAACAGTGAGTGAGGAAAAGAAAGAAGCTCATAAAAATTTTATGAGAGAATGTTTAACCAGCGGACAGTCTAATGGACAAACGAATGATCAACAGACGGTTAATATTTCTGAAACGAGTATCTCGGAGCGATACGAAAGCGTTAAATCAGAAGAAGGCATGGTATCCCGGCAAAATATCTGGAAAGTATCTATTGCGGGAATAAAAGAATTTGATTTAAAAGAAATTATTTTTGGTAAGGGAAACGGTTATAGCTGGAATATTTATGAAAATGATGAAGATGAGGAAGTGAGAGAACTATTAGATTTATATGGTATGGAAAAGTCTAAGCCGCAGTGGATGATGCCTCATAATTTCATTTTGACAGAATTTTTAGAGGGCGGACTTTTAAAAATACTTCTGATTCTTTTTCTGACGATAGCGATTATTTATAGTTTATTTCAGTATATAAAGACAGACAATGTTTATGGATGTATGTTTTTATTATTATATTTTTGTTTTGCAGCCAACTTTATGCTGGGCACGACACATGGTCTTTTGGGAGAAGATTTATTCTGGTTGACAACCGGACTTCTCATTCTTTTTAGAAGTAATGAAACTATGGTGGAAAAAAATATATTTAGAAAAAAGGAGTAGTTTGATATGCAATTTCGGGATTTAAATAAACAGTACGAAAATCTGAAAGACGAAATAGATCAGGCGATTCAGGAAGTAATTTCCGATTGTAATTTTATCAGTGGGCGCCAGGTAAAAGAACTGGAAGAAAGATTAGCTTCTTATGTTGGAAAAAAGCATTGTATCACATGTGCCAATGGAACGGACGCGCTTACGCTTGCAATGATGGCATGGGAAATTGGTCCGAAGGATGCAGTGTTTGTTCCGGATTTTACCTTTTTTTCAACCGGAGAAATTGTTTCGTTTGCGGGAGCAACTCCTGTATTTGTAGATGTTGATTTGGATACATTTAATATGTCTGCGGAGAGTCTGGAACAGAAGATTCAGGAAATTATTCGGGACGGGAAATTGATACCGAGAGCAATTGTGCCGGTTGATCTTTTTGGACTGCCGGCGGATTATTCTAAAATTCAGCGAATTGCCGAAAAATATCATTTGTATATTTTGGAAGATGCGGCACAGGGATTTGGCGGAAAAATCGGTGATCAAAGAGCATGCAGTTTTGGCGATATCAGTACAACCTCATTTTTTCCGGCGAAGCCTCTGGGATGTTATGGAGACGGTGGAGCTGTATTTACAGATGACGATAAAACCGCAGAACTTATCCGGTCATTCTGTGTGCATGGCAAAGGAGCCATAAAATATGATAATATACGCATAGGAGTAAATTCCAGGCTTGATACGATACAGGCTGCAATATTATTGCCAAAGCTGGAGGCTTTTTGCAGATATGAATTGGAAGATATTAATAGGTCTGCAGAATTGTATACCAGTCTTTTATCACATATGGTTAAAACGCCGATTGTTCCGGAGGGCTTTTTTTCAAGTTGGGCACAATATACCATTCAGCTGCATAGCCCCGAAGAAAGAAGTGTCATACAGGAGGAATTGCATAAGGAAGGGATTCCTAGTATGGTATATTATATAAAACCAATGCATAAGCAGCGGGCATTTGCAGGGTTGGATGTCAGAGATGAGGACTATGCAAATACAATTCAGTTGTGTGATACTGTACTTTCACTGCCGATGCATCCATATCTATCAGAAGAAGAGATTCAGAAAGTGGCAGGTGTGATACTGCAATGTTTGAATAAATAAACTGTAAATAAGTAGGAAAGGAACAATACATGTGTGGTATAGCAGGTTATATTGATTTGCGTAGAAAAACAGCAACTCATATATTACAAGATATGACAGACTTGGTAAAACACAGAGGACCTGACGATGAGGGATATACTTTATTTGAGGGATCCAATATACAAATGTGTTTTGGTAAGGAAACTATTTCCCAGATCAAGAATCGTCAGGATTTTTCATCAATAGAGAAACAAAAAGAAAAATTCTATTTTATGGGGTTAGGTCATAGAAGGCTAAGCATTATTGATTTAAGTGAACATGGGCATCAGCCTATGGCAGATGAAGGGCAAGAATTATTTCTTACGTATAACGGAGAAATATATAACTATATAGAAATAAAAAAAGAATTAAAAGAAAAGGGATATCAGTTTACAACGACGGCAGATAGTGAAGTCATATTAAACGCATATAAAGAATGGGGAGAGAATTGTGTAAAAAAATTCAATGGTATGTGGGCCTTTGCGATCTATGACAGAAAACGGCAGTGTTTATTCTGTTCCAGGGATCGATTGGGGGTAAAGCCTTTTTATTACTATTATAATGATCAGAAAGGTTTGTTTGTATTTGGATCGGAATTAAAACAGATCATAGCTCATCCAGAAATAAAACGAGAAATCAATGCAGAGATTTTAGCGGTTAATATGGTATTGGGAATCTCTGACTATGATAATGAGACTTTGATAAAAGATGTCCATTTGCTTGGTGCCGGCGAAAATATGATATTGAGTTTTGTTGACACTCTTAAAATGGAAAAGAAAGATAAATACTGGGATTTAGCAGATCGGGTATATGCATTACAGAGTGAAAACTATGTAGATTTGGTTGGAGAAATGCTGGAAAGCAGTGTGTGTCTTCGGCTGCGCAGCGATGCAAAGCTTGGGGCCTTGTTATCCGGAGGATTAGACAGTTCTGCATTGGTCACACTGATATCAAATCATATAGACGGGCTTGAAACATTTACATCTTGCTATCATGATTCCCCGGAAAATGATGAAAAATATTTTGCCCAGCTTATCAATAAAAACAGTGGATGTGTGGAGAATCTTGTATATCCGGAATGTAAAGATATTCAAAAAGATTTTGAACGGATTGTTTGGCATACGGAGGGAATTTCGTCTTATACATTAATCGGAACGGATAAAGTCATTCGTGCTGCAAGAGAAAAAGGGATAAAAGTAATATTAAATGGACAAGCCGGAGATGAGACGATGTTCGGATATGAACGATATTATGCCTTTTATTACTTTGAACTTTTGAAAAGGCTGAAATGGGGGACTTTTTTCAGAGAATTTAAGCTTGGTTCAGAACATTCTAAACTTACTATGAAAGAGATGATGCAGTATCTGCTTTATTTTAAAAATCCTTCTTTGAGAAGCCATTTAAAAATAAAACAGATAAAAGACTATTGTACGCAAGACCTGCTTAAAAATTATCAGTTGAATCAAGTAAAAAAATTTATTGCGCCAACTAATTTGGAAGAGCTGCAATATAATGAATTACGGCATGTGCAATTGACACATATTTTGCGTTGGGATGACCGCCTTTATATGGCGAATTCGGTGGAAAGCAGAGTTCCGTTTGTTGATTACCGTTTTGTAGAGCTTGCGGCAAATATTCCTAATCAAAAAAAGATAGAGAATGGTTATACGAAAGCATTGGTACGAAAGTACATGGATGATAAAATGCCCAAAGAAGTTACCTGGCGTACAAATAAAATGGGTTTTGGGGCACCAACCAACCGATGGGCAGGCGGGTATTCTTCTGATTATATTCATGATATTTTTACGAATGCAAAAAGTAAACGGTTTTTTCATACGGAAGCATTGCGGAATTTATATCAAAAAGATCCTGGAAACAGTATGATACAAAAGTTTATATCTACAGAAATGTTCTTCAGGCTTTTTCAAGTAGAAAGCTGATAAGAAAATATGGAAAAGAAAATCGTTAATACGACATTTTATATTACTCTAATAGGAGTTATAACAAAGTTAATAGGATTTGTGAAACAAACGGTAATTGCGAATTTTTATGGAGCCACAGGACAGACGGATGCGTTTTTTCTTTCCTCAGGATTTGTAAGTGATACTTCTTATTTAATCTGTACGACCTTGTCAATTACCTTTTTGTCTATGTATATAGATTCTAAGAATAACGAAACGGAGGAAAAACGCAGTGCATTTACATCCTCTGTAATTATGGTGTTTGAAATGCTGGCATTTTTTGTCGGGGTTCTGATTTATGTATTTTCACCGCAGATTTCCAGCTTTTTAGCCGTGGGATATGACGCCGATCAATTAGTATCTGTAGTAAAATATATGCATTTATTTTCTTTCCTTATCATGCTGCAGGTATTAATTACTATATTGGGGACAGTATTGAACGCAGAAAAGAAATTTCTTCCTTATCAGATGATTGGAGCGATACAAAGCATTGTAATTATCTTGAGTATTTTTTGCTTCAGTGGAAAATTCGGAATATATGCCCTGGTAGTCTCCTTTATTTTGGCGTATTTCTGTCAGTTTTTATTTCTTTGTTTGTTTGCTAAAAAATATATCAGAGTTGTTATAACAAATCCATTAAAAGACAGCAGGATAAAAAAGTTGTTCCGGCTAATAGCGCCGTTATTAATTAGTTATGGTATTATCGAAATCAATCAAATTGTAGATAAGATGGTATCTACATATCTAGGAGAAGGTGTGTTATCTGCCCTTTCTTACAGTCAGGTGATTAATTCTTCCATTAATCAGTTGTTTGTTGTTTCGGTGGGAACTGTTATTTTTTCCTATTTTACCGATTACGTGTCAAAAGGAAAAGAAAAGGAAATTAAAGAATCCTTAGGGCAGATGCTGGTGTTGGTTAGTATGATACTTTTGCCCATAAGTATAATGCTTGCTTTTGATGCAAAAGAAATTGTGAGAGTGGTTTACGAGCGTGGAAGTTTCGATCAGACGGCAGTAAACAATACTGCACTGGCGCAGACAGGTTATGCATTTGGACTTTGTTTTTTGGGAATAAGAGAATTGCTGATAAGAACACATTATGCATATCAAGATACTAAAAGACCAACGATTACTTCTGTTATTTCAGTTTTGAGTAATATTTTGCTTAGCGTTGTTTTATCTAGGTATATTGGAATATTAGGAATTACATTAGCAAGCAGTATTTCCATTGGTATTTCCGTTATTTTATTATCGATTACTTTGCGGCGGCATATAAAAGAATTAAAAGAAATTTTGATTTTAAATAAGAAGAAATATATGAAGATTGCGTGTGCAGCATTCTCTTTGGTTTTTTATAGCGTCTTGTTGGGAAAAGCCGGCTTAAATTTTTATCTCGAATTGATGCTGTTATTAATAGGCGGGGGAAGCATCTATTTACTTGTGTTATGTCTTTTGAAAATGGAAGAAGTAACGTCTGTTGTAAATATTATTGCTGTAAAGTTGAAAATTAAAAAATAGATTGAAAAAAGGCATATGAAAACAGGATATGCCTTTTTTATTATTCGTTTTATATTCCATTTGGTTTCGAACCGTCACAAAGGTTTCTTTTCTATACGGTCATAAAATAAATCTTGTTTTGACAGTTTATTGGTAAAAAACTTTGAAAATATGATACTGAATTCTGCAGCTCCTTTTGTATTTAGGTGTTGATAATCGTAAAATAACGAATGGTCTTGAGTTGAAAAATATTCGGGTTTGCACAGGTTAAAATCATAATAAGGCAGTTCTGAACGATTGGCGATATCATTGATAAATTCAGAAAAAGTGCTGTAATTTTTCTGAGTGGCTAAATAAAATTCGGGCATAGGTGCTGTAAATAGAGTCAATTTTATTTTTTCTTTTTTACATAAAGTAATGATGTCTTGCAGAGCGTTTTTCCAATCATCGCTGATCGAGGCCATCTCTATGATTTCGGTTTTGTTTTTTGTGGTATTAATTTCTTCTTCCGTTATGACTGCATCGTTAGCAACGAATCCTTTTGTTACATAGTAGGTTTTGTCATCTTTGTTTTTGGTCCAGCGGTAATTTATATAGTCGTCCGCTTGCTTTTTTTTGATTAATGAATAGATAAAGTTTAAATCGAAACATTTTTCCCAGTTACGTCTGAAGGGGATTAGACCGGTGATATAATAATCCTTGCTGCTCGCCTGTAGAAGATATTGCAACTTTCTGACAGATGGTTTCATATAATCGGATATGATGTATGTCTGCGTTAGCTGTGTTCGTTCTTTATTAGATTCTGCAGTTGCTATTTTAAAAAATATTTCAAGATAAATTTCTTTTACATCATGGTATGCAAGGGTTTCTTTTATCATTGCCAAGGATCCGTCCATGCCCTGGGATGAAGAACCGGCATTGAACGTATTCCGTTGAAAAATTTTATCTGTTATTTCGGGATTCAAAGATTGGTACACATGAGAAGAACCTACAAACAGAACATCAATATTGGAGTCTGCATGATATAGCTCATGCATCGTCAAACGTGTGTAGGAAGACGTATCGTCGACCAGAATATAATGAAGTATTTTTCCAACTCCAATAAATAAAACAGCGGCACATAAAATGGAACAGATAGTTTTTATTTTTTTCATATTTTTTTACACCTCAGAATTGAAAATATATAAACTGGCTTGCATCATATGCTTTGCCATAGATGCCAAATAAGATAATACTCCAAATCAAAGATACACAGAGAATCCATCGCAGAATGCATACTTGTTGATTGAACACTTTGAATACAGGTATTTTTCGTTCGTGCAGTAGATCGACTGTCATCAGAAACAAAATGCTTACAATTAATACAATCCAATTCCCCTTACTTAAACCAATACTATATATTCCAACGGTAGAAAACTTACGAAACATCTGTGCTAGAATAGATACCGCAGACCGCAAACTGCTGGATGCAAAAAAAATCCATGCAAAATCTACCAGTAAAAACGTTCCGGTCATCCGTATGATGCTGCATTTGAAAAGCTTTGACTCAAAAATCGTAAATTTTGAGTGGGGGGGGGGTAAAAACCAGATAATGTTTGATATCGCCTATGATCTGATAAATCGCGTGCAGTAATCCCCATACGATGAAGTTCCAACTGGCGCCGTGCCATAATCCGCTGACCCCAAAGACGATCAGTATATTTAAACATTTTCTATGTTGTCCGTTTCTGTTTCCGCCAAGAGGGATATAAAGATAATCTGTAAACCAGGAAGTAAGGGATATGTGCCACCTTCGCCAGAAATCTTTGATGTTTTGCGCCAGATATGGCTGCCGGAAATTGTTCATCAGATGAAAACCCATAACACAGGCGGAACCTCTTGCAATATTGGTATATCCGCCAAAATCACAATAAATTTGAAATGCGAATAATATAGCTGCAGTAAGTATTTCTAAAAAACCATAGTTCTGATAATGCTGAAACACCGTGTTTACCAGTAGAGCAGCCCTGTCGGCAATGACTAATTTTTGAAACAATCCCCACATAATAAGCAGAAACCCACGTTTGACCTGTTCAAAATTCCATACGGAAATATGGTCTATATTGTTGATTTGACAGAGCAGATTTTTGGAGCGTTCTATGGGACCTGCTACAAGCTGCGGAAAAAATGAGACAAACAGCGCATATTTAAAAATATTTGTTTCTGCCTTGATTTCTCCGCGATATACATCGATCGTATAACTCAATGCCTGGAAAGTATAGAAAGAAATTCCGACCGGCAGCAGTAAATCCAGTCTTCGTTCAATAATCCCAATATTTAGAATGGATAATAATTTGCTGATATTTATAATGATAAAATTGGCATATTTAAATAAACATAAAATCGACAGATTACTGACGATACTTCCGGCTAAGCAGACTTTTTTGAATACGATGCGGTTTTGGTCATTATATTTTTGAATGAAGATGCTGCTGATATATGTAATGAAAGTAGAAAGCGCTATTAAAATAGCATATTTGGGATTCCAGCTCATGTAAAAATAATAACTGGCGATTAGCAGCCAGATGTAACGAAGTTTTTTTGGTATTACAAAAAATATTGCTGCAACTAAGGGAAAAAATATGAGAAAGTCTATGGAATTAAAAAGCATATGGTTCGCTCCCCCTAAACTCATTTTTGCTGTCTCTATCCATCATAGCTTGTTTTTGTTTTTCTGTAAAGGATTTTTAAGCGATCGTAAAGTTGCAGAAAAATTTTTTGAAAAAAGGAACGGTACTCTCAGGCGGTATGTTTTTCAACGATATTTTATAGGATTTATGCAATTCGGTTGATTCTCTTCCATGGATTGTTTATAATATCAGAAAATAAAGAGAGTATGTAAAACTGCCGCAGGAATGCTGTCAACCGTAATTCATGATTGTTCGGTAAATTCCTATAAATACATTATAACAGGAGAAACAAAATGCCAGCAAAAAAACTCAAAATAACCGTATTCGGCATCGGGTACGTAGGCCTTTCCAATGCCGTTTTACTTGCGCAGCACAATCAGGTAAAAGCGCTGGATCTTTCAGAGGAGAAAATCGATTTGATTAACCGGAAACAATCGCCGGTCATAGATAAAGAAATCCAGGCGTATTTATCCGGTCACGAATTGGACCTGACGGCTTTGGCCAGCCGAAAAGAAGAAGCTGCAGACGCGGATTTTGTGGTTATTTCTACGCCGACCAATTATGATCCGGATCAAAATTACTTTGATACGTCTTCCGTAGAATCCGTCGTCGAAGATGTGCTCGCAGTGAACCCTTCGGCGGTGATTGTGATCAAATCGACCGTTCCGGTCGGGTATACGCAGAATCTCAGAAAAAAATACCATACGGACCGAATTTTATTTTCTCCCGAATTTTTACGTGAAGGACATGCCCTGTGGGACAATCTCTATCCGTCCCGGATTATTCTCGGTGTGCCGGATGACAACGAACAGATGCTTTCCGCCGCACGGCAATTTGCGGGTTTATTACAGGAGGGAGCGTTAAAAGAAGATATTCCCATACTCTATATGAACAGCTCGGAAGCGGAAGCGGTAAAGTTATTTGCAAATACATACCTTGCTCTCCGTGTGGCTTATTTTAATGAGCTGGATACGTATGCGGAGGTCCGGGGGCTGGATACGAAGCATATTATAGAAGGCGTTGGGCTGGATCCGAGGATCGGGACGCATTATAACAATCCTTCGTTTGGCTATGGAGGGTATTGTCTGCCGAAGGATACGAAACAGCTTCTGGCAAATTATAATGACGTGCCGAACAATATTATCGGCGCGATCGTAGATGCGAACCGGACGAGAAAGGATTTTATCGCGGAACGTGTGTTGGAAATGGCAGGCTATTATAGCAGGGGGAACGGCAGAAACGGCGTATCCGGAAATTCCTGTGTGGTGGGGGTGTATCGTCTTACGATGAAAACCGGATCCGATAATTTTCGGCAGAGTTCTATCCAGGGGATTATGAAACGCATTAAGGCGAAAGGCGCAGAAGTGGTCGTATACGAACCGGCGTTAAAAGAAAAAGCGTTTTTCGGCAGCAGGGTGATGCATTCTTTGGAGGAGTTTAAAGACGCTGCAGATGTGATCATTGCAAACCGTATGTCGGAGGAATTGGAGGATTGTGCGGATAAAGTGTATACGAGGGATTTGTTTCGGGAAGATTAGAAATCTTTTTGCTTTGCTTCCTGGTTCAACTATTTTTGTGATCTCAAGAAAATGCTCTGATACAATTATGCCTGAAATTTCGACATGATTGAAAATCTTCTGAATGGCTTGACAGGCAGAGAATTTGAGATTAATGTAGTTAATGAAAGAAACTGGGAGAAAGCGATATTTTTTGTATGGGCTGCCGGTTGTGTGGAAAGAATATGAACAATTATTGTATATCTAATAGAGTTACTGGGAAAATCTAAGGAGTGACGATATGAAGTATATTATTGGAGGACAGACCAAAAAGGCTTAAAAAATTTATTTTTGAAATAAACAGTGGAAAGCAAAATAATCTGGCAGTGAAACAGGTGTTATATTATAATGACAGTCTGGAAGATGACTCAGAGCAGGCAGCCGAGTTGAAAAAAGAATTGGATATAGACGTTAAGATTGTGAATCTATGGAATTTTGAACAGACGTTGGATCAACTTTACCGAGAGGAAAATACCGTTTTTATTTTTGCTGCTATACAGACATTACAGGATCATGTGATACCGGCGTCTCTGGAAGGCGATACGTTAGATATACTGGATATTCGTTTAAACGAATGCCGTTCGTTTTGGGATGCATGTAATTTAGCGTAATAAAAATCAGACATACCGTACATATACTAAGAACACATATAGGATCATACGAAAACCAGGAGGAATTCTATGGCAAACACAACACTAATGATTATGGCGGCGGGCATCGGAAGCCGTTTTGGGGGCGGAATCAAGCAGCTGGCTCCGGTCGGGCCATGCGGGGAGATTATTATGGATTATTCCGTTTATGATGCGGCAGAGGCAGGATTTGACGATGTGATTTTTATCATTCGCCATGATTTGGAGCAGGATTTTAAAGAAATCATCGGAAACCGAATCGAAAAAATTCTTCCGGTCAGATATGCCTATCAGGAATTGTCGGACCTTCCGGAGCCGTTTCAAGTGCCGGGCGGACGGAAAAAGCCGTGGGGAACCGGACATGCCCTGCTTGCGGCAAAAGAATTGGCAGAAAATCCCTTTGCAGTTATCAATGCAGACGATTATTATGGAAAAGAGGCTTTTGTGAAACTGCATGATTATTTATCGCAGCACAAGGAGGGGCCGAAGGACCGGTATGATCTTTGTATGGCGGGATTTGTGTTAAAAAATACGTTGAGCGAAAACGGCGGTGTGACTAGAGGCGTCTGTGAAGTAGATGAGAACCGGAACTTAAGGAAAGTAACGGAGACGTATGAGATCCGGTATAAAGACGGCGTGCTGCATGCTTTGGATGAAAACGGGCATCCCGTATGCGTACAGGAGAATCAGCAGGTGTCCATGAATATGTGGGGCATGCAGCCGGATTTTCTGAAAGAGCTGGAACGCGGATTCCTGGAATTTTTAAAAGGGATCGGAAAAGACGATATGCGGTCAGAGTATCTGCTTCCCCGGATTATTGACCGTTTGCTGCAGGAGAGGCGCGCAGAGGTAAAAGTGCTGGAGACAAATGACAAATGGTTTGGCGTGACGTATCAGGAAGATAAACAGAGCGTGGTGGACGCCATTCGCGCGCTGGTCGACCAGGGTGTATACCGTGCGGATTTATTTGGGAAATCAAGGTAAAAGCAGTCTCTTAATGATCATTTAATCAACATGGGATAGGATAGTTTCAGGATATTTTATAGGCAGGAATAGAAAGAGGGCGGCATATGCGTAAGATAAAATGGAACAGGGTCAAAATTTGTTTGGCAGTATGGGTGATTTGTATAGGATGTGCGGCAGCTGTGCAGAAACCGCAGGATGTGCGGGCAGCGGAACAGCCGGTTGCCATCAAGTCCTGCAAACTGGCGGGCGGCGGAAAGAAGCTGGTTGTCAAAGCAAAAGTAAAGACGAAGACAAAAGCAATGGGCAAAAAACTATATCTGCTGAATCTAAACGCCAATGTATCGGAAAGCGGATCAAAAAGCGCAAAGCCGCTTGCTTCGGTTAAGGCGAAAAAAGGAACGGTGACGTTTAAAGTAAATTACACTTCTTCCATGCTTTATCAGAAATTTGCCGTTGCCTATAAGTCGGGCAAAAAATATAAACTTGCCGGTCCCGCAGGTTATATCACAAATCCGGAGATGCTGGCTTCCTTTACCGGCAAAGGGCCGACTGCGGCTTCAAAAAAAGGGCTTCAGGTGGAGGAACTTTCGGATTCTCTGGAAATCGGAACCAAACATGCAGTGATCAATTGGACGATGAATTCTCTGCTGAATACGAAAGCCGTACATAAAACGCCGTTTACTTATAAAAATAAAACGTATTATTTTGACGCGGACCAGCTGCAGAGGAACGACGAGCTGGTACAGGCGTATAATGCAGCGGGCGTAAGGGTGACGATCATTCTGCTGCTTCCGAAAGACAGCGCC
Organism: Lachnospiraceae bacterium; assembly: GCA_011959925.1. GTDB lineage: Bacteria > Bacillota > Clostridia > Lachnospirales > Lachnospiraceae > Roseburia_B. The sequence goes on from BLMD01000396.1 coordinate 44,238, forward strand.
TCTGCAGGTACAAAAGCAATGCAGTTCGGCGGATACAGTTATACGTTGTTTTCTTCGGTGAAAACATCTTCTAAAGCGGGCTGCCAGACATTTGAGGCGCTGATGACGTTTCTTGCCAGACGTTACGGCACAAAAGAGAATCTCGTAACGGGATGGATTTTGGGAAACGAGGTAAACAGCGCTTGTATCTGGAATTATGGCGGCGGAAAGAGTTTAAGCGCCTATATGTCAAATTATGCGAGGGCGTTTCGGATCTGCTATAACGCCGTAAAGAGCGTCAGCAAGCATTCTAAAGTTTATATCAGCCTGGACCATAACTGGAATAAAGATTCGGACGGTTCCGGAAAACGGTATTTCAGTGCAAAGGCGACGGTAGACAAATTTTATGCAACATTAAAAGACCAGGGGAAGATTAGCTTTCAGATTGCGTACCATGCATATCCGCAGGGCATGTCGGACCCGATTTTTTGGGATGATTCCGAGGCGTCGAAATCTTCCTCTGCAAAGATTATTAATTTTAAAAATCTGAAAGTGCTCACGGATTATGCGAAAAAGAAGTTCGGAAAGAAATGTACGATTATGCTTTCAGAACAGTCGTTTAATTCCAGCCGCGGGGAAGCCGTTCAGGCGGCGGCGTATGCATATGCCTACTATATCAGCGAGGGCAACAGCATGATTGAAGCGTTTATCTACGGCAGGGAATTTGACCACCCCGACGAGATGAATCTGGGATATCGTTGGGGGCTGTGTGATAGCTGGCATGTGAAGCGGCTGGTATGGAGCGTTTTCCAGTATATCGATTCCAAAGAATCCTTTACATTTACCGATCCGCTGGTAAAGTATACGAATATTAAAAACTGGAAAAAGATCAAGGGCTTTCAACGGACAAAATGCAGTAAAATGCCCACACTATTGAAAAAAGGCATGATTCGGACCGTGGAATCGGCATCTTCCACGTCGCTGAAAATTACCTGGGATAAAATGAATACGGGAGACGGATACGAGATCTACCGAGATGGAAAGCTGATCGCAACGATTTCCGGAAATTCAAACGTAACCTATACGGATACAGGACTGACTAGAGGAGGAACCTACCGTTATCAGGTGCGTATGTATAAAGAAGCGCCGAAGGCTAATGATGCCAATAAACGGACGAAACTGTACGGAACCATTTCCGATGCCGTGTCCGGGAAACTTACGATCGGCACGCCGGAGATCAATGAAGAAAAATGTACCGTAGAGGGGACAGAAGTAAAAATTGTCTGGAAAAAGACGGCAGACGCAGGCGGATTTGAGATTTACCGGTCAGAGGCAGAAAACGGCAGTTATACTTTGGTGGGAACCGCAGCGGGAGATAAAACTTCGTATAAAGATGTGGCGCCTCTGTCCGGAGTGACTTACTATTATAAAGTACGCGCATCCATTGTTTTAAACGGTGCGACGTATTACGGAAACCTGTCTGCTCCGGTTGCAAAAAAGACAATGATCACATTGACGGTAAAAATGGAAGACGGCAAAGTGAAACTGGAGTGGTCCGAATGGCGCGGAGCCGTGAAATACCGCATCTTCTGCGCGCCTTACGGAACGGACGGGTTTGTCAGGACAGCAGTGGTAAAAGAGCGGACGCACAGTATGGCCGAATATCTGGACGCGGCAGGAAAGTCCGTGCCGTTTGCTGCAGGGCAGGTGTATAAATTCTGCGTCCGGGCAGTGATGGCGGACGGAAAGCTTAGTCCGGAACCGTTTGACGAGCCGATCCTCTTTACTGTTGACAGTACGATTCAACCCGGGGGCATTCCGGAAAGCGTGAATACGGAAACAGAAACAGAAAGCACAGAAACTGCGGAAATGGAAACAGAAACCACAGAAACTGCGGAAATGGAAACA
>BLMD01000397.1 GCA_011959925.1 Lachnospiraceae bacterium
ATACCACAGACCAGTGAGGAGTTGTTTTATTTTGTAACAAAGAGAATACCGTATTATGCGGGTTCTGGCGTTTCGCAAACGCCTATAATCCCGTTCCGCGAGAAAGGAGTGATCTTATCTACCCGCCAGGGTCCCTGAAACCTGCCTCGGTTGAGGCCATTGGCGTACAAAGCGGACAGCTCAACAAAAAAATGGCATTCCTATAGAGAATGAAAATTGAACTTTGACAAAATAAAATCTCCCCGTATGATGTATATGAGTTTCGCGACTTAATACATCAGAAAACAAAGGAGATTTTATAACAATGAAAGTAAAGTACGAAGACCGCCAGAAACAAAAAGTAATCGCAATCACAACAGATACCCTCGTAGTTGGCGTGGACATTGCTAAAAACTACCAGTGGGCAAGGTTTGTTGATTTCAGGGGCATAGAGCATGACCGTGCCCTGAAATTTAAAAACAGCAAAGGCGGCTTCGAGACTATCTTAGCAAGGATCCGGGAGATATGCAAGAAAGAAAATTTTGCAAAGGCCGTTGTCGGGATGGAGCCGACAGGACATTATTGGAAAGCGTTTGCGAACTGGCTTGAGAAACAGGATGGGATAAAAGCTGTTTTGGTGAACCCATATGCAACAAAACAGGCGAAGGAACTGGATGACAACAGCCAGACGAAGTCCGACAAAAAGGATGCGCTGACGATTGCAAAGCTGGTGAAAGACGGGAGGTATTTTGAATTGTATCTGCCCCATGACGTCTATGCGGAACTGAGAGGACTGTCCACCACCAGAACCGGGCTGAACAAGCGAAAGAATGCATTAAAGAATACCATCACGGCGGTAATGGACGAGTATTTCCCGGAGTATGGAGAAGTGTTTAAATGTCCCCTTTCAGGAAAGGCGTCCCGGCATATATTAAAGACGTGCCCGTTTCCGAAGTTCATCCTTGAACTGGGGGAAGACGGGGTTACGGATGAGATAAAAAAGGCAGTAAAGAAAACCGTTGGGAGAAAGAAGGCAGCACAGCTTATAGAGACGGCAAAGGAATCCATCGGGGTGGATTACGGGGAGGAAGCTGCATTACAGAAGACAGACTATGCGGGATTCCTGCTAAGCATAAAAGGAATAGGAGTTGTGACGCTGGCGGCATGTCTGGGGGAACTTGGCAATCCGGCAAGATTTGAGAACCCACGCCAGATGAGCCGTATGGCAGGCTATAACCTTGTAGAGGACAGTTCCGGGAAAAACAAAAGCGGGACAAAGATATCCAAACGTGGAAGAAAGAATCTGCGGAGCGTGCTTTACCAGATGGCGCTGATAATGGTTGCGACAAATGACGAGATGAAACAACTTTACCATTACCTGAAAACGAGGGAGGAAGCCCCTCTGAGGAAGATGCAGGCATTGATCGTAGTCAGCAAGAAGATACTGGCGCTGATCCATGCGCTTGCAAAAAAGAAAGAAAACTACGATCCGGGGAAGGTCTTCGGACCTGTCCGCAGGGAGCAGCTGAAAGCGGCTGCATGAGAATAAAATAAGCCGGTAATGGCACGGGGACAAGGAGGAGTCCTCCATCAGCCCAACGAGGCAGCAATCAAGCACAAGTCTGCCCCGTGCCTTTATCCATAAAGCAGAATGAAGGAATGTCAGGGCACAGACCCAGCGAGAACTGATAGGGTAAGTGTATGGATATACATCGGCAGAACATTATTTACCAGTAACTACATCCATTTATGGATGATGATATATAAATTTAAAAATATACCGGGAGATATATTGACAAATTTCAAATATTGAGATAGCCGGAATCGAGCCGCCCAAAATTCAGGGCGGTTTTGTTGTCCGGCTTTTGTATGCCTATGAACCAACACTAACCACAAAGCGATTCCGGCTAAATTAAAGTATGGAATTTTTCAACAGCGCAATCGACGTTTTGCAGACCCTCGTTATCGCACTGGGAGCCGGCCTCGGTATCTGGGGCGTCATCAACCTGCTGGAAGGTTATGG
>BLMD01000398.1 GCA_011959925.1 Lachnospiraceae bacterium
GGGAGATGTCCTTACGCTAATTGATAAAGTTGCCGAGGCAAATCTTGATATGGATGCGGAGAAAGAAAAGCAGATGGCTTCGCGTCTCAAAAAGGGAAAATTTGACTTTGAAGATTACTTGGAAAGTATGAATCAAATGAAAAAAACTTGGTGGTCTATCTAGTATTCTGGGTATGATGCCTGGGATGGGAATCAAGGCGAGTGATATTGAGTCAGCAGTGGATGACACACAGCTTGCGCGTATGGAGGCAATTGTACTATCGATGACTCCAGCAGAACGCAAAGACCCCAAGCTGCTAAATCCAAGCAGAAAACATAGAATTGCAAAAGGTGCCGGTGTGGATATTGCAGTTGTAAACCGTTTTATCAAACAATTTGAGCAGTCCCAGAAAATGATGAAGCAACTTCCCGGAATGATGGGAGGTTTTGGTGGTGGTAAAAAGGGAAGATTTAAACTTCCTTTTTAATGCACATGGGCACCTAAAGAATATGTCAGCAAAGCTGACGTGTGTCCAGCGCACGAGTAGAGGAAGTAACCTTTCCTACTTGATTATATTATTATTTTAAAGAAAGATTTATGAGGTGAAAGAAATGGCAGTAAAAATCAGATTAAGAAGAATGGGTCAGAAGAAAGCTCCTATTTATAGAATTATTGTAGCAGATTCGAGATCGCCCAGAGATGGAAAGTGTATTGAGGAGATTGGAACATACAATCCGAACACAGATCCTAGTGAATTTAAGGTAAATGAGGAACTAGCGAAGAAGTGGTTGTCAAATGGTGCACAACCAACAGAAGTAGTTTCAAAGATTTTTAAGGCAGCAGGAATTGAGAAATAAGGGGAATTGAACACTCATGGAGGTGTGAATGATGAAGGAGTTAGTCGAGGTTATCGCGAAGGCTTTAGTGGACAACCCTGATGAGGTAGTCGTTACAGAGAAGACAGAGGGTAAAAATATCACTGTAGAACTTCATGTAGCACCGGCCGATATGGGGAAAGTGATTGGAAAGCAGGGAAGAATTGCAAAAGCAATTCGCTCTGTGGTCAAAGCAGCATCTTCTAAAGATAATCTTAAGGTAGATGTTGAGATTGTGTAAGATCATAAAAAGGTGTTCTTCTGAACACCTTTTTATGTGCGCTGATTTTCTCAGCCATAGAAGACTTCCATTGCTATCAAGGGTAAGTGAATACAATTTTCAATTGGTGGAAGTACCATCTTTGACTAATAGATAAACTTTTGATTATTTTTGCGCAGATAGCCTTGTTAAAGAGTTTGATTGGAGAATAAAAATGGAGGATTTATTACAAGTAGGGGCGATTACACAGCCACATGGCATTCATGGAGAGGTAAAAGTATTTCCGACAACAAATGATGTAAAACGTTTTAACAAACTGAAAGAAGTTATTTTGGATACTGGCAAGGAAAAGATAATTCTTGAAATAGAAGGAGTAAAGTTTTTTTAAAATCAAGATTTAATTCATTTGTTTCTTCTATATATCCCATCAAAATTTCCTTTCCTAAAAACTTTCGTGTGCCTGAGAAATATCGAGTAATCAAGGATTGAAATCACGCAAAAGCGGAGCCTGTCACCAAAC
>BLMD01000399.1 GCA_011959925.1 Lachnospiraceae bacterium
ATAGAATTTTCCTTTTTAATCCGGAGGGAACGCTTCTTTCCTGGATGGCTTCGGGAACACGCGTATACCGCTTCAGTGGTTTTGACAGTGTAAACGGAAATTTTTATATAGAGGCGTTTTATGATTTTTATTCCTGGGGATATTCGCATCCGGGTCTTGTGCTTCGTATGGGCAATGTTACGGATAACGTAATAAAACAAGTAAGCGTATATAGTTCGTTTTTGGAAAGCGGAATAGTTACACGGGAGATAGACGGTATTATGTATCTTTGCCAGAATGCATCGAAAAAGCACCAAAACAATGCGGCTTTGCTGGGCGGCCGTTATCTGACGGGAGTCAGTGCAGCATCAGGCGTGGTGCAGGTGATGGATTCTCATGCACAGGATCTTGACATCTGCCAAAAGTATCTGAGAGAACCGACAGAATATGAGCAGGAGGACAGCTATAACGATACTTCCAGTATCGGTGTGCGCACGGTTTACCATGAGGGGCATGACAGCCTGATTTTATATGAAAATGGACGGCGCCTGACAGAATACGATATAAAAACGGGCAAGCGAACCGCAGAATACGATACGGCCCATTATGTATTCAATATGTTCTGGATGGATGAAACGCTGGTTCTGATTGAGAAAGAAAATGATGTTTACTATGTGGAAACAGTGGATTGGAGCGACCCAGAGGAAATCGGAATTACAGGGGAAGCTTCGATGCGGGTGGGAGAGTCCCAGCATCTGGAAATAAACCACAATAAACCATACAGGGCTTATTATGAATGGACCAGCCAGGATAAGCATACTGCATCCGTATCGGAAAATGGAGATTTGACCGCATGGAAACCGGGAGAGACGGAAATTACGGTGTCAAATGTCAGCGGGACTTTAAGAGCCAGCCATCATGTTACAGTACAGGAGAAAGAGGGTGTAAATGAGCAGGGAGGAACCGTTATTTCGAATGGAACGGTGAGCCAAAATATTTCAATGAATAATTATCAGGCATGGAGCCGTCCTGTAAATTCGTATCTGACGGAAAGAGAAGGCGAGACTTTAGAGAGGGTGGAGTATATCAGGGACCAAGGAGTTTTGATAGAAACATATGCAAAAGACGGAAGCCGTATCAACAGCCGGACGATAGAGCCGCCGCTTCCGCTGTTTGGAGGATTTTTTGCAGGGGAGGATTACAATTTCTTGGTATTTGGGCAGGAAAATGAGCAGGAGAGCGACAGTTTTGAAATCATGCGTGCCGTAAAATATTCAAAGGACTGGGAGCAAATAGGCCAATATTCGGTATATGGCGCGAATACCCATACTCCGTTTGACGCCGGTTCCCTGCGCATGGCGGAAACGAACGGAAAGCTTTATATCCATACGTGCCATAAAATGTACCTGTCAAATGACGGACTGCGTCATCAGGCGAACATGACTTATGTCGTAAACGAGGCAGATATGACAGAACTGCAGTCCTATTACGATGTACTGAACATTTCCCAGGCGGGTTACGTAAGCCATTCGTTCAATCAATTTGTCCGGACAGACGGTACATATGTGTACCGTGTGGATCACGGCGACGGGGGACCTAGGGCAATAGCCCTGACACGCGCCGGTGTGGATGAGGAGATTACAAATGTCAGGTATACGCTGCCGCTGCCTATACAGGGAGGTTTTGGAAATAATGCGACGGGCGTATCGGCGGGAGGTTTTGAACTTTCGGCAGATCATTGCCTGATTGCAGGAAATTCTGTGGATCAGTCGAGTGAAGAAAATTATTCTGCGACCGGACAAAGAAATATTTTCCTGACAGTAACCAACAAGAGCCTGACAAAAAATAAGATTGTCTGGCTTACGGATTACCAAGAAACAGACGGAGTGGTACCGAAAACACCGCAACTGGTTAAAATGAATGACTGGCAGTTTTTGATTCTTTGGGAGGAGAGTTACGAAGGTGTGGAAACTGTCTGGACAAAGATGGTAACCGTCGACGGCGACGGAAACCAGATTTCGGATATTATAAAGACAGATATGCGCCTGTCAGACTGCCAGCCGGCTGTAACGGGCAGCGGTGCAGTGAAGTGGTATGTATCGGACGGGAATAGCGTACGGTTTTATACGGTAAATCCATATCGCTTAGAAAACGTGGCGATACAGGATTCCTGTGAAGGGGAGCATTTGTGGAACGGAGGGGTATTCGAAACAGAGTTTTCCTGTGAAGAGGGTGGAATCTGCGTTTATACCTGTATCAGATGCGGAGAGAAAAAGCAGGAGATGATTCCGGCAAAGGGACATAACTGGAGTGAGTGGCTCCATTTTTCCAACATCGATGGAGAAGTAAGATGGTGCCTTGTATGCAAAAAAGAAGAAAAAAGGCCACTGAGCACAGGAGAAGACGGATCTGGAGATTCTTTGCATGATGAAAATGAGAATCCAGAACCATCAACGAAAAAACCTCCCAAACCGGGAACAAAGTTTACCGCTGAAGACGGAAACGTCTATACTGTCGTAACAGCAGGTTTTGTCGTGGAATTTACAAAAGCGGGAAATACAAAAGCGTCTTCTGTGTCGATTCCTTCAAAAGTAACCTTTGATGGGGCGGATTATCAGGTAGCGGCGATAAAAGCAAATGCTTTTCAAGGCAGCCAAACACTGAAACAGGTCAAAATCCCGGATTCCGTAAAGACGATCGGGAATCATGCGTTTAAGAACTGTACATCCTTAACCTCCGTAGTGATCCCGAAGAAGGTAACAAAAATAGGGAAACAGGCGTTTTATAACTGTAAAAAACTGAAAAATATCACGATAAAAACGACAAAACTTACGGCAAAAAAAGTCGGGAACAAGGCATTTACCAAAGCGGGGAGCAGCAATTATAAAAAGCTGAAGGTGAAAGTGCCGGCAAAGAAATTGTCTGCTTACAAAAAACTGTTAAAGAAAAAAGGACTCTCATCAAAAGCAAAGGTGAAAAAATAAGGAGATGGGAAACTTTGGACCCGCCGCAGGAAACGCTTGTCAAGTTTGGAATTCTGTGCTAAAGTGTCTTTAAAATTGCGTATAAAAATATTTGGCAGATACGGAGGCAGAACATGGAAAAAATCAGAACAAGATTTGCGCCGAGCCCTACGGGAAGAATGCATGTGGGAAATTTGAGGACTGCGTTATATGCGTATTTGATCGCAAAACATGCGGGCGGCGATTTTATTTTAAGGATAGAGGATACCGATCAGGAACGTTTTATGGAAGAAGCGCTCGGGATTATTTACCGTACGTTGCAAAAGACGGGACTGATCCACGACGAGGGTCCCGACAGGGACGGCGGAGTGGGTCCGTATGTGCAGAGCGAGCGGCAGGCAGAGGGGATTTACTTATCTTATGCAAAAGAGCTGATTGAAAAAGGAGAAGCCTATTATTGCTTTTGCGATAAAGAGCGCCTGGAAGGATTAAAAGAGACGGTTGCCGGGAAAGAGATCAGTATCTACGATAAACACTGCCTGGGGCTTAGCAAGGAGGAAATCGAAGAAAAACTGGCGGCAGGAATCCCGTATGTGATTCGACAGAACAACCCGAGGACGGGGACAACGGTGTTTGACGACGAGATTTACGGAAGGATCGAAGTAGACAATGCGGAACTGGACGATATGATTTTGATCAAATCCGACGGATACCCGACCTATAATTTTGCCAATGTCGTAGACGATCATCTGATGGGGATCACCCATATTGTCAGGGGAAACGAATACCTTTCTTCTTCGCCGAAATATAACCGTTTGTATGAAGCGTTTGGATGGGAGGTTCCGGTGTATGTGCACTGCCCTCTGATCACGAATGAAGAACATCAGAAGTTAAGCAAGCGAAGCGGGCATTCTTCTTACGAGGATTTGATCGATCAGGGATTTTTATCGGAGGCGGTCGTAAATTTTGTTGCGCTGCTTGGATGGAGCCCGTCGGACAACCGGGAAATTTTTTCCCTGCAGGAGCTGGTCGAAGCATTTGATTATCGCCATATGAGTAAATCTCCGGCAGTCTTTGACGTTACGAAGTTAAAGTGGATGAACGGCGAATATTTAAAAGCCATGGAATTTGAAGCGTTTTATGAAATGGCAGAGCCCTATATCAAAGAAGCCGTACATCATGCGTATGACCTGAGAAAGATTGCCAAACTGGTTCAGACGAGAATCGAAGTCTTTCCGGATATTGCCGGGCATATCGACTTTTTGGAAGAGCTGCCGGAATATGACGCGGACATGTATACTCACAAAAAAATGAAAACGAATCCGGAAACGTCGCTTGCCGTATTACAGGAGATTCTTCCGGTATTGGAAGCGCAGGAGAATTACGGAAACGACGCTTTGTACGAAACGATTACCGCTTTTGTCAAAGAAAAAGGATATAAAAACGGCTACGTGCTCTGGCCGATCCGTACGGCAGTATCCGGCAAGCAGATGACGCCCGGAGGAGCAACCGAAATTATGGAAATTTTAGGCAGAAATGAATCCCTGTCCAGAATTCAAAGGGGAATCGAGAAGTTAACAAGTCTATGAAACAACATCTGAATGACGCCCAGATGCAGGCCATTCTGCATCAGAAGGGTCCAATGCTTGTGCTTGCCGGACCGGGGTCCGGCAAGACACTCGTTATTACCAAACGAATCGAACGGTTAATTACATATGGAAAAGTCGATCCGTCGAACATACTGGTCATCACGTTTACCAGAGCGGCGGCAAAAGAAATGAAAGAACGTTTTTGTTCTGTCATGCCGGCGGAGGGACAGAGGGTGACGTTCGGGACGTTTCATGCCGTATTTTTTATGATATTAAAATATGCATATCGTATGGAAGCGTCTAATATTATCCGGGAAGAAGAACGCATGCAGCTGATTCGGGATATGATCTGTTCCATGCGCCTGGATTACGAGGATGAAACGGAATTGATTCAGAATTTGCTGTCTGAAATCAGCTTTATAAAAAACGGGAGGATCGACCTGAAGCATTACTATCCGATTTGCTGCAGCCAGGATATATTTGTTCATGTTTTCCGGGAATATGAGAGCGTTTTGCGGCGCCGCCGGAAGATTGATTTTGACGATATGCTGGTTTATACCTATGAGCTGTTTTCGGCACGGAGCGATATTTTATCGGCATGGCAGAAGAAATTCCGCTATCTGCTGGTTGATGAATTTCAGGATGTCAACCAGATACAGTATGATATTGTACGTATGTTATGCGGAAAGGAACAAAATCTGTTTGCCGTGGGAGACGACGATCAGTCCATCTACCGGTTTCGCGGCGCAAAGCCGGAAATCATGCTGCATATGCCTAAGGATTTTTCGGATGCGCAGGTGGTAAACCTTTCTTATAATTACCGATGCCCGGTAGATGTAACCAGGCTGTCGTCCCATATTATATCATACAATAAAGAGCGTTTTCCCAAACAGATGCAGGCGGTCAGCCGGATTTCGTCGTCGATCACGGCGGAGTTGTTTGAAACGCAGGGAAAAGAATATGAAGCCGTGATTGACCGGATCCGGGAACGTGGAAGCCCTTATAAGCAGACGGCGGTTTTATTTCGGACCAACACGCAGGCGGGGGCTTTGATGGAGCAGCTGATGGCGTACGATATTCCATTTACGGCGAAAGATAATATCCCGAATTTGTACGAGCACTGGATCGCAAAAGATTTCTTTGCTTATATCAGGATTGCGGAAGGAAGCCGGAAACGAAGAGATTTTCTGATGATCATGAACCGCCCGAAGCGTTATCTGAGCAGGGAGAGCCTGGAAGGGGAAGACATTTCGTTTACGGCGTGGCAGGCGTTTTATGCCGAGCAGCCGTGGATTGAGGCGCGGATTGAGAAACTGGCGGAGGATCTGCTTGCCATCCGCCGGATGCGTCCGTTTGCGGCGATCAATTATATCCGCAGGGGCGTGGGATATGACGATTTTTTAAAAGAATATGCCGGGTATAAGAAGATAGAACCGGACGGGCTGTTAGAAAAAGCGGATGCGCTGCAGGAGAGCAGCAGGGAGTTTGCTTCATTTGCGGAGTGGTCGGCGCATATCAAACGGTATCAAAAAGAATTGGAAGAAGTGTATAAACGGGAAGGAAATCGAGAAGACGCCGTAACACTGGCTACTTTTCACAGTGCGAAAGGGCTGGAATTTGACACCGTGCATATCATTGACGCCAACGAAGGCATAACGCCTTATAAAAAAGCTGTGCTTCCCGCGGATATGGAAGAAGAAAGGCGCATGTTTTATGTGGCTTTGACCCGTGCGAAACAAGAACTGCATTTGTATGCTTCCAAAAAAATTCATAACCATGAGGCGGAAGTGTCGCGGTTTTTGATCGAAGGGAGAGAGTATCTGCCGGGGATGGATGTTTGCTGCTAGAGCGGGGGAGAAACGGGATGGATGAAACGTTTGAAAGGATACATACGGTATATGATTTGATCGTTTATTCTTATACGCAGATTATGGGAATGGGAGAAAATCGTATCATAAGCCGTTATTATGAGGAATTGCCGGGGTACAGGAGTAAAATTACGAATTGGATGAGGGAAATGCTTTTATGCAACCTTTCCGTAGAAGATTTTGTAAAAGAGTGGATTTCCTATCTGCAGCAGGATAAAGAGCAGGTGTGTATGCATGTTTTGATGGAATTTGACAGGTATTATAAAGAACGTGACAGTTATCCGCTGATTCGGGAATTAAAGACGAAAAAAATGATCGACTATTCGACAGAAAACAATATTTCCGATCGACTGGCATTTTATCCGATGGGACAGGATAATTTTATTATGCATGCAGAAGTGATGAAAAAAGCCAGAAGACATAGAATGAAAAGCGGCATATGGGAGAAAATTTCAAGCTATCGGATCAATGAAATAAGTCCCCTTGTTCCGCTTGTTGGGATTAGAAAATATAATAACAACAGCATAGAATGGTCTTTGGCTCAAAATGGCTGTCTGGCGATTGCTATGATTCCTTTTAGCAATCAGGCTCCGTTTGACAGAGATGAAAAGACAGGGATATGGACACGAAAAAGCGAAGATGCGGATTATCAAAAAATGTATGAAGATTGTATCGTACTTTTGGAAGAGCTGAACAAAAGAAATATAGATATTGTGGTTTTTCCTGAAATTGTCATGACGGAACAGCTGATTTCAGACATAAAGGCATGGTTGATGCAAAACAGGGATAAAGCCGGGAATTTAAAGCTTTTATTTATGGGGTCCTATTATACGGAAAATATCAATCGCTGTGTGCTGCTGTCAGGTATGGGAAAAGAGCTTTTGGCAAATGATAAACAAAACGGATTTGAATATACGGATACGCAGGGAAAGCTTCATAGAGAAGAACTGGGTGTGAAGTCAGAGAAGATATTGCTGATCGATATCAAGGGATTAGGAAGGGTATGGTACCTGATCTGTAAAGATGACTTGATATTTGAAAACGTAGCTCCTTTTGTCAGTAAATATGAGAGTACCGTGCAGGTTATTTCGGCTTATTCCAGCTGTTTATCCGAATTTCGGGGAACAGGAGAAGCCCTTGCAGAAAAATATCAGGTGTTTTCTGCAGTTTCTAATTCCTGCGCTGTCAGGGGTGGGAGGGAAATTGGAATCATGGGTTATCCTGTTATATTTGAACAGGGAAACAGCATAACCGGCTTTAGTTTGGAGTATGCCTGTTCCTTAGGCGGGGCTTGCTGCAGTTACGGCAGGTGTGCACATATTATGCGGTTTGATCTGGAGAATAGTTGTCTTAATACGAAAGAAATGCGGTCAGGAAATCAGGTCGTAACGCATAATCTGGTTGGGATACAAATAGACTATGAACAGTTGCCGATATAAGACGTAATGCATCGTAATGCGCCATTTTTTACACAAAAAAGTTGTGGAATCCTATCATATGACTTGTAATACACCGAAAAAAGGTGTATGATATCATTAAATGTTACAGAAACGTTACATATTTTTCGAGGAGGCGTTTGATATGACATTGGATTTATTACAAAAGACAATGGAAGGGTTGCTTTTTAACAGGAGCGCAGATTTGGATGTGTGTGCGGAGCAATATATGAATATATATCTGGATGCGCATAAGAATCATCAGGTGGAAAAGTTTTGTGAAGAAAGCGAGAAGTTTTCGGACCAATTGGATTTGCTGTGGGAATATTTTAAAATCGATGAAGAGGAAACGCACAGGAAGATCTATTATTTTGCAATGATCGATACGATTAAAAACCTGGCCGTAAAAATTTCCGAGGATCTCAGCTGTGATGCGGGGGAGTACGGAAATTATAAATACATCTATCCGATCCTTAAAGTTTTATATGAGAACGGAGCGGTATCTGTTGGCAAGCTGGCGGAATGTTTGAAGATCGAGCGCCATAACTTAACCAATGCCATCCGGAGATATCATAAATTTCAATTGTGGAGCCAAGAAAAGCAGGGACGTAATTCTTTATGCCAAATTACGGCAAAAGGAGAACGGGCATATGCTTCCTATCTGAAAAAAGAGGTCACAGAGGACAAAAATTCTTTAGAGGAACTTTTACTTGTTCTGTTAAAAGAAATTGAAACGCATATGAAAGAGTTTCAACCGGATCCGAATGAAATAATTCGTAAATTGAATTCTCAGATGAAGGGCAGCGTTTTTTCTTCACCGATGATGAAAGTGTCGATTCAGAATATATATGAGAAGCGGGTAGATTTTATAAAAAAGATCCATCAGAAAAAGAGAGAGATGCAGCGAAAAGATGAGACAGAAATGATTCATCGGTATTCTATGCAGGGATTGAAACCGATGGATGAATTTCAGGGTGAGGATATGTATCAATATACCAGGCAGATCGGACAGAGATTAACGTATCAGCCGTATGTAAGGGAAAAAGAGGTGGCCTATTTTGGATAATTGCCGTTTTATGCAGTGGGAAGATCTCGTAAAAGAAATCAACCAGAATGAAAAGGACGGAAAACTGCAGGAAAAGATCGTTCAATTGACAGATCTGATGATCCGGGACGTATACGAGAACGAAACTTATGAATGCATAAACTATATAGAAGAAAAAATTGAAAACGCAGACATTTGGGAAGACATGGAGAAAAAGGTTCGTTCTCAGACAGATTTTTATATCAGAACCCTGGGACTGAAGAAACTGCCGGAAGATGCGGCCGAGGCAAAAATAAAGACGGCATATCGCCTGCGGTATGAGGAATTTGAAAATGATGAATATATCTGCCGGCAGGCGAGGCTGAATCGTCAGGAAATACAGGCAATCCGATGTCTGTTTGACTATTGTGAATTTTCCGTAGTTTTACAAAAAATATCCAAAAGAAGATTTGAAGCATTTTTGGTGGAAAGAGGAAAATTTACAGAATCCATGACCGAAACCATATGGGAGCTGTTTCGGCATTGCAGGCAGGATATTCAAATACTGATCTATTCCCGTCATTTTGCCAATCTGGAAATGAAATTAAATTATCTGATGAACGGACAGGATGATCTGAAAAAAGAGATAGATTTTGTAGAGTTTTTGCTTTTAGAAGAGGGCGAATCTTCGGAATAAAATCGGGTCAAAAAAAGCCGTTCTTTCCGGTTCTTACGACCGAAAAGAACGGCGGATCGTCCGAATATGTCAATCCTCTTCCATATCAAGTTCGTCCAGCAATGCTTCAAAACGCGCTTCGACGAGCTCATATTCTTGATCGCTTTGGAGTTCTTCCAGAGAAGGATTTCCCTCTTCATCTTCATGATAACGATAAATATAGATATCGCCCTCTTCTTCATCGTCGGTATCCTCGTCTGTTGGAATGAGCACGATGTAGTCTCTGCCGTCTGCCTCAAAAATCGTTAAGATTTCACATTCTTTCTGACTTCCGTCTTCAAAATCCAAAGTGACGCAAATATCGTCGTCTTCCGGTAAGAGGGGATTGTTCTGATTGTCCATAAAACTCTCCTTTCCAAATGTTGTGTGCCGTTTGTATATTACTTGCTAAATTATATAATAATTCAGATAAATATGCAATAAGCGAAGAAAAAGATATACAAATGGATGAGAAAAATGTTATAATAACCGCGTATACTAGCTAAGTTTTAATATTGCCGAATGGCAGAACGGTTTTTACAGGATGAAAAGGTGATAAAAAACATGGAATGGAATCAGAAAAGGGGAGATTTCTCCCGATTGGGAGTAGTCAGAGGGAAGACATGGACGAATTTTTGTTTGGTGTGTAGAAAAGAGTCGGATTGTAAGATACTGTTATATGAAAGAAATCATCCGGAATGCATAGCGGAAATCGTTGTGCCCAGGGAGTTTTCCAAAGGAAATCTCCGCGCCGTGCAGGTGGAAGGATTACATCTGGCAGAATATGATTATAATTTTTGGATAGACGGAGAGGTGAAGACAGATCCTTATGCAAGAAGGATCGTGGGGAGGGAACGCTGGGGGGATGTCAGCCGCCGGCAGAACGGAACGCTTCGCTGCCGGTATGAAGAACATCGTTTTTCCTGGAGAGGGGACTGTGAAGTAGAGATCCCGAGAAAGGATATGGTACTTTATAAGCTGAATGTCAGAGGGTTTACCAAAGGCCTGCCGGAGAAGATTCCGGACAGAGGAACGTTTCGTGCGCTGACAAAAAAGCTTTCTTATTTAAAAGCATTGGGTATTACTTCCGTTGAACTTATGCCCGTATATGAATTTGAGGAAGTCATCTTGCAGGAGGTTAAAGAACTGCCGGAATATAAACGGTGGAAGTCCAAAAAGAAAGATAAAATCCAAAAGCCAAAGCTAAAACCGGAATATAAGATAAACTGCTGGGGTTACGGAGAAGGCTTGTACTTTGCGCCGAAGGCTTCGTATGCTGCGTCAGAAGCGCCCGATACGGAACTCAAAGAGTGCATTCTCCAGATGCATAAAAAAGGGATGGAGTGCATTTTGGAAATGGATTTTACCAATGCGGTTTCCAAAGAGCAGGCGCTGGACATTTTAAAATACTGGGTAAGAGAGTATCATGTGAACGGATTTCATCTGCAGGGAGACGGGATTGCGATGGATCTTCTGCTGGAAGATCCTTATCTTGGAAGAACAAAGTTCTTTTACAGGGAAATGTACGAGCATATGATTTCGGAAGAGGAGGCTGCCTATCCGAGGGCTTTTTTGGATTCGGATGAATTTTTATATCCCTGCCGAAAGCTGGCGAGCGGGGTAAACGGCGATATCTGGGAGCTTGCGGATCAGATGAAGAAGCAGAATGCAAAGCTTGGGTATATCAATTATGCTGCAGATAACAACGGATTTACTTTAAAGGATTTGTTTACTTATGGACAAAAACATAATGAAGCAAACGGCGAGGACAATCTGGACGGTCCCGTATGGAACTGCAGTATAAACTGCGGCGTGGAAGGGGAAACCAGCAGCCGCAATGTACAAAAGATCCGTGACCGCCGGATGAAAAATACTGCCGCTATGCTGTTTTTGGCGCAGGGCGTGCCGATGCTGATGGCGGGAGACGAAGACTGTAATTCGCAGGGAGGAAACAACAATGCCTACTGTCAGGATAATGAAATCGGCTGGAAGGAATGGCATTTGTCGAAACCTGCAAAAGAGTTTTTAAAATATATAAAACGATTGATTGAGTTCCGGAAAGCGCATGAAATCCTTCGGATGGAACATCCGATGCAGCTTGCGGATACGAAATCCTGCGGATGTCCGGATTTATCGTATCATGAAGAAGCGGCATGGATTGCTCCGAAGTTTTTTAACCGGGGAGCGTTGGGAATCCTTTATTGCGGCAGATACGCAGGAGAATCGGAAGATGTATATTTAGGATTTAACTTTTCGGATTTACACAAGAATCTTGCGATTCCAAAGCAGAAAGGAACGCGGAAATGGTATCTTTATATGGATACCGCCGTAAAATCTGCATTTTTACCGGAACCGGAAGAATTAAAAGAGGCGTCTTATTTGCTGGAGGCGCAGAGCGTTTGTATTATAGTAGGAAAATAAAAGGCAGGATTTTATTATGAAAGCTTGGCAGCATTTAAAAACAATCGTACATCATAAAAATCTCGTGCGTCAGGGATGCTTTAAAGTGGGATTATATCGTCAGGGTTTGATGCACGACTGGTCAAAATATACGCCTGTAGAGTTTTTGGTAGGCTGCAGATATTATCAGGGCAACAAAAGTCCCAATAATGCCGAACGGGAAGAAAAAGGCTATTCGACGGCATGGCTTCACCACAAAGGCAGGAACAAACATCATCTGGAATACTGGATCGATTATTCGGCAAAAGGAGACCGTCAGATGACCGGAATGCGTATGCCGGAAAAGTATGTGGTGGAAATGTTTATGGACAGGATCGCCGCATGTAAAAATTATCAGAAAGAACACTATACCGACCGCAGTCCGCTTGCATATTATGAACATGGAAAAGACCACTATATGCTGCATAAAGAGACAAGAAAACTGCTCGAGAAGCTTTTGCATATGCTGGCGGACGAAGGGGAAGAAAAGGTTTTTCGATATATCCGCGTAAAAATCTTAAAAAATGCCGGGCGCAGCAGGCGTCCAAAAAACAGTAAGAAGATCAGAAAGAAGGCTTAGACAATGTTAAACGGAAAAAAAATATTATACAGCGGAATGCAGGCAACGGGAACCTTAACGCTTGGGAATTATCTGGGAGCGTTGAAAAACTGGGTGAAACTGCATGAAGAATACGAATGCTTATACGGCGTGATGGATCTGCATTCCCTGACCGTCCGACAGAATGCGGCGGAGTTTCGGAAAAATGCCAGATCACTGTACGCACTGTATGTGGCGGCGGGACTGGATCCGGAGAAAAATTGTATTTATTACCAGTCGCATGTGTCCGGCCATGCCGAATTGGGCTGGATTTTAAGCTGCTTTACTTATATGGGAGAATTAAACCGCATGACGCAGTTTAAAGATAAGGCGGCAAAACATGCGGATAATATCAATGCCGGATTATATACGTATCCGGTGCTTATGGCTGCGGATATTCTTTTGTATCAGGCAGACGTTGTTCCGGTCGGCGTAGACCAGAAACAGCATCTGGAAATCACAAGGGATATTGCACAGAGGTTTAATGCGCTTTACGGGGATGTGTTTACCGTTCCGGAAGCTTATATTCCAAAAGCCGGGGCGAAGATTATGAGCCTGCAGGATCCTCTCAAAAAAATGTCCAAATCGGATGAAAATGCAAATGCAACGATACTTCTTTTAGATGAGAAAGATGCCGTTATCCGTAAATTTAAGCGGGCTGTGACGGATTCCGGCTGTGAAGTACGGTATGCCGAAGATAAGCCCGGCGTAAGTAATTTGATGGACATTTACGGCTGCGTTACCGGAAAATCCTACGAAGAAATCGAACGGGAATTTGACGGCAGGGGTTACGGAGACTTTAAGCTGGCGGTAGGGGAAGCAGTTGCGCAGGAGTTAGAGCCGCTGCAGAAGAAATACCGGGAGATCATGGAGGATAAATCTTATCTGGATTCCGTGATTTCGGCGAATGATGAAAAGGCGGCTGCGTACGCGGCAAAGACGCTGCGAAAAGTGCAGAAAAAAGTAGGACTGACAGAAAAACTCCGCCGATCATGAGGATAAAAAAATAAAATAAGCCGGGAAAAAGTTGGAAAGGCACGAACAACATGGACATTTCATAGGATATAGCAAGTAAGTTTTTGAGGTGTCATCTTGAAAACTTTTTTATCCCCTCTGAATGCAACGGAAGAAAAGGAGTATTTAAAACGCCGGAAAGAGGGAGATCCGGAAGCAAAGAAAGTTCTGGTGGAGCGAAACATGCGCTTAGTCGCCCATATTTCCAAAAAATACCAGAATTCGGAAGAGGAAATGGAAGATCTGATATCCATCGGGACGATTGGTTTAATCAAGGCGATTTCTACATTTCAGGAAGATCACGGCAGCAAACTCGCCACGTATGCGGCAAGATGTATTGAAAACGAACTGCTGATGTATTTCCGGTCCAAAAAGAAATGTTCCAGGGAGGTTTCTTTATACGAACCGATCGGGACGGACAAAGAAGGAAACCAGATACAGCTGATGGATATCGTTGAGGTCGACGAAAAGGACGTCGTGGAACAGCTTGAGCTCAAGCGCCAGATTGTACGGCTCTATCAGCTGATCCCGGATGTGCTTGACGAAAGAGAAAAAGAAATTTTAAAACTGCGCTACGGACTGAGGAACGAAAAACCGGTCACACAGCGGGAAATAGCGGAAAAGCTGCATATTTCCCGGTCATATGTCAGCCGGATCGAGAAAAAAGCGTTGGAAAAACTGAAAAATAATTTTTAAAATCTATTTGAAAAAGACGAAATCCGTGCTATACTGATTTCGTCTTTTTATCTGCAGCATTTCTGCTGCATAATCCCCAACCGTTTATTTCAGGGAGTAAAAAAATGTATAGTCAGATAACAACCGCGACCGTCTGCGGTTTAAAAAGCGTGTGCGTTCAGGTGGAGGCAGACGTTTGCGACGGTATGCCCGTCTTTGAAATGGTAGGTTTTTTGTCTTCGGAAGTAAAGGAAGCCAGAGAAAGGGTGAGAACGGCGCTTCATAACTGCGGATATCCGCTTCCGGCAAAACGGATCACGGTAAATCTGTCTCCTGCGGACGTAAGAAAATCCGGTTCCGGTTTTGACCTTCCGATTGCCGCCGCAATCCTGGCGGCGCTTGGGAAAATCCGTCAAGACGCGCTCAAAGATACGCTGGTCTTAGGAGAAATCAGTTTAAACGGAACGGTACAGCCGATCCGCGGTGTTTTGCCCATTGTGGCAAAGGCAAAAGAAATCGGGATCCGGCGCTGCATCCTTCCATATGGGAACCAGGCGGAAGCAAAATTGATTCCGGGAATAGACTTATGGGCGGTAGAAGATCTAAAGGAACTTATTTCCTGCTTAAACGGCAGGCCTTATCCGGTCAAAGCGTTTCCGGAGGAAAACGAAATGTTTCGGAGAAACGCAGAGCCGGATTTTTCAGAACTAAACGGACAAAAAAGCGTCAGGCGCGCCTGTGAAGTAGCCGTTTCGGGCATGCATAATTTTCTGATGATCTGGCCGCCGGGCAGCGGAAAGACAATGCTCGCAAAACGGATTCCCGGGATTCTGCCTCCGATGACAGAAAAAGAAAGACTGGAAGTATCCAAAATTTACAGTGTCTGCGGCATGCTGCCCCAAAGCGGTCATCTGATCGACAGACGTCCGTTCCGCATGCCGCACCATACCATAAGCCCAAACGGGCTTTCCGGCGGCGGGATCGTGCCCAAACCCGGAGAAATCAGCCTGGCGCATAAAGGCGTATTGTTTTTGGACGAGCTGCCGGAATATAAAAAATCGACACTTGAAATTCTGCGCCAGCCGATGGAAGACAAAGAGATTACGCTGGTCCGGCAGTCGGGGACTTACCGTTATCCTGCGGATTTTATGCTGGTAGCCGCTATGAATCCCTGCAAATGCGGATATTATCCGGACCGCAGCCGCTGCCGCTGCAGAGAAGCGGAAATTGCGGGATATCTGGGAAAAGTCAGCAAACCGCTGCTGGACCGGATGGATATCTGTGTGGAAGCTCCGGTGATCCGCTATGAAGAACTGACGGGGACTAAGGCCAACGAATCTTCGGCAGAGATACGAAACCGCGTGATGCAGGCACTGGAGCGTCAGCGGTTCCGGTTTCGTGAGACAGAGATTTCTTATAACAGCCAGATTTCATCCAAAGATATGGAACGATACTGCAGGTTAAGCTGCAGCCAGCAAATATATATGAAGGAAATCTATCAAAAACTGGAACTTTCTGCCAGAGGTTATTATAAGATTTTAAAAACGGCAAGAACGATTGCAGATCTTGACGATTGCGCAGATATCCGGGACTGTCATTTAAACGAGGCGGTATGTTACCGGATACAGGATAAAAAATATTGGGAGTAAACAATGGAAGAAAACAAGAAATATCAGTATTGGATGAGATGTATTCCGGGAATCGGGAATAAAAAACTGAAAAAAATAGTAGAATATTGTGGCAGTGCAAAAGAAGCGTACGGATTATCCGAGCGTCAGTTGAGGAATATTCGGGGAATCGGCGAAAAGGATGCGGAGAACATCTTAGAGAGCAAGCGCCGGTTTGACCTGGAAGGTGAACCGGAAATTTTAGAAGAAAGAGAAATTTCCATGATCACAATCGAAGACGAGGGATATCCGCAGCGGCTAATGGATCTGAATGACGGTCCGTACGCGTTGTTTTATCGGGGAAATCTTCCTTCGGAGGAAGAAAAGACAGCGGCGATCGTGGGTGCGCGCCTGTGCTCTTCTTACGGAAGGGCGGCGGGACTTGAGCTGGGAAAGCGGCTTGCGCGCTGCGGCGTCGGAATCGTAAGCGGCATGGCGTCCGGCATCGATTCGTTCGGACATTGGGGCGCTGTCCGGGGCGGCGGAAAGACGTATGCCGTTCTTGGCTGCGGAACGGATGTCTGTTATCCGAAAGGCGGAAGAGACTTGTACGAAACCATACAAAAGAACGGAGCCGTCATTTCCGAGTATCTTCCGGGAACGCCGCCGTTTGCAGCGCAGTTTCCTGCAAGAAACCGCATCATCAGCGGGCTCTCCGACGTAGTCATTATCATCGAAGCAAAAAAGAAAAGCGGTTCTTTGATTACCGTGGATTTTGCGCTGGAACAGGGAAAAGACATCTATGCGGTTCCGGGCAGGATGGACGATGCGTTAAGCAAAGGATGCAACGAGCTGATCCGGCAGGGAAGCGGAATTGTGGTATCTGCAGACGAATTGATCGAAGAGCTTGGCGTTTCGCCGGCAGAAACTGCGGCAAAAGATGAAGTGGCAAAAAAACCACTTGAAAAAGAAGAATCGATGGTGTATAGTTGCTTTGGTCTATATCCCAGAAATATGGAAGAATTAGTAAATATGACGAATTTACCGTCTTCCGTTTTGGCAGATTTACTGATCCGGCTGCAGACGAAGGGATTGATCGAAGAATATTATAAAAATAATTACCGTAAAAAGTAAAACAGTATAAAAGGAGTCTATAGTTATGGCAAAGTACCTGGTAATCGTGGAATCGCCTGCTAAGGTAAAGACAATCAAAAAATTTTTGGGGAAAAATTATGAGGTCACTGCGTCAAACGGACATGTGCGCGATCTGCCGAAAAGCCAGCTCGGCATCGACGTAGAACATGATTTTGAGCCGAAGTATATTACGATACGCGGAAAAGGAGATATTCTTGCAAATCTCCGCAAAGAAGTGAAAAAAGCCGATAAAATCTATCTTGCAACCGACCCTGACCGGGAAGGAGAGGCGATTTCCTGGCACTTGGCAAATGCGCTGAAGCTGGAAGGAAAAAACGTATACCGCATCAGCTTTAACGAAATCACCAAAAACGCAGTGAAAGCTTCTTTAAAAACACCGCGGGAAGTCGATATGGATCTCGTGAACGCGCAGCAGGCAAGGCGTATGTTAGACCGGATGGTGGGGTATAAAATCAGTCCTCTGCTGTGGGCGAAAGTAAAGCGGGGCTTAAGCGCGGGACGGGTACAGTCCGTCGCACTTCGTATGATCTGCGACAGGGAAGAAGAAATCAACGCGTTTATACCGGACGAGTATTGGACGTTGGAAGCAAAGCTGGCGGTCAAAGGAGAGAAACGTCCGCTTATCGCCAAATTTTACGGGACGGAAGACGGAAAACAACCGATTCCTTCCGGAGAGGAGCTGGAACGCATCAAGAAAGAAATCGAGTATGCCGAGTATCAGGTTCTTGAAGTAAAGAAAGGCGAGAGAGTGAAAAAAGCGCCGCTTCCGTTTACGACGAGCACACTTCAGCAGGAGGCTTCCAAAGCGCTGAATTTTTCCATTCAGAAAACGATGCGGATCGCGCAGCAGCTGTATGAAGGCATCGATGTGAAGGGAGAAGGCACGGTCGGACTGATTACGTATTTGAGAACCGACTCGGTTCGTATTTCCGAAGAGGCGAAAGCCGCGGCGAAAGATTATATCACAGGAGCATATGGAGAAGCGTACGCGGCGGAACATGCCGGAAAGAAACAGAATTCGGCTAAAATTCAGGACGCCCACGAGGCAATTCGTCCTTCGGATATTACAAGGACGCCCGTACTGGTAAAGGAATCTCTTTCCAGAGACCAGTTTCGGCTCTATCAGCTGATCTGGAAGCGCTTTACAGCAAGCCGGATGAAAGAAGCCGTGTATGAGACGACATCGGTTACCATCAAAGCAGGAAACTATCGGTTTCATGTATCGGCGGCAAAAATTGCATTTGACGGCTTTTTATCCGTCTATACGGCTGCGGGAGAAGAAAAAGAAGGCGGCAATGTACTGGCCGGTTCTTTGGATCAGGATTCTGTCTTAACGCTTATGGAACTGGACGGAAAGCAGCATTTTACACAGCCGCCGGCGCATTATACGGAAGCGTCTCTGGTAAAATCGTTGGAGGAGCTTGGAATCGGACGTCCGAGTACATATTCTCCGACGATTACAACCATCCTTGCCAGAAGATATGTGGTAAAAGAAAATAAGAACCTGTATGTGACAGAATTAGGCGAAATTGTCAATTCCATAATGAAAGAGTCGTTTCCGACGATTGTAGACGAGCATTTTACCGCAAATATGGAGTCGCTTCTGGACAAGGTAGAAGAGGGCGCCATAAACTGGAAAACCGTCGTCAGCAATTTCTATCCGGATTTAAAAGAAGCCGTCGACATTGCG
The DNA here is from genome assembly GCA_011959925.1 of Lachnospiraceae bacterium. GTDB lineage: Bacteria > Bacillota > Clostridia > Lachnospirales > Lachnospiraceae > Roseburia_B. Next base: position 18,753 of record BLMD01000399.1, read on the forward strand.
GAGAAAGATCTGGAAAAGGTAAAGATCGAAGATGAAGTGACGGACGTCATCTGTGAAGAGTGCGGCAGGAATATGGTGGTCAAATACGGTCCGCACGGAAAGTTTCTGGCGTGTCCCGGATTTCCGGACTGCAGGAATACGAAGCCGTATCTGGAAAAAACAGGCATTCCATGTCCTTTGTGCGGCGGCGAAGTTGTCATTAAAAAGACGAAAAAAGGCAGAAAATACTACGGCTGTGAGCATAACCCGGAATGTTCTTTTATTTCCTGGCAGAAACCGTCCAAACAGCCCTGCCCCCGGTGCGGCAGCTATATGGTGGAAAAAGGAAATAAGCTTGCATGTTCCGGCGAGCAGTGCGGCTACAGTGAAAAAATTTCCAAAAATGAAGAAAAAGGAAAATAAATTGAATATTCTTGAAATTGCATACTAAATATGTTAAGATACCATTCAGTTACAAAAAATTCGGAATATTTTTGAAGGAGGGTGTCATATGGGCGTACAGTTGTTGGATAAGACAAGAAAAATTAATAAACTCTTGCATAATAACAATTCTTCCAAAGTAGTGTTCAACGATATCTGCGAAGTACTGACGGAGATTTTAAAGTCCAACATTCTGGTAATCAGCAAAAAAGGGAAAGTTTTAGGAAGCAGCGTGGGAAAAGGGACTCCTGAAATCTGCGAGTTGATTGTGGACGAAGTGGGAGGGTTCATCGATCCGCTGTTAAACGAAAGACTTCTTGGGATCCTTTCTACCAAGGAGAATGTGAATTTGGAAACATTGGGATTTGCCGCCGACTTAAAGCGCTACTGTGCGATTATAACTCCGATCGATATTGCCGGAGAGCGGCTTGGGACACTGTTTGTCTACCGGTACGATTCTCCTTATGACATCGACGATATTATACTGAGCGAATATGGCACGACAGTCGTAGGTCTTGAGATGATGCGGTCCGTAAACGAAGAAAATGCGGAGGAGATCCGCAAGATCCAGATTGTAAAGTCTGCCATCAATACGCTTTCTTTTTCGGAACTGGAGGCGATCATCCATATTTTTGACGAGCTGGACGGCAATGAGGGCATACTGGTCGCCAGCAAGATTGCAGACCGGGTGGGAATCACCCGTTCCGTTATTGTCAATGCGCTTCGCAAGTTTGAAAGCGCAGGCGTAATCGAATCCCGGTCTTCCGGAATGAAAGGCACATACATTAAAGTGTTAAACGACGTGGTGTTTGACGAACTTGAAAAGATAAAAAAACAAAAAGACTATTAAACTTAAGAGAAATTTTAACCAAAAGGATTTGCGGAAATTTCCTGCAGATCCTTTTTTTCTGTCGTGTAAAAACGTCTGCCGGGCATTTTATGATGCTTAGTATCCGGTAGATTTTACCATAGAGAACCGAAAAGGGCGCATATATAGTGCCAAAAAAGACAGCAAAGTACAAAATCGTGTAAAAAGTGATAAAAAAATACTTGTCTTTTTTTTAATATAATTTATAATAGAGAATATGATTAAAATATGAGGAGTATGATGTAAGAAAGGGGAACGGCCAAATATGTTTTCATCAAATGTGTTTAGTTATGTCAATGTACTCAACAAAGCTGCCGATGCGAGCTGGCTGCGTGAAGAGACGATCGCAAATAATCTTGCGAATGTAAATACGCCGGGATATAAGAGAAAAGACGTGGATTTTCAGAGCGTGCTGCGGAATGAACTTGGCAATATGAAGTATCAGACGTTGGACAGTAAGGTGGAGCATGCCGATTTAAGCCGTTTGGATGCGTCTGTATATGTGGATTCTGCAAATTATTCCTATCGTATCGATAAGAACAATGTGGATGTAGATGTAGAAAATGTAGAACTGGCATCGGAAAAACTGCGCTATGACGCGCTGACAGACAGCATGACCCAGGAATTTGCAAGACTGAAATCCGTAATGCAGTAACAGCAAGGTGAGGAGGAACTGGTATGGGATTATTTCAGGCATTTAATATCAGCGCGTCGGGAATGACGGCGGAGCGTTTTCGTACGGATATCATTGCGGAGAACGTTGCGAATGTCAATACGACAAGAACCGAAGACGGTACGCCGTACCGGAGGAAGGTCGTGACATTTGCGGAACGGGATAAAACATCTTTTCAGGAAATGCTCTCAAGAGCGCGTACATATGGCGGAAACGGAGTAAAAGTTACAAAAGTATCCGAGGATTACGATTCCGAATACAATATGGAATATGATCCGGCGCATCCGGATGCAGATGAGAACGGCTATGTTTCCTATCCGAATGTAAATATCGTAACGGAAATGACAAATCTGATCGATGCCAGCAGAGGTTATGAAGCGAATGTAACGGCATTTAACGCGATCAAATCGATGGCGCAGGCAGGGCTGCAGGTAGGTAAATCATAAACCGAAGAATGAGTTCAGGGAGGATGAGTGAAATGGATATAGCTTCATTGTACAGCGTATCACCGGATTATCTTACACAGTACGGATTAAATAAATATCAGCAGGCTCCGGAAGAAAAAAACGGAGATTTTGGTTCTATTCTGGATACGGCGCTGAATATGATTAACGAGACAAACGCCTATCAGAATGCGGCGGAATCGGCGGAGATTCAGTTTGCACTCGGCGAGGCGGTCAGTACGCATGAACTGGCGGTAGCACAGCAGAAAGCGAATATCGCCCTGCAGTATACGGTTGCGGTCAGGGACAAGGTGTTGGATGCGTACAAAGAAATTATGAATATGTCAATTTAGTGGGTAGGGATGCAAAATGCCAGAGAGAGTGCAGAATATTTTAAATCAGATAAAAGATTGGTGGACAAAGTTTTCCGTCAAACAGAAGACGCTGCTGCTTAGCATTACGGCAGTCGTTATATTGGCGTTAGTCATATTGGCAGTTGTGATGAATCAGCCGAATATGGTTACGTTAATTACCTGTGAGAATACAAAACAGGCGTCTGAAGTAAAGAGCCTGCTGGAAGGGGAAGGAATCTCTGCGGAAGTATCGTCCGACGGACTGACCTTTTCCATTGACCAGAAAGATGAAGCGAACGCTTCGATTTTGCTGGGGTCTAACGGAATTCCGTCGCAGGGGTACGGCATCGAAAACGTATTTGACGGAAATTTCAGTACGACCGAATCGGATAAGACCAAAAAGTATCAGTTATATCTGGAAAAGAAATTTGAAGACCAGCTGACAAGGATATCAAATATCGAGGAGGCATCCGTCAGTCTTTCGATTCCGGAGGAAGACGGAACGATTATCTCCATGGGACAGGAGACGCATGCAAGTGTAGTTCTGACTTTAAACGGAGAAATGGAGGAAGAACAGGCGGCGGGGATCGCCAAGTTCGTGGCTACCGAGGTAGGAAATGATTCTACGGACCATATATTGCTGCTGGATTCCAGCGGAAACGTTCTGTTTTCCGGAGGAGATGCGGGAACGGCAATCGGAAATGCAAATACCCAGCTTTCCGTCAAAAGCAAAGCGGAGAATATGGTAAAAAGCGAAGTCAAGGGCGTCGTTTTAGGTACGGATGTATATGATAACGTGGAAGTCGGTTTGAATCTGGTTATGGATTTTGATACGGAAGATTACACGAACCAGCGTTATTATGTGGAGCCCGGGCAGGAACAGGGGTATCTGGACAGCCGGAATACATTTGAATCCGAAGCACAGGGAGGACGAGCAGGCAATCCGGGTACGGACAGCAATGACCAGGGTGCGGCGACGTATGTGATGGAAGATTCGGAGATCACCTCTTCTTCCACAAGCGAGACAAAAGAAAAATTTCTTCCCAGCCAGGAAATTACCAGAAGAAAAAGCGACGGCGGAAAGGTGGATCTTGAAAATTCTTCCATTTCGGTTGTTGCTACCTCCTATGTAGTCTATGATGAAAATGCGCTGAAAGCAGACGGAACGCTGGACGATATTTCGTTTGATGAATTTGTGGCTGAGAATAGCAGCCGTGTGAAAACAACGGTGGATGATGAGTTTTACAATATGGTAGCCAATGCAACCGGAATTGCAAGGGACAATATTACAATTGTGGCATATGATGTACCGTTCTTTAAATATGCGTCATCCGGCGGACGAGATCTTGCGGATTACCTGCAGATCGTGCTTGCGGTTCTGATTTTTGGCCTGCTTGGATTTGTCGTATTCAAAAGCACCAGAAAGCAGCAGGAGCAGGAAATCGAGCCGGAGCTTTCTGTAGAAAATTTGCTGGAAACGACCAGAAATTCGGAAATGGCAGACGATTCTTTACAGGATATCGGTTTTTCGGAAAAATCGGAAACGCGTATTCTGATTGAAAATTTTGTGACAGACAATCCGGAAGCAGCCGCATCGCTGCTGCGTAATTGGCTGAATGAGGAGTGGGATTAAAGATGAGTACCGAAGAATTGACCGGGGTCCAGAAAGCCGCTATATTATTGATTGCATTAGGACCGGAAAAGTCGGCAGATATTTTTAAACATTTAAAAGAAGAAGAAATAGAAGAACTGACGTTGGAAATTGCAAATACCAGAAGCGTTTCTCCGCAGATAAAAGAAGCGGTACTAAATGAATTTTATCAGGTCTGCCTGGCACAGCAGTATATTGCGGAAGGCGGTATCGCATATGCGAAAGAGCTGCTGGATAAGGCGTTGGGCGGTGATCGTGCACAGGAAGTAATTTCCAAGCTTACAGCGTCGCTGCAGGTACGTCCGTTTGAATTTGTCCGAAAGACGGATCCGAGCCAGGTGTTAAACTTTATTCAGGACGAACACCCGCAGACGATCGCAATGATTTTGTCATATCTGACGCCGGCACAGGCCGCCATGATCATCAGCGCGCTTTCTCCGGAAGTACAGGCGGATGTGGCAAAGAGAATCGCAACGATGGACAGAACTTCGCCGGACGTTGTCAAAGAAGTGGAGCGTGTATTGGAACGAAAGTTATCTTCGCTGATCAATCAGGATTATACGATTGTGGGCGGTGTAGACGCAATTGTCAATATTTTAAATACGGTAGATCGTTCAACCGAGAAACATATTATGGAATCTTTGGAAATCGAAGAACCGGAGCTGGCAGACGAAATCCGCAAGAAGATGTTTGTCTTCGAGGATATTATGCTGCTTGACGACCGTGCGATCCAGCGTGTACTTCGAGATGTGGACAACAGTGATCTTTCTATCGCACTTAAGAGTGCAAACGAAGACGTCCAGAATACAATATTTAAGAACCTTTCCAAGCGTCTTGCGGCAATGATCAAGGAAGATATGGAATTTATGGGTCCGGTACGTATGAAAGATGTGGAAGAGGCGCAGCAGAAGATTGTCGGTGTGATTCGTAAGTTAGAAGACTCTGGCGAGATTGTAATTTCCAGAGGCGGAGGTGACGAGATCGTTGTCTAATCTGTTTAAACAATATAATACGGTCGTTCCGGAACAGAACGTCCGTATTATGGATTACAATTCCATGATAGAGCAGAAGCTGGCAAAACTTAAGCGGCTGCAGAATGCCGGAAATACGGACGGATTTCAGAATCTGGGTGAAATTTCCGAAGATGTTGTAGAGGAAGACCCAAACGAAATTTTACAGGCGGCAAAGGCCGAAGCCGAAGAACTTTTGCAGAACGCGAAGAAAGAATCAAAACGCCTGATGTCTGAAGCGGCGGAGAAGTCGAAGGAAGTGCTGATACAGGCAAAAGAAGAAGGACACAAAGAAGGGTACGAAGCGGCTTTTTCCCAGACCCAGGGAGAATTGGAAGAAGAATACCGGCAAAAACGGGCAGAACTTGAACAGACCAGGCAAAAACTTTACGATGACTACCAAAAAGAATTACAGGAGCTGGAGCCGAAGCTTTTAGACGTGATCTTATCGGTAGTGGAAAAGGTCTTCCGCATTCAGTTTGAAGACAAACGGGACATTCTTCTGTATCTGGTCGGCAATACGATTGCGGATATCGAAGGGACTAAAAGTTTTCGGATCCGTGTAGGAGATGAACAGAAAATATTTCTGGAAAACCGCAGGAATGAAATCTTAGATCGGATCGGTCATGATATGTCTTTGGAAATTGTTTCGGACGGAGGATTGACCGGCAATCAATGTATCATTGAAACGGATACGGGTATCTTTGACTGCAGCATGGATGTGCAGCTTAAAAATTTAATAAAGGATTTAAGATCATTAAGTTCGTGAGGATGATAAACGTGGCATACAATTTTGACAAATATTTACAGATGGCAGACCGTACTTATTTTGACAGGCTTGGAAAAGTGGTAAAAATAGTGGGATTGACGATTGAATCCGTAGGACCGGATGCAAAACTCAATGATTTATGCCGTATTATCATTGATAAAAGCAATCAAATTTCAGTTATGGCAGAAGTAGTAGGCATACGGGACAACCGTCTGCTTTTGATGCCGTATGAAAGTGTAGAAGGGATAGGTGTCGGATGCACCGTAGAGAATACGGGGCATCCTTTGTCTGTCTTAGCGGGAGATGCCCTGCTGGGACATATGGTGGACGGGATCGGAAGGGTGACGGATCTGCCTGAATTTGACCAGGCGAAAGAGTATCCCGTGGAGGCTCCTCCGCCGGATCCTATGAAGCGGAAGATTATAGACGAAGTGCTGCCGCTGGGAGTCAAGGCGGTAGATGGTCTGATTACCGTCGGAAAAGGACAGAGGATCGGCATTTTTGCAGGTTCCGGTGTCGGCAAGAGTACCTTGATGGGTATGTTTGCCAGAAATACAATGGCGGACATCAACGTGATTGCATTGATCGGGGAGCGCGGAAGAGAGGTCAGAGAGTTTATCGAACGCGATTTGGGGGAAGAAGGCATGAAGCGGTCGGTCGTTGTCGTGGCGACTTCAGACAAACCGGCGCTGATCCGCAATAAGGCGGCGAAGACGGCGACAGCGATTGCGGAATATTTCAGAGACCAGGGCAAAGACGTGCTTTTAATGATGGATTCCCTGACGCGTTTTTCCATGGCGCAGAGAGAGATCGGTCTTGCTTCGGGAGAGCCGCCGGTGACCAGGGGGTATCCTCCCAGCGTATATTCGGAAATGCCAAAGCTTTTGGAGCGGGCAGGAAATGCCGAGAAAGGCTCCATTACCGGGTTGTATACGGTACTGGTTGACGGCGATGATTTCAATGAACCGATCACCGATACGGCGCGCAGTATTTTAGACGGACATATTATGCTTTCGAGAAAACTGGGACATCGCAACCATTATCCTGCCATCGATATTTTACAGAGTATTTCCAGGGTTATGAGTTCTATCGCCGGAAAAGAACATAAAGCGGCGGCGGGTAAGCTGAAAAATGTGCTTGCAACGTATCAGGAAGCCGAAGATTTGATTAACATCGGGGCGTATAAAAGGGGATCCAATTCCGGAATCGATTATGCAATTTCCAAGATCGAAGCAGTCAACGCATTTTTACGGCAGGATACGATGGAAAAATTTGAATTTGAAGAAGAAGAGGCAATGCTGGAAGCCCTTTTTGCAGAGTAGGTGAGCTGGGATGGCGAAATTTCAATATAAGCTGCAAAGCGTGCTGGATATTAAGCAAAAGCTGGAAAGCCAGGAAAAGATCGCATTTGGGCTTGCGTCCGCAAAGCTTCTGGAGGAACAGGAGATTTTGCAGAAACTGATGATCCAGAAAGCGGGATACGACAAACAGGCAAAAAAGCTTTTGGAAGGAACGATTGACCTGCTTGCAGTCAATGCCTGCCGGAAAGCGGTTGAAACGATGAAAACCAGGATCCGCGGACAGATGATGAATGTACATAAAGCAGAGAAGCAGCTGGAGCTGGTTCGGCACAGGCTTAATGAGGTCATGATCGAACGAAAAACATATGAAAAGCTTCGGGAGAGGAAGTTTGAAGAATTTAAAGCAGAACTTGCATACGAAGAAAAAAAAGAGGTAGACGAATTAGTCAGTTATACCTATCATCAGAATCAAGAATAACAGGCGGTGAAAGAAACATATGGCGAATACGAATGAAATGCCAAACGGTGATGCAGTCGATAAAAAAGCTGCGAAAAAGGCTGCAAAACTGGCAAAAAAAGAAGAAAAAGCAGCCAGTCGAGAAGAAAAGAGAAGGAAAAAGCTCGAAAAAGCGGGTGCGTCTCCGGAAGAGATTAATCAGGCAATGGAGAATGCAGGATATGAGGAAGAGGGCGGCAGCCGTCTTGCCGTATTTTTTGTGACGCTTGTCATTATCGCGATCTGGCTTGCGATTCTTGTTTTGCTGGTCAAGATGGATGTGGGCGGTTTTGGTTCTACCGTGCTAAAACCATTGTTAAAAGACGTTCCTTATGTAAACAGGATTTTACCGGATGCAGACGACGAGCTGATCTTAGGTACGGAAAGCGGTACGGAATATCCGTATACGACGCTGGATGAAGCCGTGGCAAGGATCAAGGCGTTGGAAATCGAACTGCAGAACGAAAAAAATGCAAACGCCAAAAGCCAGGAAAGCAACGAAGAACTGAGGGGACAGTCAGAACAGCTGGAACAGTACAAGGCAAAAGAAGCAGAGTTTGAGGCATTAAAGCAAAAGTTTGACGAAGAGGTTGTATTTTCGGATCAAGCGCCCGATATAAATGAATATAAGACGTATTATGAAAGCATCGATCCTGCCAATGCGGAAGCGATTTATAAGCAGGTCTTGGAACAGCAGCAGAAAGATGAAGAGCTGGAATCTTATATCAATATGTATTCCACGATGAAACCAAAGCAGGCAGCGGCGATTTTTGATACAATGACAAGCGACTTAAAGCTGGTGGCAAAAATTTTAAAGGCGATGGATGCGGATGCAAGTGCGAGTATTCTGGGGGCAATGAATGCGGAAACAGCGGCAAAGCTGACCAAAATCATGAATCCCTCTGAATCATAAATGATACTATATCTTAAGAAAGGAGGCGAAAAAAATGGGAACCCATATTTCCGGAATTGTAAAGAGCATGCTGCAGGTTGGGGCAAATGTAAAGACTGCAATGCCTGATAAAGAAAAGGGGGAGGATTTTACCGTTAGTTTTTTGGATCTGATGAATCAGAACGGTATGCCGAATATGAATATTTCAGCAGGCTCTCACCCGATGGATATACAGGCCGGTACAAAAAACAACGCAAATTCTGCGTATGATACATATTCTGGTTCTTATAAAAATGTATCCGTAAAAGAAGGCATGACGCCGGAACAGATGCGGGAAGCATCGTCCGAAGCGCTGGATACGTTTGAAGAAGAAATCCGGGACGTATTAAAAGAGGAACTTGGCGTAACGGATGAAGAAATTTCGGATGCGCTGGAAAGCCTTGGATTGTCCCTGTTAGATCTTAAAAATCTTCCGGATCTGGCATCTTTGGTACAGGAACTGACAGGAAAAGACATAGGAACCCTCTTTGCAAGCAGTGAATTCCAGCATCTGATAGAGCAGGTTCAAACGACGGTTCAAACACTGTGCGAAGAACTTGGCATTAACCGGCAGGATCTAGATCTGCTGGCATCCGCGTGGGAAGAGGCAGGAAGCGTTGAACTTCCGGATGCGGAACACGCACAGGAAACGGGAGATCAGACGATTCAGAATGCAGCCGCAGAAGAAGCAGGCGCAGAAGCGGAAGATCTGACTGTGAATGCTGTATCCCGGGAGGAGGCCAAAACAGCCGTATCAGAACAGCAGAATCCGGTATCCGAACAAGAGAAGTGGGAAGTTTCCAGAGAAGAAAACCCTGCGGATCAGGCGGTTTCTAAAATAGGTGAAGAGACAGAGCAGGGGCCTGGCGAGCAGAGTGAAGCAGATCAGTCCGGCAGCGCAAAAAGCGATACATCAAATGCCGGAATAGTGTTTGCAGATCAGCAGACCGCAAGGACAGAAGAGTTTATTATGCCCAGGGAAGCGGTTCCGTATCAAAGCCAGATCGATACAATTGATCTGATCAACCAGATTGCACGAAACGTCCGTGTGACAATTTCGGCAACAGAAACTTCTATGGAAATGCAGTTAAACCCGGAAAACCTTGGTAAAATTTATCTGAATGTTTCCGAAAAAGAAGGCGTTGTCCGCGCGCAGATTGCAGCGCAGAATGCAGCGGTAAAAGAAGCTTTGGAGACACAGGTGATGGAACTGCGCCAGAGTTTAAACCAGCAGGGAATCAAGGTGGATGCGATTGAAGTGACGGTTGCAACCCATGAATTTGAGCAGAATCTGGAAGAAAACGCCAGACAGGAACAGCAGGCACAGCAGCAGATGGAAGAATCGCAGAAACAGACGCGGAAGAATCTGAACCTGAATGACCTGGACAGCATGTCCGGCCTGATGTCAGAGGAAGAGCAGCTTGCGGCGCAGATCATGCGGGATAACGGCAACCAGATCGATTTTACAGCATAGGAAAGGAGAATTCTATGGCATTATTAATGGCAACCGTGGAAAACGGCAAAATTCAAAACAACAGTACAGAAGAATCGACGGCTGCGGCAAAAAAGAAAAAGAAAGAAGGCGCTACGTCAGGGCTTGACAAAGAAGCGTTTTTACAGCTTTTAGTTGCGCAGATGCAGTACCAGGATCCGCTGGAGCCGATGGATAATACGGAGTATGTTTCTCAGCTTGCGACGTTTTCACAGCTAGAGGCAACGCAGAACCTTGCGGATACCGTGACATACGGCATGGCAAACGATCTGGTCGGCAAATATGTTATTTTAAATACCGACATGGGTACGGTAAGCGGCAGAGTCGATTATGTGATGTATGAAAACGGAGAAATACTTCTGGCGGTAGACGACGGTGTGTATTCTCTGGATACGCTTGATACCGTTGCCAATTCGGATTATTATGAAGCGTTCCAGATGGCGAGCCTGTTTTCGGCAATGATCGCTAAGCTTCCGCCGGTGGGCAGTCTTACGGCAGGCGATGCAAAGGCAATTAAGGAAGCAAGAGAAGTATACGACGCAATGAATTCCTATCAGCAGGGATTT
>BLMD01000400.1 GCA_011959925.1 Lachnospiraceae bacterium
GGTTAGAGAGCAGCGTAGAAGCGACAAAGGGTGTTGCCATGGTATATGACGCAGAGTACATTCGTGCCGATTTTTACAGAAGCAGCGCCGGGTATACCAGGAATGCGGCTGATTTTTACGGAAATGAGGAGTATCCGTATTTAAAAAGTACGGACTGCCGGATGGATCTTCCGTCGGAAGATTTTTTGAAAGTTGTGTTTTATACGCCGGAAAAATTTATCGAGCAGGGGGGAGATTTGTTTTCGGAGGAAACGAGACAGGCGGCGGCGGAAAAAACGGCGGCGGAGCTGCTTTCTGTCATCGAAATTACCAAGCGTGAGGATGCGGGATATGTAACGGAACTTTCCGTTGAGGGAAATCTGCATTCCGGCGAGGAGGTGCGTTTGGCGTATGACTGGAATTCTTCTGCATTTTCGTTTCAGGAAGTAGACGGAGAGATTCGGGTCATGACAAAAGGGCTGGGACATGGGCTGGGATTAAGTCTGTATGGAGCCAATGAACTGGCAAAAGAAGGGTTTTCCTATAAAGATATCTTAAAATATTTTTATTCTGAAATCGAATTTGTCACGCAGTATGATTGAATAAAACTTCAAAATACGCACAAACTATAGTCAGCAGCGTTATCAAACGTAACGTGAAACAGCAAATATGACTATGGATGGTGATGATATGAGAAGAGGAAATAATTTTTTTCGGCGCAACCAATATAAAATAGCGGCTGTTTGTCTGGCGGCGGCTATTTTAGGACTGACAGGAGCTTATGTATATACCGCCAGGGGAACCGGAGAAGAAGAAAACCAGCAGGTAGCCGTAAAAGAGACGGAAAAGGCAGAGAGAAAGACGGTTGCAAAAAAGGAAACGGAACCGAAACAGGAAACGGAACAGGACAGCAGAAAGACGGCGATCGCTTCGACCGTGGTAAAGCCCAAGAAAGAGATACCAACAAGAACAAAAACAGTTGCAGAGCCGGAAAATGCGGCGGATACGGCGAAAGCAGAAGATAACGAAACGGGACAGACTGCGGAAGATGAAACGGCAGAAACGGCAGCCGTTTTGGAGCCGGCGGCAGACCTTCACTTTGACGCGCAGGCAGGACTCGTCTGGCCGGTAGAGGGCGCAGTGATTTTAGACTACAATATGGAACAGACGGTATATTTTTCGACCCTGGACCAGTATAAATATAATCCGGCGGTGATCATTTCGGGAAATGTCAACGATAAAGTAAAAGCGGCGGCAAACGGCAAGATCACCGATATCTCGACAAATGAAGTGACCGGATGCACGGTAACGATGGACCTTGGAGACGGATATACGGCTGTTTACGGACAGTTAAAAGAAGTTCCGTATGAAGCAGGGGCGTATTTGGAGGCCGGAAATACGATCGGTTTTGTCAGCGAACCTACAAAGTATTATTCGCTGGAAGGAAGCAATGTATATTTTGCATTGGAAAAAGACGGAGAACCGGTAGATCCGGTTGAATTTTTCCAATAAAAGATTTTTTCCTTGAATTTTTAAGGAAGCACAAGTATAATGTGTGTAGTGTTTTACAGGTGAGTCGTTCTATGCAGATATATGACGGCATAGAGCGGCTCTTTTGTTGCGCGGTGTGCCCGGTACAGATTCGGGCATATCCCAGAAGACGGCGGCAGGGCGGGATACTTATGGAACAGAAGGAAAATGTCAGTTATACATATATTGTGGAATGCAGCGACGGTACGCTTTATACCGGGTGGACCAATAATATAAAAAAACGGATTTTAGCCCATAATGCGAAAAAAGGAGCGAAATACACGCGTTCCCGTACGCCGGTGAAACTGGTATATTTGGAACAGGCAGATTCAAAAGAACAGGCGATGCGGCGGGAGGCGCAGATTAAACAGCTAAGAAAAAGCGAAAAAGAACAGTTAATCAAAAACAGAAAGGAATTATATGGACACAATCAGATTTGACGAGTTGGGGCTTATGCCGCAGATTTTACGCGGGATAGAAGAGATGGGATTTGAGGAGACGACGCCGATTCAGGCGAAGGCAATTCCCGTCGTAATGGAAGGGAAAGACGTCATCGGGCAGGCACAGACAGGAACGGGAAAGACGGCGGCATTTGGGATTCCGATGCTGCAGAATGTAGATCCTTCGTTGAAAAAGACACAGGTTCTGATTCTTTCTCCTACCAGGGAACTTGCGATCCAGGTGGCGGAAGAGCTTCGGAATCTGGGCAGATATATGCACGGCATTAAGATCCTGCCGGTGTACGGCGGGCAGGATATTTCAAAGCAGATCCGCTCGTTAAAAGGAGGCATTCAGATTATCGTGGGTACGCCGGGACGTGTGATGGACCATCTCCGCAGAAAAACAATCCGCTGCGATGAAGTGCATATGATCGTTCTCGATGAGGCGGACGAAATGTTAAATATGGGTTTTCGGGAAGATATTGAGACGATTTTGGAATATATTCCCGAAGAACGCCAGACGGTTTTATTTTCCGCTACGATGCCCAAACCCATTTTGGAGATAACAAGAAAATACCAGACGGATGCGGTTACCATCAAAGTGGTGAAAAAAGAATTGACGGTATCCAATATCGAACAGTATTATTATGACGTCAAGCGGAAAGATAAGGTGGAAGTGCTGACCCGCCTGCTCGATTATTACAATCCGAAAGGATCGATTGTTTTCTGCAATACGAAGCGGATGGTAGACGAACTTTCCCATGAACTGACGCTGCGTGGATATTTTGCGGAAGGCCTGCACGGCGATATGAAGCAGGCGCAGAGAGACCGTGTGATGTCGAATTTCAGGAAGGGAAAAACCGATATTTTGATCGCTACGGATGTTGCGGCGAGAGGACTGGATATCGACGATGTGGAAGCGGTTTTTAATTTTGATATTCCGCAGGACGACGAATATTATGTACACCGGATCGGGCGGACCGGACGCGCCGGAAGGATGGGCAAGGCGTTTAGTTTCGTCAAAGGAAAAGAAGTCTATAAATTAAAAGACATCATGCGTTACTGTAAAACGAAAATCTATGCGCAGCCCATTCCTTCTTCCGAGGACGTTGCCCAGATGAAAGCGGAAAAGATCATGGACAAGATCACAGCGATTGTCGAAGAAGAAGATCTGCGGGAGATGATTAATTTTATTGAGAAACAGGTCAATGAGTCCGATCTGACGGCAATGGATATCGCCGCTGCGTTTTTGAAGCGTGAACTGAGCGGAGCGGATACGGTACCGGACAATTACAGCGCGGGCGGGTTTGACTTTGGCAATACGGGCGCGGAAGACGGCATGGTCCGCCTGTTTATCAATATCGGCAAGAAACAGAAAGTAAGGCCGGGCGATATCTTAGGAGCGGTTGCCGGAGAAAGCGGTATACCGGGCGATGTGGTCGGAGCGATCGATATGTATGATAAATATACGTTTGTAGAAGTTCCGCAGGAGCACGGAAAAAAAGTGCTTGCGGCGATGAAAAATGCCAGGATCAAAGGACATGACATTCATGTGGAACCTGCCAACAGCAGATAATAAAAAATACTTAGCCAGACAGTATGTAGGGCTAAGTATTTTTTTTTGAAACCATATGGACATCCCGTGCATCTAATGAACAGAAAGCGAGATAGCCATGGTACCGCAGAAAGGAGGACACATGAAAACACTTGTAATAAAAGCCCAGCGCGGCGATACGGACGCATTTGCCCGGTTGATCGAACGGATGACAATGGATCTGTACAAAGTCGCAAGAGGGATATTAAACAATAAAGAGGATATTGCGGACGCAATCCAAAATACCGTCTTAATCTGTTTTGAAAAACTAACAACGTTACGGCAGCCTGCTTATTTCAAAACCTGGATGATACGTATTTTAATCAATGAATGCAACCAGATCATCCGCAGTTATGGAAAGGAGAGGCAGATGGAGGAGTTTTGGGAGCCTGCAGATGAAAATGCTTCCATGGAACAGGTCGAGTTTTGTCAGCTGCTGGAGGCGTTGGATGAAAAATACCGGCTGATTTTTATCTTATATTATGCCGAAGGATTTAGGGTTTCCGAAATTGCACAGGTTCTGGATTTGAAAGAGGGAACCGTCAAAACAAGGCTCTCAAGAGGCAGAGAAGCGCTGGCAAAAGAATATGGGATAGAGAGAAAAAAATCAGGAGTTCTTTCAATGTAAAAGATAGGAGGTTTTATCATATGCAGTACAGCGAAAAAAAAATAATGCGGATTTTAAAGGGTGAGGCAGACGTGCCGAAAGAAGTGACGGCACGCATAGATCAGACGATTCGTCAAATCAAAGAAAACAGCGGGGACAGGAACATGAGAAAAAGAGGATTCCGCTGCCATGCCGCGGCGGCAGTGGCTGTGATTATACTGTTTGGCACGGTAACAGCGGGGGCGGCAGGTTTTTTCCTCTGGAATCAGGATGTGGCAGAGATGTTTGGCGCAGACGAAGCGCAGCAGAGGGAACTGGTACAAAAGAAGGTGACAGGTCCGGTGGAGGCAGATGCAGAGGATCAGGGAGTCACGATTTCCCTGGAACAGTCTCTGGCGACGGAAAAGTATATGTATCTGTATTTTAAAATTACTGCGCCCAAAGGCATGAAATTGTCGGAACGGACATTTTTTGAGGAACAGGAACTTCTGGTAGACGGAGAGAGACTGAAGCTGAATTATTCCGGGGGCATACAGGAGGGGACAAAAGATCCGGAGGAACATGTCATTTATTGGGAGTATTTTGTGCAGTGTTCGGAAAGAGACTATATGAACGGAAAAGAACTGACGGCGCATTTTCAGAATATGATTCAATTTCAGGAGGACAGAACGCTGGAACCGGAGCTTGTGCAGGAAGGAAGCTGGGATGTGAGCTGGACGGTGGAATATGCATCGACGGAACAGATGTTTGAAATAAATCAGCCGCTTCAGGGATCGGATACGGTTGTGAAAAACATTGTGATTTCTCCGATTTCAATGGAAGTGACCTATGACCTGCCGAGGAAAAAAGTGCCGATTCAGGCGTATACAGAGGACGGGGAGACAGAAGAACGTTTTGAATGGGCAGAACCGGATGTGATTCCTTCGCAGTACCGTATGAAAGACGGGACTCTGGAAGATATTGTAACCGGAGTGATCGGATCGGCAGGATATCTCAATACGGATGAGAGCGATACGACATATGTGACAAGCTTTGGCTGCAGGAAAGTATATTCGACGGATGAGATCTGCGGTGTTGTCTTTGTCAATCAAAATACAAATCAGACATATGAACTTACATTAAGATAAAAGAATAAACCGGTCATGCTCCGAGGGGGAGTATGACCGGTGTGTGTTTTTACCATTGTTTAGCCGGCAGTTTGGTCTTGCAGAAAGAGGGATTCAGGAGAGCCTGTCCGTCTTTTTAGCCGGCAGAGTTTTTTTATCGGAAACGCCTGCCTGAAAAATGACATTGCGGTATTTCATTAAAATGCCAAGAAGAACCATTCCCAATACGCCGCAGGATAGGAGTTCGCCGATGCCTACGGTCAGCATAAAATAAGGAATAGATCCGTCAAACTGATAAACGTAAGCAAGGATAAAAGGTACGATCAGTGTGTTTGCAAGGATCGGCGGAATCGGCGCGGCCCAGAGAAATCTGCGGAGCGCATAGGTTCCGATTGCACCGAGCAGGGTTGCAAGGCTTCCGAACAGGATGTCAAGCGGCATACAGCCTGTCAGCAGATTGCTGAGCAGACAGCCGATGGTCAGTCCCGGAATGGCTGCCGGAGTAAAAAACGGCAGAATCGTCAACGCTTCGGAAAAACGGATCTGGATGGCATAATTTGCCAGGCCAAGCGCGTTTGCAAGAAGCGTCAGCACGACGTACAATGCGGCGATCATAGACGCCTGGGTGATAAACAGTACTTTTTTGTCTCTCATATGTTGTTTTCTCCTTTAGTTTTGTTTTTCGTCAGGAAGGTCTCGAACTGACGTTAGTATTTTGGAAATGCCTGGGGTTGACAGACGTTTCCGAACATTTATTATACATGGGTTTTGGAAAAAGTCAAGGCAGAGATTAAAAACAGGAATTGACACAGTGTATGGTTTTTGTTATGATGCAACAGAACAAAGCTTTGCCGTTTTACAGCGGTTTGCTTCGGTTCCTGGTTACTATGGAAGAAGCGATTGGCACGAACGAAAGGAGGACAATGATGAAACAGATAGATCAAAACCAACAACAGCACACAGGAATGTTCGCGGAGAGCGGATTGTCCGATTTTCGGGTTCGGAGCGTATCACAGGTATTTCAGGTCGAAAGACTTCGGTTATATTGATTCTGCATCCAGTTTGCGTTTTCGAAGACTGATTTGGGCAGTCCGGCATCTCTGGCGTGAGACAGAGGTGTTTTTTTGCGCTCATTTTGCGGAAAAACACCGGACAGGAGAGCAAAATACAATGAAAACAATACATGGAGTCTATGCATTTGCAAAAATATTCACAGATACAATAGAAGACTATGCGTTATCGCAGATACAGCTGCTCTGCGACAATCCGGCGTTTGAGGGATGCCGGATCAGGGTAATGCCGGACGTGCATCCGGGAAAGGTGGGAACGATCGGATTTACATCTACGGTGAGCCGCCGGATTCTTCCGCAGGTGGTCGGCATTGATCTTGGCTGCGGCGTAACGCTCGTAAAATTGAAACAGAAAAAGGCGGAATTTCAAAAACTGGACAAAGTCATCCGGGAGCGTGTTCCGTCCGGTTTCTGCGTTCGCAGCAAACCGCATAGATATGTTCGGGAGTTTGACTTACTGCAATTAAACTGCATCGAGCATATTTCTGTAGAAAAGGCAGAGGTAAGCCTGGGAACCCTTGGCGGAGGCAATCATTTTATCGAGCTGGACCGGGACGAAGCGGGAACGCTTTATGCGGCGGTTCATTCGGGCAGCCGCAGCCTGGGAAAGACAGTGACGGAATTCTATCTTGCAGAAGGACAGAAAGCATTGAAAAAGCAAAACCTCTCGGTTCCTTATGAAATGACATATCTGGAAGGAAATTTAATGGAACAATATCTGCACGATGTGCAGATTGTGCAGGAATATGCAAAATGGAATAGAATTGCCATTTTGGATGAACTGATCAAAGGGATGAAGTGGAAAACAGAAGAGATGATTTCCTGCGTGCATAATTATATTGAAGATACCGGAGGGAAGCGGATGCTCCGAAAAGGCGCGATTTCTGCAAAAAAAGGCGAGCCTGTGATGATTCCCGTCAATATGCGCGACGGAATACTTCTGGGCGTGGGAAAGGGAACGGAAGACTGGAATGTTTCTGCGCCGCACGGCGCGGGACGGATTTTGAAACGGGACGAAGTCAAAGAACGTTATACCGTATCCAGGTTTCGATCTGAGATGAAAGGCATTTACAGTTCCTGTATCGGTGAAGATACATTAGATGAAGCGCCGTTTGCCTATCGGACACTGGATGAAATAAAAGGGCAGATTGGCGATACCGTAGAGATAAAAAAGAGAATCCGCCCGGTCTATAATTTTAAGGCAGGGAGATCACAGACGAAAAGAAGATAGAAAAAGGAGCAGATCATATGGCGAAATACAGAGAAATACCGTGTAAATATTACGTTGCGCTTGGCGTTTGTACCAAAGGAAGAGAAGCAGAGCATAAAAAATATTGCCAGCACTGCGGCAAATATTGTCCGCGGGCGAAAGTAAGATGCATAAACCGGAAGAAACAGTACAATGAAAAAATGAGGGGGAATTTGTAGAAATAAAGAAAAAATTATTGTATACTGGAAAATATCCAAAAAGTCTTTTCTATAGATTATGAAATAAACGAAATAAATAGTATTTTAGCCAGATGAACAAAGTGGCAGAAAGGAAGAATGATGGGAGAGAAGAACCATAAAATTGATATTTTTAAAGATAAAAATCAAAAGAAAGAATATCTCGGCTCATTAAGAAATAAAAAATTAGATGAGAGGTATTATAAGTCTGAGAAGCCTAGAGAAAGAACAGACGGAGAGTTTCACAGGGATTATTCCAGGATCATGTACGCGTCTTCTTTTCGGCGTTTGCAGGGGAAAATGCAGTTATTGGGAATTAAATCAGATCAGTTTTTTCGCAATCGCTTGACTCATAGCTTGGAAGTGGCGCAGATTGCCGGTTCGATTGCACTTACTGCCGGGTATAAAAAGAAAGAAGCGTTTGTTGTACAGGCAGGGGCGTTGGCGCATGATATTGGCAATCCTCCGTTTGGACATTCCGGAGAGCGGAAACTCCATGAATTGTTTCAGGGGATTGGGGGATTCGAGGGCAATGCGCAGACATTGCGTATTTTAACTTCTTTGGAAAAAAAGAAAGAAGATTTTCCGGGATTAAATCTGACTTATAGAACACTGCTTAGTGTGGTAAAATATTTTCATAGGCATAAAGATGGAAATGCAGTCATTCATAGTAAATTTATATATGATGACGATTATGAAATGCTTCGCCTGTTTGTGGAAGAAAATGGGATCAAAATTCGGACGTTGGACGTTCAGATTGTAGATATCGCGGATGAAATTGCCTATGCGGCGCATGATCTGGAAGATGGACTGCGGCAGAAATGTTTTACGATGGATGAAATTTTGCATGATTTTTATCGAAAATATGGAAACGGATCTTCTTATGTCAAATTGGAAGAATTGGTAAATCAGAGTAAAAAAGACAGCGGATTTTCCTGTAGTAATTTGGATTCTTCTGTTCATTCAAAATTATTCCGCCAGGAGATTTCTTCCCAGATAATACATTGCCTGATCAATGATCTCGGCATTTGTCATGTGGATGAAAAGGAACAGGAGAAACGGGGATCGCAGTATACGGAAGAATTAGGATTTCAAACCTATGCAGACTTGGCTCATGGGCTTAAAAATATTACATTTCGGTGCATCAACCATAACGATGCAGTATTTACTTATGAGACAAAAGGAAATAAAATTTTAGAAACGTTAACGGAATTTTTCAGAAAGGAAGAAGAATTTCTGCCACCGGAATATCGGGTGGATAATTATAAATGTAAAAATTATGAGAATGAGAATATGATTCAGGAACGGCTGATCTGCGATTATCTTGCAGGAATGATGGATTCTTATGCGATCAATTGTTATCAGAAAATTACCGGAGAATCTTTTGAACAAATGGTGATACGATAAGGAGTTATAATGAACAAATTAATGGGACTTTTGGAATTGAAGGAGATGCGTCTGCCGTCTATACCGTGGAGGCAGTATACGGGCAAAGAGGAATTAAACGATCAATTGTTATGGACGATTAGGTGTGCCGTATACAGGGGGGATGATTTAAACCTGCCTCGTTCTGTCGGCAAAAATTCAGCTGAATCAAAACGATTTGCAGATGCATTGCTTAGAAAAATAAACGATAACGGAATAGTGATTTATTATCCTTATTTTATTGCAAAAAAAAGCGGCACACTGGAAGTGAGGAATAGTTCTGTTGTGATAGAAGCAGTGAAAGAAGATTTATGGAATCTGGTGACTTATTCTGACCGTGAAGTAACTGTGATCTGCCGCAATGGAAGTGAAAAGGAATTTGTCGGGAACCGTGAATTTTTAACGGAGAGCGAGCAGGAAGAAATTTTAAAATATGTTCCTGAGATTAAAAAATTATTTCGGGATGATCTTCTGGAGGGTAGAGCGGCTCTTTTGGAGTGGAGTTATGCGGTCTCCTGTGACAGGGATAAAAATTTGGCGAGCGAGGATTATCTGGTATTTTATGAGGCTAGAACGGTAAATGCCTGATATTCGTAATTGTGGATGTAGCAGAATATTACAGAAAAATCAAACAGGCTGGGCGTTTTCACAGGAAGAATAACGCCGCAGCCTGTTTATTTATTTGATGTCTTTTTTTAAAAATCCCCATAAGCCCAAACCGGTGGATGCCGTGATGATACATAGGTCATAGATTACCATTCTTTCAATGGGCGCTTCTGCGGAAATGATCATAAGATCCTGCCCGGAGGGAAGAAATTCCATCAAAAATTCATACACTTCCCGTTTGGCGCCTCTGACGTAATGTGTGTTTGGAACCGGTTCCGACTGGGTTACTTCCCCGGATTCATTCATAATATAATCCGTGTACATTTCAGGCTGCGACAGGGATGCGTAGATGTAAGAGGCGGTCATCAGCAGCATAAATGCGGATATGACGGTAACAATGGACAAAATTGCCTTGTTGTGGATCAGCATGGACGCGAGCGTAAAAAGAGCGGTATAGGTTGTCGTGATGACTATACTGCATAACATCAGGATCACTGCCGCTTTTGTGCCCATCTGAAACGAGCCGATCAGCGGAAGACCGGCAATCAGGCATGCCGTCATATAGGAAATCGAAATAGCGGCGCCTGCTGCAGTACACAAAATCAGGTTGGAAAGATAAATGGATTTCCGGGAATGCCCGACAATCAATTTGTTTCGGATCGTGCCGTCGCTGTATTCTGTTCCGATAAACAGACTGCAGAAGACTGCGGTCAGAATTCCCATAAACATAACGTGTGAAAAAAACGGGGAATCTAACGTTCCGGAGGTATTGTATTTTTGCATGGAATTGTATTGTGAGACAGGAAAAAAGATTCCCAATGCAAACATCATAACCATAAGGAGCCAGAAAATTTTGCTCTTTTTTAAGCGGGTAAAGCCCGCAGCCAGTAATCTGCTCATTCCTTTGCACCTCCCACCAAATTTACATAATAGCTTTCCAGTGTTTCGTCATGTTCATGCATGGATAAGATTTCACATCCTTCTTTGGCAAGAGACAGCGTCAGCTGTGTGATGTTGATTTTTGCATAAATATCTGCCTGTACATCCGATAGTATGTGGTATTCCAGTTTCAGATCGTCTAATACGCGGGAGAGAACTTTAATATTGCTGACTTCTACGCGGACGCATTTTCGGCAGGCGGCTTCTAAATCTTCGGCGCTGATTTCTTTTACCATGTGTCCCTGGTCGATAAAACCGTAATGCGTTGCCAGTCTTGCGAGTTCATCTAAAATATGGCTGGAAATCAGCACGGTGATCTGATGTTTTCGGTTCAGTTTTAAGATCAGTTCCCGCATTTCAATGATTCCCTGCGGATCCAATCCGTTGATCGGTTCGTCCAGAACAAGAAAATCCGGGTCTCCGGCAAGTGCAATGGCAATGCCTAGTCTCTGCCGCATGCCGAGAGAAAAATGTTTGGCTTTTTTCTTTCCGGTATCGGACAGGCCGACCAGCTGCAATACATCCGATATTCCGGAATAGGAGGGGAGTCCCAGAATTCGATACTGTTCTTTTAGATTTTCTTCTGCCGTCATATCCAGATAAATAGACGGCGTTTCAATCACTGCCCCCATTCTGCGCCTGGATGCTGCGATTTCCGAAGAATTGTTTCGGATTCCGTACACAGTGTAATCTCCGGACGTGGGTTTCTGCAGTCCGCAGATCAGGCGAATCAAAGTGGTTTTTCCTGCTCCGTTTTTTCCGACAAATCCATAAATAGAACCTTTGGGAACGTGCATGGATAGATTGTGCAAAGCCTTAAAATGCCTGTAATGTTTGCTTAATGCATTTACAGTTAATACATATTCCATAAATGAAATCTCCTTTCCGTTTTCTTTCAGATATATTTTCTCATATTTGAGAAATTCGTTCACACGTGCGTGCGTGTTTTGGTTGATTTATAAAAAGCATACCGGATAAAAGTTAAGAAAGCGGTAAAGGAAACGGTTAAGAATTCGTAACGTTCAGTTTAAAACCGATGCCCCAGACGGATTCGATATAATCTTTTCCCCCGGCGTCCAACAGTTTCTTCCTTAAATGGCTGATGTGAACCTTCAGCGAACTTTCGGTACAATCCGGAGTATCTTCGCTGATCCGGTCTAATATGACGGATTTTGCGATTACCTGAGAAGAATTTTGCATCAAAAGCTTTAAAATGGCAAATTCTGTACGGGTCAGTTTTACGGTCTGGCCGCAGAGAGTGGCCAAACGGGTAGAAGTGTCCAATTCCAGATCGTCAAAGCGCAGGATAGACGAAGCGCTGACAGCAGCCGCATTCCGCAGTTGGACGGCAATCCTTGCGAGCAGTTCTTTTGTCTCAAACGGTTTTGTCACATAGTCGGCGGCTCCGTTTAAGAGAAGGTCGACTTTATTGTCGATATCTGTTTTGGCGCTGAGTACAATGACGGGAATATCCGGAATCTGCGGCAAGATCTCTTCGCCGGTTTGCCCCGGGAGCATCAGATCCAGGAGGATCAGGTCGGGTCTGTGTATCGACAGCATCAGAAGTCCCTCCGTACCCGAATAGGCGCGGGAAACATGATAGCCTTCTTTGGAGAGCAGTTCTTCTAACATATTTCCGATGCTGGTATCGTCGTCAATGATCATAATGGATTTCATTTTAGTATTCACCTGCCTGGGTTGTAGTTTTATTCTCAGTATATCGGATTGTCGGGATTTTATCAAATCGGACGGAATTGACGAAAGAAATTCTGATATTGCAATGCGTTTTGCGGTGCAGGTATTTTCAAAATGAATTGAACAGATACGGAAAATGTATGAGCAGCAGGAAGAGTATCTGGTGGTGGTTAAGTATGATGTGAAATTATTTTTGGATTTGGTTCATTTGAAATTTCGCTTACAACGGGTGGACGAGGAACTATGTAAAGTCAAAAAGAAATGTATCGAGAGAGGGCTTCTCGGAAAAGGTTCTGCAAAACTGCGGAAGAATTTGAAATTATTTGAGGCTTCAGCAGATGGTTATCGGGAACGGTTGGAGCAGATAAAGCTTCAAAAGAAGGACAATCTAAAGAAAATGAAGGCTGTGGAGCAATGCCTTGAAAGGGATGGAAGTACGCAATGCTGCTGATATAAAGTTACCCTGCAAAGCTTTTGGCAGATTACTATGAGAAGAAAAAAGCTGAAGGATATTATCTTATATCAGTTTGAAGGTTTCTGATAATTTTAGAATACTCTTGTCATTTTTATGCTATAATAATGCCATATCATTGATATAGACAATAAAGGAGAACAAAAGTATGGTTTATTCAGAAGAAATAAAGAAGATTCGTCAGAAATGTTTTTTGTCACAGGAGTCCTTTGGCAGAGAACTTGGTGTTTCGTTTTCATCCATTAACCGCTGGGAAGGTGGAAAAAGTAAACCTAATATGTCTGCTATGAAAAAGATTAAGGATTTTTGTGATGCCCATAATCTTGATTTTGATACCTTAGAAGAACAGTGGACACAGATGGGAAAGGATGAATAGTAGCATGGCGAAAAAGATAACTGCTGAAAAAGCACTGAATATAGATAATATTTTATTTAATTGTAGAGATATTTTGCGTGCGGCACGTAACGCGGGTTCTTTCTTTGAGAAGCGCGACATGATGCTTACGCTTGTATTTTTACGTTTTATTGGTGAGAAATACGAAGACGGAATTGAAAGGCTTCGTCAGACTTTAATTAAACAAGGGCTTGATCCGGAAGATGAAAATATTAGAGCAGCATTCTTTGATGATGCAACTTTTACAGATGGAACATACAATTTGCCTCTTGAAGCAAGGTGGTCAACTATCATCAATACTCCTGCACCGGGGCTAAATGTTGCACTTGATACAGCGCTTCACAGTATTGCAACTGCTTCAAAGGATTTAAAAGGCTGTTTTATCGAAGGGACGTTTACTACTCGTAATCTTGGCGCAAATGATATTAAGAAACTTGTTGATGAAGTAAATAAAATCAGCCATAAGGCATTTGGTGAAGAAAAAGACCTTATCGGTCGAGTTTACGAATATTTCCTTAAAGAATTCGCGGTAAATGCTACAAAGGAAGAGGGAGAATTTTATACGCCTCATGATGTTGTGCAATTGATTGCGGCAATGATAGAACCTTATGACGGCACTTTATATGATCCTTGCTGTGGTTCGGGTGGCATGTTTATTCAGAGCGCTGCTCTTGTAAAATCAAAACAAGGCGATATCAACAAAATCAATATTTATGGACAGGAAAAGGACGCGGCTACTTATCGTCTTGCAAAAATGAATCTTGCACTTCGCGGAATCAGCCATAACCTTGGTGAAACAAATGATTCGTCCTTTACACACGATTTACATAAAGGATTATACTTTAACTATATTATGGCAAATCCACCTTTCAATCTGAAAGGCTGGTATGATGAAAATTTAAAGAGTGATGTACGTTGGTCAGACTATGTAACACCGCCTGAAAGCAATGCGAACTATGCATGGATTTTGCATATGCTTTCCCACTTGAAGAAAACGGATGGAGTTGCGGGATTCCTTCTTGCTAATGGTGCATTGAATGATAGTGATACTTTAGAAATTCGTAAGAGGTTGATTCAGAATGATAAGGTTGAAGCAATTATTGTTCTTCCAAGAGAACTGTTTATCACGACAGATATCAGTGTTACATTATGGGTTTTGAACCAGAATAAAAAGGGTGGTAACTATCACGGAAGAACATTGCGTAATCGTGAGAATGAAATGCTCTTTATGGATTTGCGTACATGGACAGAAAATCCGGTTAAGGGAGAAAACAAAAAGAAGGTACGTTTGACAACGGAACAGATTGAAAAAGCAGCAGATATTTACCATACATGGCAGAGCGAAGGAACTGACGGAACAAAATACGAGGCGCCCGAACTCTATAGAAGTGTAGGCATTTCGGAAATCGAAGAAAAGAACTGGGCACTTACTCCAAGTAAGTATATTGAGTTTATTGATCACGATTTAGAAATTGACTATGAAAAGGAAATGGCTCGTATTCAGGCAGAAATGAAAAAAATCATGAAGGCTGAAAAGAAATCCCAGCAGATGCTGGAAGATGCATTTAGGGGGATTGGTTATGGGATTGACTAAAATTCGTTTAGGTGATTATATTGAACGCTCAACAGTAAATAATAGTGATTTAAAGTATGGAATTGATTTCATTGCAGGAGTAAACAATCAGGGAATTTTTACTGTACCAAAGGGAAATACAGAAGGTGTGAACTTAAAGCCTTATAAAATAGTAAATAACGGTGCATTTGTATATAATCCTACACGACTTGACTTAGGGTCTATTGCATATCGTATGAAGGATTTGTGTATTGTTTCGCATTTGTATATGGTGTTTTATCTTACTGAAGAAGGAAAGAAAATCATTGACCCTTTATGGTTATTTATCTATTTTAGACGATCAGAATTTTGTAGAGAAGTAACATTTAGAAATTTTGGAAGTCAAAGACCCGAATTTAACTTTAATGATATGAGTGATATTATTATACATCTGCCAGATATAGATATTCAGCGTAAATTTGTTGTGGTTTACAATGCTATGCTTGAGAATCAACAAAGTTATGAGCGTGGATTGAACGATTTGAAGCTTGTATGTGATGCCTACATTGAAGATTTAAGACGTGGAATTCTTTGTGAGAAGATTGGACCATTTATAACAAGGCAAGATATAAGAAATGGGGTAAATGGTACAAAAAATGTTATGGGTGTAAGCACATCAAAAGAGTTTCGTGAACCTACATCAAAAGTTAATAGGAACGAATTGCAAAATTATAAAGTGGTAAAACCACGTCAAATAAGTTTTGTGCAAACCACACATAATGAAAAAGTTTTTTGCAATGCATTTAATAATACGAACGATGATATTGTTGTTACATCAGTCAATGAAGTTTTTTCTACTGACGAAGAATATCTGTTGCCAGAATATCTAGTGATGTTTTTCAACAGAACTGAATTTGACAGATATGCAAGATTCCATTCGTGGGGCTCTGCAAGAGAAACATTTTCTTGGGACGACTTGATAAAGGTAGAAATACCTATTGCAAGCATGGAAATCCAAAGATCTATTGTTGATATTTACACAGTTTACAAAGAAAGAAAAAATATCAATGAAAAACTTAAAGTACAGATAAAAGATATCTGCCCTATTTTAATAAAAGGCTCTATCGAAGAAGCACGAAAACGAGGAGGCATAATCAATGGCTAAGTTAAAAGAATATAATGGTTACTATTGTGAATCAGAATATGAATATGCCTTTATTGGATTTTTGGAGGCTGAAGGCTGGATTTATTCTTCTGGTAACAATATTTCTCGTGTAACCAAAAGGAATGTGCTGATTGCTGATGATTTCAAAAAGTTTATAGCCGATACAAATCCAGACTTAATGGAAGATGAAGTTACTCAGATTTTTGATAATGTCCGCCTTGTTGGCAGTGAAAGTGATTTTGCGACTTTGCATAAAGTATATAGTTGGATGGTTGATGGCGTTCAGCTTACGCCGCAATATGGACTGGTAAAAATGATACCACTTATTGATTTTGAAAATTGGAACAAGAACATATTCCGTGTGGTAAATCAGTTCACAGTAGAATATACAAATAATGGTCAAAAACAAAATCGAAGACCGGACGTGCTTTTGTTTGTAAATGGTATACCGTTATGCGTAATTGAATTGAAAAATCCTGCTGATGCGAATGCAACCATTTATGATGCTTGGGAGCAAATTAATATTCGTTATTGGAGAGATATTCCACACCTTTTGCATTACTGTCCCCTGGCTTGCATTTCAGACGGTGTGAAAACAAGACTTGGGACAGTTCGTACTCCTTATGAGCATTTTTATGCATGGAGACGTGTGAATGATGGAGATAAAGTATCTACTCTGCCTTTTGCAGAAACAGAAACTATGATAAAGGGCGTATATGCTCCTGAGCGATTTTTAGAAATTTTTAGAGATTACATTTATTTTCAGGATAGCATTTATGATAGTTCGGAAGAGGAAATTGTATGTCGTTATCCACAATTCTTTGCGGCTAGATTACTAAAACAAAGTATAGTAAATTCTGTTGCCACCAAAAGCGGTAAAGGTGGAACATACTTTGGTGCAACCGGATGCGGGAAAACATACACAATGGCTTTTCTTGCCCGACAGCTAGCACTCCGTTGTACCGATATACCGGAAATCGGTTCGCCGACAATTATTCTAATTGTTGACCGTGATGAATTGCAAAAGCAGGGGGCGAAGCTTTTTACAAAGAGCAAAGAATTTTTGAACCTCGGTGAAGTAGCTGTTGTTAAAAATAGAGCACAGTTAAGACAGGAGCTTGGTGCAAGACAAAGTGGGGGTTTTTATATTTGCACCATTCAGAAATTCTGTGACAGGGAAGATGACAAAATCGGGATTATCAATGATAGACAGAATATTATATGTTTTTCCGATGAGGCTCATAGAACACAACTTGAACATTCTAAGAAAATTCAGTTCAGTAAAGATGCTGATGAAAATATGAAAGCGATGGTTTCAAAGCCATATGCAAAAGTATTGAAAGAAGCATTTCCACAGGCTACGTTTGTTGGATTTACCGGTACGCCTATTGCAGAAACATATCAAACATTTGGAGATGAAATTGACCGATATACAATGGATCAGGCAGTTGCAGACGGTTTGACGGTTTCGATCAAGTATCACCCTCGTATTGCTAAGGTATTGCTTGATAATAACAAGGTGAAAGAAATTGAAAATTATTATAAAAAATGTGCTGATGATGGTGCAACCTATGAGGATATCGAAGCAAGTAAGAAAGCAATGAGCTCTATGGAAGTGATTCTTGGTGAGCCTTCCAGACTTGAGCGTCTGGCAACAGATATTCATGACCATTATGTTTCAGCATGCGCAGGTGATCCAGATAGAATACAAAAAGCAATGGTGGTATGTTCTAATAGAAAAATTGCTTATGCATTACTACAGAAGTTTAAGAATAAATACCCTGAATGGCTTGAAGAGAAGAAAACACAGGATGGTGTTTCTGTAACGGAAGAAGAATTAAAAGAATTGAAACCAATGCCATTTATTGCAATGGTATCGAGTGTCGGCAGCAACGATGAAAAAGGCATGTATAATTATTTAGGAGGGGTTAAGAATGATAAGCGTTCGGAAGAACTGGATATTGCTTTTAAACAGGAAAAATCGAACCTCCATATAGTTATTGTTGTAGATATGTGGATTACGGGTTTTGATGTTCCGTGTCTTACATATTTGTATAACGACAAACCTCTGAAAAAGCATATGTTGATACAGACCATTAGTCGTGTAAACAGAAAATATCCGGGCAAAGAATTTGGTATGGTTATTGATTATATTGGAATTCGCGATAATATGCGTGAAGCAATGAAGATTTATGGTGGTGATACTTCCGTTGCGCCTACGTCTGATGATGTTGAGCAGGCTACATCTGTGTTTAGAGAAGAGTTAGAAATCTTAAAAACTCTGTTTACGGATTATGATTTAGCCCCTTTCTTAAATCTGGATTGTGACCCCGTCGCACGTTATAGACTTCTTGCAAAAGCTGCAGAATATGTATTTGTTTCAACACAGGAATTGAAAACAGAAGGAAATAAAGGTTCTCAAAAGGTTTCATTTAAAACTTACTTTCTAAAAACTGTAAAAAGAATGAGAGCTGCTTTTGATATTTGTCAGCCTTCCGGCTATCTTGGTGAAGAAGAATCTGCACTTGCACAATGCTTTATGGCTATAGCTGGTTTTGTTCGTAAAATGAGTGGA
The DNA here is from genome assembly GCA_011959925.1 of Lachnospiraceae bacterium. Taxonomy (GTDB): domain Bacteria; phylum Bacillota; class Clostridia; order Lachnospirales; family Lachnospiraceae; genus Roseburia_B. Next base: position 18,596 of record BLMD01000400.1, read on the forward strand.
ACGAGTGAAGTGGATACAGATACCATGAATCGCGCAGTTTCAAAGATGGTTGAGGAAGCGTTGAAATATAATCAGGTGGAAAGTGTTCTCGAAAGCGGTGAGGAAGAAGATATCTTTTCACCGGAATATTTTGAAAAATTATCTGATGTTAAAATGCCTGCAACGAAGCTGGAACTTCTTGTGAAAATGCTTCGCAAGCAGATTAAGGAATATGGAAAAGTGAACCAGTTGGCTGCAAAGTCATTTCAGGAAATGTTAGAAAAGACGATTGCAGAGTATCATGAAAGACGCAAACATCTTACTGCTGAAGAAGCCGGGGAAGCACAGGAACAGGCATCTGAAGATATTATTAGAATTGCTACAGAACAGGCTTTAGCTATTCTTCGTCAGATGAACGAGAACAGAGAAAGTTTTCGTAAGATTGGTTTAACATTTGAAGAAAAAGCATTCTATGATATTTTGATTTCTCTGCGTGACCAATATAACTTTGAATATGGAACAGATCAAGAAGTTGATGGTGTTGTAATCAATGATAAGTGCAAAAGCTTAGCCAAAAAAGTAAAGGAAATCATTGATACAAAATCTTCGTTTGCAGACTGGCTTAATAATCAGAATATAAGAAATCAATTAAAGCTGGATATTAAAATATGCTTGGTTAAGAATGGATACCCACCTCAGTATAGCCCGGAAGTATTCAATAAGGTTATGGAGCAGGTAGAAAACTTTGAGGAGTATTCAGGAGCAGAAGATTTAAAAAATGAGTCATCTGCTTCGGCAAAGATTTATCAATATGAGACAGAGAGCAATATGATGATGGTTGCTGAAGCCCCAATACCTTATGGCAAATCATAAGATAATTAATCAGTAGAGAGGCGATGAATATGAAGTATGTTTTTTTCTATGATGAAACAGAGCATAGCAGAAAGATTAATTATAAGACTGTTACCGCCAATAATTACTGTGATAATTTCATGACTGGAATTGTGGGTTGGAAAGCAGAAGAAAATGATTGTGTTTCTGACAGATACCTTGCTTTTGAATCGAAGTATGCATACAGAAAAAAAGACGGAGAATTAAAGAGCCAGACTATGAAAACAAAAGATTTTAGTCTTGGGTTTGCTTCTCTTAATAATCATACTATTGAATTTTATGAAGACCTTGTATCACTGTTTGATGAGAAAATAATTATATATTTCTCTGTGTTCAGCAAAATAGAATATGTTATTAGCCAATTGTTTGTAAATTATCATAATTCTATGTTTGTTGATGTTGATTACATGAAATATTCAATTATTAAGGCTATAAATGTATATCAACCACAAAATGTGATAGAAACAATTTATAAAGAACCACAAATATTTGTTAATGAACTACGGTCTTTTTTAGAAGATAGGATTATTAAAAATCAGGCTAATAGTATTTTGAAAGAACATGAGAATAAAGCATTTGAAGAAATACTTGTATTACTTGACGACACAGAGACATCGGAGACATTAGATTGGGCATATTTTGCGTCGTTTGCTGGATTTAAGAAACTGTTGATAGAGATGAATATTGTTAATTATAGGCTGATGCTTGATCGAGAAGGAGAAGAAGCGCATACATTGAATGCTGCAATAAATGAAGGACTTCAAAATGTTACCGAGGAAGACTCCAGGGAATATGTGGGACTTAGAATGGCAGACATGCTTGTAGGATTAATATCTCGATTGATGCAGTCATTGAAGATATCATTAAATGGAGATTATAAAGACGGGAAAATAAAGAAGACTCTTTTGGATTCTGGTTGGTTTGCATTGAATCAAAAGCAACTTGGTTTGTACAAAAAATTGTATCAAGTAATTTGTAGGAATAATGATTATTGGTACAAATCTTATGCTGGTATTTATTCAGATGATTTGGTGGCTTTTGTAGCACTTCTTCAATTTATGAATCATTTTTCTGATGCGGAAGAAATTTGCAGCAGTAAGCTTGAAATGCAACCAGAGTATTATAATGCCTTTGTCTGCGAAAGACTGAGCGAGCGTTATAAAATTATGAGAAACAAATTACCGATTGATCCTATTGCAAATGATGACAAAGATTGTTTTTATAATCAAAGAGGCGCAAAGGTTTATAAGGATATTAATAGGCAGTCCATGTTGCCATTACATAGTGGACAGAATGAATTTTATGTGCTTTCGGTGGGATTTTCAAGGAATGGAATCCCATTGGTGACAATTTCGGAGAATGAACAGCCGAAGTGTTATAGACTACCGGATGAGTACGGCGATTGGACTATGACTGTTGTAGGATTTGCCAATATGGGTGAAAGATTGTTTCCAGCGAAAGTGTTATTTTCACTAATTGATGGAAGATATTTGGTTGATATTTTATAACTCATAGGAATGACTGTCCTAGATTAAGATTGATAGAAAGCATGGTAATAGGTTAGGTACATATCCATATCAAAGAGTTTTTATTATTTGAAGCAAGAACGGGAGGAAAGTATGAAAACAATAGATACTAATACATTTGTAAATAGTTTTAAAGTTAAGCCGGATAAAAGCATGTCTTTCCTCTTGGGAGCAGGAGCATCCATATCATCGAACATTCCATCTGGTGGGCAAATGGTATGGGATTTTAAGAGAACATTGTATTGTACAGCAAATAATATACGGACAAGTTTGTATGGTGATTTGTCTAAGGAGAATGTACAGAAGGAGATTCAATCATATTTTGATGGACAAGGGGGATATCCGGAATTATGGTCAACAGAAGAATATTCATTTTATTTTGAAAAGTGCTATCCATCAAGAAAAGATCGAGAGTATTATATTCAAAATAAAGTACGAGATATAAAACCATCATTGGGATACTTATGTATGGGTGAAATGATAATCAATGGGAAAGTAGATTTAGTTTCAACTACTAATTTTGATGATTTGGTGCAAGCTGGTGTTCATTCAATTGATTCAAGTATTTCAATTAAAACAATATCATCTGCCGTTAGCAATAGTGTTGGATTTTCGTTGAATGAAGGATTTCCTAATATAATAAAATTACATGGAGATTATTTATTCGATAAATTAAAAAACACAGAGTTAGAATTGCAAAAATTAGAGGATGAAATAGCTGATATTTGGAAAACATCTATAAAAGAAAATGGATTAATAGTTATAGGATATGCTGGCAATGATAGTTCTGTTATGTCTGTTCTGGAAGAATTAATCAGTGAAGATGGTATAAAGAAAGGTGTATATTGGTGCAAACCAAAGGGCAGTCATCTTAGTATAAGGGCATGCAAGTTTATGGAGACCGCTTGCAATGTTAATGAACAGTCGGCAGTAGTTGAAATTGAGGCTTTTGATGATCTTATGTATAGTTTGTACTTGGCTATGAATTTGGAAAATTCCAGCATTGATGAGCTATGGAAAGGTCATGATAAAAAACAGGATATTTTATATGATGCGATAGGAAAGCATACAGCAACAGTAATAACGAATGCATTGCCAGCAATGCAGTTTCCAAGCAAATGTTATGTATTTAGTTCGAGCATTACTACTTGGAAAGAATTGCGGGCAACAACAAATAATTGTTGTGTTGCAATTTTATATAAAGGAAAAGTATGGACATTGGGGAGCAAAAGCGGTATTTTAGAGGCTTTTGCTGATAAAAATATTAGTAATATTGAGGAAATGGATATTCCAATATATATGATGAAACTGGAACATTCAGATGTCATAGGCATGTTTTATGAGATTATAGAAAATAATTTATTAAGCATGGGTTTATCTTCATTTGGAAAAAATAAGTACTTTGACAAAAGTAGCCGGCGTTTAAAAAACGGTTGTTTTGTTTATGATGCAATTAAAATAGCTCTATCGTTTGTTGATAGTAATGTAGTTATGAATTTATTGCCTACAGTTCATGTATTAAAAAATGATGAATCCCAATTAGAACGATTTGCGTATCAGAATATTGTAAACAGTGAAATGTCAATACTCTATAACAAACAGATGAATGATAAGATAGAAATATGGATTCAGAAATTATCAAAGAAAGGGAAAATAATTTTTGAATTAGGAAATGCTGTGTTGGAGTTTAATACACAACGAATACAATTTTCTGGAACAGGCAGTATCAATAAATGTTATCAAGCGAAGGAAACGGAACTTGCTTTTGATTATGAAAATGGTAGTTGTATCGCAGTTAATCAATTAAAAGGGTTAGTTAATTATGGACCCTTAGAATCATATGCAAATCGAAGTGTTCGGTTAGCAGTGCTGTCACCTAGAGAATGTGCAGCAGATATATGGAGGCACTTAAATGAACTGAATAAGCATCATGCAACAACTTTAAAGCAGGATAAAGCATTTTTACCAGAATATATAGGATTTCAAGATGTTTTTAGATGTGGGTTGAATATTCCAAATGGAGATGATACCAAAAGATTTAGGGGTTATCCTTTAGGCGGGGCTTTAAAGGCAAGTACGGAAGATTTCTTTAACGGGATTTGTCAATATATTGATGTGATGGAAAGGGAAAAACATGAATTTGATGTTTTGGTAATTTATATTCCAAACCAGTTAAGTAAAATGAGAGAACTGAAAAATGAAAATGTTTATTTTGATTTGCATGATTCACTAAAAATATATTGCGCTGGTAAAGGTATTGTTACACAGATAATAGAAGAAAAATCGGTTCATACCAATAGTGATATGGCAAAAATTATGTGGGGACTTTCCACCGCTATATATGCAAAGGCTATTGGAAAATTATGGAAACCAAAGCTGACAAGATATAATACGGCGTATATTGGTTTAAGTTATGTACAATCAATAAAGAATAATGAAAAAATATCAATTGGTTGTAGTCAGTTATTTGATTCAGAAGGAAATGGCATGGAATTGTACTTGCGTCCGCTAAAAGATCCACAGATTATACAGAAAAATCCTTATATGAGAAGTGGAGATGCTTGTCGCCTTATGAATAATTTGAAAAGAATTTATGACGAATCGGTTCCTTTGCATAAATTAAATCGAATTGTAATACATAAGACAACACACTTTACAAAGGAAGAAATGGAGGGAATAACAAATGGGCTTGCAGGTGTGGATAATATTGAATTGTTGCAAATTCAAGAATTTTCTGCATGGAGAACTATAAGATTTCAGAATGATACTGCAACACCATTTCCCGTTCAAAGGGGAACTGTTATTCCACTTGACAAGGACACATTTTTAATTTGGACGCATGGAAGTGTTCAGCATGATGAATTGGCAGGAAAAAACTTGAACTATTATAAAAATGGTAGAGGAATACCAGCTCCATTATTGATAAAACGATTTATGGGGAAATCATCGGCGCAGGAATTGGTCAATGAAATTTTAATGCTTACTAAAATGAATTGGAATAGTGGGGACGGATTATACAAAATATTGCCTGTAACGCTGGATTTTGCAAAGGCATTATCCCGTGTTGCTAAGCAAGACTTAGTGGTCTATGATAGACCGTATGATTTTAGATATTTTATGTAAGGATTATCAATTATCGATAATGAAATCTGTTTAAAAGATTGGTGCCGAATGCTATTTACAGAAAAAGATTCAAAAGATTGGATACTTCAAAATGACTTGTATTTCAATTTGAATACAGGTAATGAAGAACTGCTCCAAAATGAAATAAGTAAATAATAAGATTACCATGAATAATTCATACCAGAAAGAGAGGCGTTTGAATGATACCATTAAAGATAGAGACTTTGCTGGAGGGGCGTGTCGTTGAACATGACCGTGTAGAGTATAAAACAGGCTGGAACCCTAATGATATTATTCATTCTATTTGTGCGTTTGCAAATGACTATGATAACACGAATGGAGGATATATCGTCATAGGGGTAAAAGAGAGCAATGGTATGCCGGTATTTCCGTTAGAAGGTGTTCCGAAGGAAAAGTTAGATTCCATCCAGCAGGAAATATTTCAGTACTGTAATCAGATTATTCCAAGGTACATTCCAAGAATGGAAGTGGTTGATTATAAGAATGAAGGAATTTATTTGATATATCTATGGTGTTCAGCAGGTGACAGCGGTCCTTATCAGGCACCGAAATCAGTGTATGTGGAAAATGGTGAAAAAGCTGACAAAAGCTTGAAATATTGGATTAGACCGGCATCGCTTACAACAGATGCGAAACAGGACGAAATATCTGAACTATTTGATAAATTTAATTCTGTGCCGTTTGATGACCGTGTTAATAGAAAGGCAAAAATTGATGATATCATGAGAGGCTATCTTGAAGATTTTATCAGGAAGAGCAATAGTAGTCTGGTGATGGAGCTGAATAGCAGTTCATTAGAGGAACTGCTGCTTGCACAGGAAGTTGCAAATGAGACAGATACGGAATTAGATATCAGAAATATTGGTGTATTGATGTTTGCGGAACATCCGGAAAAGCTGATTCCGGGGGCATATATTGAGCTGATTCGATTTTATTCAGAAGAAGCCGAGGCATCGGATGATTTTACTGAAAAAATATTTACAGGACCAATATGGAGACAAGTTCAGGATGCTTTGAATTATATAAAGACAACTGTGATTGAGCAAAAAGTTGTGAAGGTTCAAGGTCAGGCAGAAGCAGAACGATATTTTAACTATCCATATAATGCATTGGAAGAAACATTGGTAAATGCAGTATTTCACAAGTCGTATCGCGAGCCGGAGCCAGTGGAAATCCGTATATATGTGGATAGCATTCAGATACTTAATTATCCCGGACTTGCGAAATGGATTAATCTTGAACGTTTTGTATCAGGTAAAGTGAAAGGAAGGAAATATCGTAACAGAAGAATTGGGGAATTATTTAAGGAGATTGATTTATCTGAAAAAAAGGGAACGGGTATTCCCAAAATATTAAGAGAACTGAAACAAAATGGTTCACCAGAGCCTGAGTTTGATATGGATGAGGAAAGAACTTATTTGAATGCGATTATTCGCATAAGGGACGGTTTTGAAAGAAAAGAGAAAATGTCCGAATCAATGTCTGAATCAATGTCCGAATCAATGTCTGAATTGGAAAGAGCAAGAATGCAGATTATTTTGATTTATTTGGAAACCAATAAAGAAATAAATAGTTCTGTTGCAGCAAAATTGCTGGAGGTTGAAATAAAGACGGCAAGCCGTTTGCTGTTGAAAGCGGAAAAGCTGGATATCCTTAAAGGTACTGGTAAAACAAAAAATAAGGTATATTTTAGAGAATAATGTATATGAATGTCATAAGAATCGAATTTTCGCCAGTATTCACAATAATTTTGTTGTCTGATGGTTTACAGGTGGCAGAATGATTTGCAAGAGGTTTGAATGACTGAAATAAATCCATATTAGAAACGCCCTTAGCTGTGGGGAGCAAGGAACACAAGGAAATACTTTACTGGTGCGGAACCTGACAAGAAAATGATAAGAGAGAAAATTCGGCACAAAGATAAGCGGCATCAAAAATTCTTTTTCGATGCCGCTTCTAAACTATGCTGTCCATGGGACCTTACCTCCGTTTTTATTTTCCATTACCAAATCCGTGAAATGAAACTCTGTCTGGATTTATTCCTCGAACCTGTTCTCTGGAAGAGTACCTTTTTTTGAAAGGATTTTTTAACGTATTACAAAACTATTTTGGTGGACTGTACCTCCTTTTCTTAAGATTTTTTGTTGCTTTGTTTTTTGATAGGTTTATTATATCTGACAAAAGATAAATAGTCAAGAAAAAAAACGAATTTTATTATTAGTATATTTTATAAATAGAATTTTATTGATAATTTTATGAAAATTCAATCAATTAAAGGGGCTGGGAAAGCAGGAGAGGAGAAAAGGAAAAGGCGGCAGAGTTCTTTTTTAGATCCGGCGGGTAACGTATTGTCACCTGCCGGATCTTTAGACATGGCGGTTATCGAACCAGAAAATCTTTCCGCGGATGTTTCGTTGTGAGAATGTCCCGCTGCTTTGACATGGCGACATGCGTATAAATTTCCGTGATATGAATAGAACTGTGTCCGAGCATTTCCTGGATATAGCGGATATCCACATCGGCTTCCAAAAGGCTGGTAGCGAACGTATGGCGGAACATATGCGGCGTGATATGCAGCTCTATGGCGGCTAGAGAAGTATATTTGTTAATCATCCGCCGGACGGATTGATCGGAGAGGGCGCCGCCGGACGAATTGACAAAAAAATTCCGGCAGTTTTGAATCTCTGTCAAAAATGCATGTTTATATTCGTTTAAAATACGCAGGACGTCATCGTTTCCGATTTGAATCCGCCGTTCCTTTGCGCCTTTTCCGTAAATTAAAATATTTTTATCCTGCAGGTTGATGTCATTGTTTTTCAGGGAACACAGTTCGGAAATCCGCATTCCCGTAGCAAATAAAAGCTCGATGACTGCAGCGTCGCGGATCGTAATTTTTTTCTGGTATTCGCTCTTGGCGGCAGAGTTCTGCTGATAGATGGCAGAAAGGAGGCGCTCTACGGTATGGAGCGGAATTGTTTTAGGCAGGATCACCGGTTCCCGAAATTTAATCTGTAATTTATTAAAAGGATTCTGGTCGAGGAGTTCTCTATATTCAAAATAATGAAAAAGTGCTTTTAAAGAGGCGATTTTGCGTTTGACTGTTTTCGGTTTATATTTCTGATGGAGCGTCCCGATAAACTGTTCCAGTTCCTTGGGCGTAATTTCTGAAATATCCGTAACGGTTATTTTTTTCAAAAACTGCGTTAAGTCAATGCGGTACGCTTTGAGAGTTTTTTCATCCAGCCGTTTTTGCCGGCGGCAGTAATCCAGGTAACTTTGGGTGAGTACGTTTAAATTGCTCATGATAAAATCTCCTTTTCTTTTGTAATCAAGCGCGTTTGGAACATAAAAAAGAGAACCTCTTTTCTAGTTGTTTTAGTATATCTTATTCGCGGTTCCCGTTACAACCTCAATTGCAACGGAAAGGATCGTAAGCGGCGGATGCGCTGCGATCTTTCCGTAAAAGGAGTTTTGGAAATTGATAAATCTCATGCGTTTTTGTATAATGAAAAGATAAAAAGGATCGGATTTCGCGGATGGGAGGAACGGTATGAACTATGCAGCGGCAGCTTCTGACATGGCAGATGAAATTTACAATGTTTTACATACGGTAATTAAAACAATTTATCCAAAGTATTATCCGAAAGAAGTCGTTGATTTCTTTTGCAGGCATCATAGTAAAGAACATATTTTAGAGGGTGTGGCGTCCGGAAATCTGGGGGTATGGCTGGACGGCAATGGAATCGTCGGAACTGGCTGTTTTGAACGAAACCATATTACAGGCGTGTATGTGCTGCCTTCTTATCAAAAACAGGGCTGCGGATCGCAGATTATGAATTATCTGGAAACCGAAATTGCCAAAAAATACGAGGCCGCGGTCTTAGAAGCCTCTCTTCCTGCGGTTTGTTTCTATGAGAACAGGGGTTATCAAACTGTGGGACATGGAATGATTGAACTGGAACATGATGTAAAACTGGTGTATGAAAGAATGGAGAAAACGTGGAAGGTTCTTTAAATCTGAGGATTTGATAGGAATAATTAGGAATGCAGGTAACAGAATGCGCCCTGATCTTTGCATGAATTGTGAAAGATCAGGGCTTGCTGTTTGCTGCGATTGGAATGGTTTGTCACCTTGCCGGCATTTGAAAATTCACAAGCGCCCGGTTCAAGTAATCGTTAAACGGTTTCATAATGCGAAACAGACCGGCTGCCTTTGTGAGAAACGCTTCGGCATCGTAGAGTTCTTCATCTTCGATCGGATATTCCAGATACCAGCTTTTAAACTTTAAGTATTCCGCCTGCGGGTGGCTCTTGTCATATCCGGCAGGGACATTTTTAAGCGCCGATCCCTGTATCGTAAAATAGTTTTGGAAGGCAGGCTCTTTGAGAATAGCTTCCAGTTCGCTGCCGTTTTGGACAATATAGTCCCGCACCATCGTTGTTGCGTCTTTGAACATATCCGCAAAAAGACCGCCGCCTAAAAAGGACTGGCCGCCGGGCTTTATCATAAGATAATAGCCAACGGGAACTGGCTGCTTTCCCTGTGCGGCAATATGTGCGCGGAACGCCGGGTTATAGGGCGATTTATCATGGCTGAACCGGGTATCTCTTACCAGTTTAAAGGTAAGGCGTTTCGGCTCATTGTGCAGTACGCTGGCGTCAAATTCGCCGATACGAAGGATCAGGGCTTTGATCAGGGCCTCAAATTCTGTGTTTGCCGCTTTGTTCTCCGCTTTATGTGCGTGATACCATTCCCGGTCATTGTGTTCACTTAAATTTGTAAGATAGTTTAAGATCAGTTGTGTATGCATTGCAAACCTCCTTATGCGTTTCTGACAACGGAAAAAGAAGCGCCGTTTAAAAAATTCTGAATGAATGCTTTCAGGCGTTCCGGAGACTGGTAGGCTTTGCAGAATGAGAACGTCTGTGAAAGATCGTCAATGTCCTCCATTGCCTCTTTTACTTCCGCCATGGTTTCCATAGGGACAGCCGTTGTAAAGGATAACTGTGAGGGGTTGATTCTGTGATTTTGGAGGGCATAATTGATTCGGTCTGCACAGTGGCATGTCCCGTTTCCGTATTCTCCGCAGTATTCCGTTAAGAAATCCGCCATCCTGCTGCGGATTCTGGAAAGCCGTTTGCGATAGGCTTCCGGCGTGATGCCTAAAATATCGCCTGCAATCCGGCTGTCCACCCGAAACATGGTTCCTAAAATAAAGATACATCTGCTTTCTGTATCCAGACACTGCAACATAACATTCGTGCAGGAGAGCTTGAGTTCTTCTGCCAGAATGGACGCTTCTACATTTTGCGTCAGATCCGGAATATCGTCTTTGTTTCCGTTTTTGATGTCATCCCCGTAAAATTCAAAGCTGAGGGGGAATTTTGCAAACATATGCTTCTGATAGTTTTTCAGATGGTTTACCGCAATGCGGAACACCCAGGTGGAAAAGGCGCTTTCTCCTTTAAATGAAGACAGATGCGTGATGACCTTCAGCAGAATGTCCTGTGCGGCGTCCTCTGCGTCAGGGAAAGATCCAAGCATACGCAAAGACAGATTAAATACGAAATCCTGTACGCTTAGAAGAACAGTTTCCAAAGATTCTTTCTCTCCGGCGGTGGCTTTTTCAATCAAAGATAAGAGCTCTTCGTTTGGTATCTTTTTCATGGTGTTTACCTCCTATATAGTATTAGACAACGGAAAGACAGCTGTGTGACAGGAAAAATAAGGGTATGTCAGATTGCTCTAACATACCCTTACATCCTTAAAAATATTAATTTTGCGGCATTTCTTCTTAGCCGAAATATCTCTTCAACAGACCTTCGAATGCTTTTCCGTGTCTTGCCTCATCCCTTGCCATTTCATGAACGGTATCATGGATTGCATCCAGGTTTGCAGCTTTCGCACGTTTTGCAAGATCCATTTTGCCTGCGGTAGCGCCGTTTTCTGCGTCTACTCTCATTTCCAGATTCTTCTTTGTGCTGTCCGTTACAACTTCGCCTAATAATTCAGCGAATTTTGCAGCGTGCTCTGCTTCTTCCCATGCGGCTTTCTCCCAGTATAAGCCGATTTCCGGATAGCCTTCTCTGTGTGCAACTCTAGCCATTGCAAGGTACATGCCGACTTCGGAGCATTCTCCTTCAAAGTTTGCGCGCAGATCTGCAACGATGTCTTCGCTCACGCCTTTTGCTACGCCTACAACGTGCTCAGCCGCCCAGGTTTTTTCGCCGTCCTGTTTGTTGAATTTTTCTGCCGGTGCTTTACAGATCGGGCAGGACTCCGGAGCCTGATCTCCCTCGTGAACGTAACCGCATACGGAACATACAAATTTTGCCATAATAATAATCTCCTTTTCTTTTTTTAAAATTTTTTATGGTAACATTTCGGACAAAGTCCGAGAAAATGTGTCACATGACTGGTGACGGTTCCTTCAAACCGTTTCCCTGCTATCTCATTAAGATGCATCTGAGGTTCCATATCCATATCCAGAACCGTCTGGCATTGCGTGCAGATAAAATGGTAATGCGGTGTGATCTTTCCGTCGAAACGGTCAGGACCAATGCCGGAGGAGATGCGTAAAATTTCTCCCAGATCCGCTAACAGATTCAGATTCCGATACACCGTTCCAAGGCTGATATTAGGAAATTCCTGTCGGAGATCCTGATATACGGTTTCTGCGGTCGGATGCGTCCGGTGGGTGTCCAGATACTTCTTAATGGATTCGCGCTGTCTGCTGTATTTAAGCATTTGTGTGCAGCTCCCTCCAAAAAACAGTAATCATTACTATTTTTATAGAAGTATAATATACGAAGCTCTGCTTGTCAATCTTTTTTTTGTTTTTTTGATGATAATTTTCGGTATATTTCAAACCGGAGCGCATACAATGCTATAAAAAAGAAGATCAGGGGCAGTATGGCAGGATTACAACGTTTTATTTCCTATATTTATAAATATGAAAATGATATAAAAATGCAGAATGCCGGATTTGCCAAAGTTGAAATCCGGGGCGGCATATGCAGGATGGAAGTCCATATCCGCAATATCAGCATGGAACCGGCGGAAATAACGGTATATTTATTTGCAAGAAAGGCGGAAATTATGCAGGGCGTCCCGGTTGGAAATATAGCGGTCTCCAGAGGATGCGGAGATGTCCGGTTTGCATTTGATATAAAAGACCTCGAAAGGTTCGGCTTGTCCATGAACGATATGGAAGGGATCTTTCTTCCGTTTCAGGATTCTGTCTGTCTTGCGAGCCAATGGAAAGAAGGAACGATTACCCGCAGACAGTTTCGGATTCTGGATCAGCCGCAAAACCGGGAAGAAGAAAAAAAAGATGAGATAACGCAGACGCAAGATCACGATCGGGCGCAGGATGCTCCGCAGGCAAAGGCGGTATCCGGCGGCGTTCGCCAGACGAAGGATTCTGCAGAGCCGGATGGCAGAGAGGACGCTGCCGCGCAGCCTTCACAGGTTCAAAACAGCACAGAATCCGATGAAAATGCAAAATCCGATGAAAACGCAAAATCCGATGAAAATAAACAAGAGTCGGAACAAAAAGAACCGATTCGGGCGACCGAGCTGCCGATGGAGGAATTTTTTGAGGAAAATGGATGGGAAGGCATATTTCAGAAGCTGAGGTTGAAATTTCAGGTCTTTTTTCCGTTTGAAGGAAAACAGATTGAGTGTATCCGTCTGCAGTTAAACGATCTGCAGGAGTTTCCCAAAAAATACTGGTATTTGGGCAATAACAGTTTTCTCTTACATGGATTTTTCAACTACAGGCATATTATATTTGGGATGACAGAAGAAGAGGAAAAGAAAGAATTTTTTGTCGGCGTTCCGGGCGTTTTTCTGAACCAGGAACGTATTATGGCGACTATGTTCGGATTTCCGGAGTTTCGTACGGCAAAATCGGCGAAATATAAAACGGGAAATTTTGGGTACTGGTACAGGATTATTTAATGCGGGCAAACCGCATATGGTCTTCCCATCTGCCGCGGACGCGGATCGCTTTGCGGCAGATGCCTTCCGAATGAAAATCCAGTGCAAGAAGAAGCCGGATGGAAGATATGTTTTCTTCCATAACATACGCTTCGATGCGGTGCAGGTTCAAATCGTCAAACATCAGAGAAATGCCAAACGCCATAGCTTCTCTGGCGTATCCTTTATGCCAGAATGCAGGATCGAATTTGTAGCCGGTTTCGCAGCGCTCATAAACGGATTGCATAATATTGTAAAAGCAGATCGTTCCGATCGTAAGGAAAGGATTCTGTTTTTCATACACCCAGAATCGAAAGCTTAATTTCTGCAGGGCGAGATTGTATTCATGTTCCAAAATCGATTTCTGATAATGCAGCGTATAAAAATCAGCAGGCCGCGCCGCTTCGTAACGTTCGAAGAGGGAGCGGTTTTTATTATAAAAATCAAGCGTCTGCCGCGCGGACGCCAGAGAAGGTTTCGGAAGTTTCAACAATAAACGGTCGGTTTCGTACTCAAATTTCATTGAGAATCCTTTCTTGAACTGTAAGTATGTGGTATGATATGATTTGGTCCAAACGTATAATACTATCAGTATACTATATTAGAAAACAATAGAAAAGGGAAAGTTATGACAAAAGAGAGCGAGAAGTATATGCGCGCGGCGATCCGGGAAGCGAAAAAGGCGTATGCTTTAAACGAGGTTCCGATCGGCTGCGTCATTGTCCGCGATGACCGTATTATCGCCAGAGGGTATAACAGAAGAAATACGGATAAAAACGCGCTTGCGCATGCAGAACTTGCGGCGATCCGAAAAGCCAGCAAAAAGTGCGGAGACTGGAGGCTAGAGGATTGTACCATGTACGTGACGTTAGAACCCTGCCAGATGTGCGCCGGAGCAATCGTACAGGCAAGGATGCATAAAGTTGTAATCGCCGCAAGGAACCCGAAAGCGGGCTGCGCCGGGTCTGTCATCAATTTGCTGCAGATGGAGGGGTTCAACCATCAAGTAGAAATTGAGACGGGACTCTTAGAAGAAGAATGTTCCGCCATGCTGAGCTGTTTTTTTCAGGAACTGCGCGAAAAAAAGAAGAAAGATTTATAAAATCTTAACAAAAAGCAAATAAAAAACAAAGATAAGAAAACCGCTTCGCCTGTATAATAAGAGTATTCCAGGAAAGGCGGTTTTACTTATGTATGCAAAAAAGAGTGATCTTCAGATCATATCCGTGGAACGGGAGGCTGCATTTTTACCGGCGCAAAGAAGTTCTTTTCAAAGGCATCCCGCCGCAAAAGCGTCGATCAAAAGACGCAGAAAAAGAAAACGGCAGATGCGCAGGCGGATCATAACCGGCGCAATCGTATCCGCGGCGGCTGTTTTTCTGTTCATGTGTTATCGTGCCGATTTGTTCGGCGGATTATCAGAATCCGAAACAAGGCACGTAAAAGCAGAACGGCTTCAGAAAAAAATAGAAACATCCGGACAGAGAGAGTATCCGGAAGAATTAAAAGAGCTGCTTGAACAGAATGAAGAAGCTTATGATTTTGTAAAAGACTATCCCAACCGGGATTCTTATAAAGGAAAAGACATTGATATTTCCGGCGACTGTAAAGAAGGAAGCGTACCCTTGCTGATGCAGTGGGATAAACGCTGGGGTTATGATCTGTATGGGGATGCAATGATCGGAATCGCAGGCTGCGGACCGACCTGCATGACAATGGCGTATGTATATCATACCGGCGATACGCAGATGAATCCGCGCAGTATGGCGGAGTTTGCCCAGGAGAACGGGTTTCATACCGCGGATGGGACAAGCTGGGATTTCTGGACGCTGGGAGCCTCGGCGCTTGGACTCTACGGCGAGGTCATCTCTTTAAGCGAGAACGCAATGAAAGGCGTGCTGGACGCCGGAGGTGTGATCGTATGCAGTATGGCACCGGGAGATTTTACGACGACGGGACATTTTATCTTATTAAGAGGATACGACGAAAACGGATTTTTTGTCAATGATCCGAACCGCGAGAAAAACAGCGGAAAACAATGGGATTATGATACGCTGGCCTCACAGATCAAAAATCTTTGGGGAATCTATCCGTCCTGACAGAAGCAATTTCTTCCGGAAAGCCGTTGTATCACAGAATGGCGGCGGGATTTTTACAAGTTTACAGATGATAAAAACACCGTGTATCTGCCGGATTTTATTGCCGGAAGATACACGGTGTTTTTGGTCAGATCAGCCTTTTTTTGAGCATTTCCGGATTTGTCGCAAATTCAAGCGCGGTTTCGGCGGTGATCTGTTTACTCTTATACAGCTGCAGCAGGCTGGTATCCATGGAAACCATATCTTCTCCTGCAGAAGAGTACAAAAGACCTTCGATCTGCGGAATTTTATGGTCACGGATCATATTTCGGATGGCGGGCGTCATGGTCATAATTTCAAATGCCGGAACCATGTTGCCTTCTACGGATGGTACCAGCTGCTGTGAAACGACATCCTGCAGTACCATGGACAGCTGAACGGCAATCTGACGCTGCTGGCTGGGTGGAAATACGTCGATAATCCGGTCGATCGTATTGGCAGCTCCGATGGTATGCAGCGTAGAAAATACCAGGTGGCCGGTTTCGGCGGCTGTCATGGCGACCTGAATCGTTTCGTAGTCGCGCATCTCGCCAAGCAGAATGACATTGGGGCTCTGGCGCAGAGCGGCGCGCAGAGCGGTAACATAGCTTTCCGTATCTACGTTGATCTCACGCTGGCTTACGATACTTTTATCATGGCGGTGCAGAAATTCCACCGGATCTTCCAGCGTAATGATATGTTTGCTGTAATTTCGGTTGATATAGTCGATGATGCAGGCAAGGGATGTGGATTTTCCGCTTCCCGCAGCCCCGGTGATCAAAACCATTCCTTTCGGAAATTTGGCAAAATCGATGATCTTATCCGGAATGCCGAGATCGGACGGGTTTGGCAGTGTGAACGTGATGATTCGTACTACGACGGACAATGTATTTCTCTGTTTGTAAGCGCTGACACGGAAACGGGAAAGCCCCGGCACGGCAAAGGAAAAATCATCGTCGCCTTCGTTGTTTAAAACGGACATAGAACGTCTGTCTGCCAGTTCATAGATCTGGGAAATTACAGACTGGGTATCGTCCGGCAGCAGGCGGTCGGTTCCGATGCGCAGGATGTTTCCCTGCCGGCGCATGGAAACGGGAAGCCCTGCCACGATAAACAAATCCGAAGCCCCTTCGGTAACAGCCTGTTTGAGCAAATCAATCGCATTTATAGTCATAAACGCAGCCTCCTTTATATTCATAATGGGATACCGTTTGGGTATCCGGTAATCGTACGGTGAGTTATTGTATCAACTGCAAAGTATTATCGCTTTCCCAGGCTTTTGTACGGATGACCTGCCAGGAAAGGATTCTGTAAAAAGATTCGGCGTTTGTCTGTCTGACCTGCTGTAACGGCAGCACGTCGAGCAGTACGGACAGCGCCTGTGAATCATTGATCGGAACCTGAATGGCAACGTCAAGCGTTTCTCCTGTCCATACGGATTTCATAGGAGACAGCAGCAGATCTTTGTTGATCAGGCGGTAATATTCTTTTGCATCGGAAGCCTTTGCGTATGCCTGCTGAAACGTTTCGTCCGCAGACGCAAGCAGAGCTTCCGCTTCGTTAGAAGCTTCATAATATTCCGTCAGATGCTGAACCGCCTGCCTGTTAAGCTTTGCGTCGCGGGAAGCGGACGAAAGGGAGAGTGCGGCAAGCGTAATCATGCACAGTACGATAAAGACCATAAGCAGCGTTACCGTTCCGATATTTGTAATAGGAAATTTCATTTTTTTCATAATACAGATGCCTCGCTTAGATCATTGTGGACGATTTGGAACATGCAGCTTTAAATCTAAGGAATATATATTATCGCCGCCGTCTGTTTTTATAACAGAAAAATTACAGCAGAACAGTCCGGTCTCTTTCGTCCGCGACGGCGTAATCTCCATGCAAAAAAAGCCTTCTTCTCTGCCGCATGAGTTCCAATCCCGATCAAAATAGACAGAAAAACCGGAATCCGTTTCGTCGGCGTTTGGGTATGCTTCTGACATACATTCAGAAAAAAACGTGTCCTTGCTTTTTTCGGTATCCGAAACGGCGGCGTGTTTTAAGCGTTCGGCAGCATTTCGGACCTGATCGGACGCCATGGAAAGATGGAAGGCGTCTTCGCTCATCTGACGGGATTTGGCAAACATATTCAGGGAGAGCGCGCCTGCAATGGAGAAAAATAAAATGGCGAGCATGATCTCCATTAAAAACAGGCCGGAGCGGCTGTTCGTACGGGTCATGGCATACTCCTTTCTGATGCGATCAGCTCCGATACGGTTCCGTTTTCATCTGCGGAAGTAAAGCGGAACAGATCGCTGCCGATTTCCTCCATGGTAAAGTCGTTCACTTCCATAATGGCGGTTCCGTCTTTTAAATGCAGCGCGGCGTCGTTTCGGATCAGCAGTTCGCAGAGCATTCCGTTCTTGGCATAGATATACGTCGTATAGCCGATCCCGTCCTGGCTGCTTTCTAATGCCAGGCATTTTCTGTCTTCGATGGTCCGGATTGAGATTCCTCCGTCCTTATCGTTCTGACGGATTTTTTCACCTACATAGGCAAGAGAAGTACGCGTCATATAGTGAGATTCTGCTTTTGCCGTCTGAGAACGGTACAGGCTTGCCGAAAGGGTTAAGACGGCAAGCGCGGATGCCGTAAATACGAAAAAGACGGCAATCGGAAAGATCAGATCGATCATATGTCTGTTGGATGCAGCCGGTTTCAATAAAATCCCTCCTAGTTCTTTCTGCGGATAATGGTAACGTCTGGCATAATATTGGCGCCTAAGGGCTGGTAATCGATACGGTATTTTTCTTCGTCATAAAACAGTCCGTAATGTTCCTTCAAATCGTTAAGGCTTGCCGGATAGCTGCCTTCTGCCGCATAACAGTAGGTAATGCCGCGCATAACGGCCTGTTCTAACGTCTGTAGTTCCGCTTCGTTCGTTTTGTCGGAAACAGAAGAAATTCCAAACCAAAACGCGCCGAATACGGCGGCGGACAGGCAGGCGGAAAGGATCCGGTTTCTGCCTGCGGTTTGTTTGTTTTGCCGGATAAAACGGTTCTTCATGCAGCATTCTCCCTTCTTTGCATAAAATGCGCCCCTACAGCGAGGACAGGATCCCCATCAGCGGAAGCATCACGGATAAGAGGATCCCTCCGACGATCAGGGAAAGCGCAATGACGAGGGCGGGCTCTACTTTGGCAATCATGCCGGAAAAATTTTCGTCGATATCCGTTTCGTAGCGCATGGAGATCGTATGCATGACTTCGTCGAGAACCCCGGTTTTAGAACCGATCACAGCCATTCTTGCATAGATATCGGTAAAAATCTTCTGCTCTAAGAGCGCATGGCAGAGCTCTTCTCCTTCGGAGACTAAGCGCAGGCAGGTATCCAGCCTGTGCCGAAACGGGCCTGGTTCGGTTAAAAGAAGCGTCTGCTGCAAACATTCGTCGGGCGTTAATCCGCTGCTTAAAGTAAGCGCCATACCGTTGGAAAAACGGTATGCCGAAATCTGGTCGGAAAGTTCTCTTGTTTTGGAAAATCGGTAGAAGAACGCACGGGTAACGGTCTGCCCTTTTGCCGATTTTGTAAGAAAAACCAAAAACAGTACAAGTGCGGCGAGGATGCCGAGAAATAGGACAACATGCCTGTTTAAAAATTCTCCGGTGAGTAAGAGCATACGGGAAAATCCTGTCATTTCACTGCCCAGCTGCTGAAAAACCTGATAAAAAACGGGCATGACTTTGGTAATCAGTACCAGGATGACAAACGCCATCATCACAGCCATGATAAGCGGATAAGATACGGCATGCCGGATCGTCTGCGCCAGATTTGCTTCCCGTTCATAATAATCGGCAAGCGATTCCATGACTTCATCAAGTTTTCCGGTCTGTTCGCCGATTTTTACCATCTGCAGAAGATAATCGGGAAAAACTTTGGCTGCGGTCAGGGATTCATGAAAATTTCCGGTCCGTATCATGGTTTCATAAATCTGGGTAAGCAGTTTCTTTTCGTTCAGTTCGTTTGTATCCTCCAGCATAATGGAAATTCCTTCGAGAGAAGAAATTCCGGATTTCAAAATCAGAGCCATCTGGGAGCAAAACGAAGCTGCCTCTGCATGAGAGAGAGTGGGTAATGATTTGCTGCTCATATAATCTCCTTTCCGAACGTTATCTTTAAATTTTAATAGGAATATTTTACAACATAATTAGATCCGTCTCCGATATATTTTTTGACGGAAGAAGCACTGTTGCCCGCCGCAAGCGTCGGATCCATCAGCGTCCATGTATCTCCGTCAAATTGGATGACGCCGTCGATCCACCCGGATTCCTTTGTATATGAGCTGATCCAGGCATGGTAAGCGTCTCCGGAATAACCCACTTCCAGTTTGGTCGGAATCCCCTGGGAACGGAGCATTGCGCCCATAAGCGCGGCATAGTCGAAACAGATGCCTTTTTTTGACTTGAGCGTATCGTCTACGACGGGAAGATAGCCGTAGGCAACCGACGCCGCTTTTTCTTCGTCATAGGATATTTCACCCGTTACAAAACGGTAAATCCGTTCGATGGCCTCTAAGTCGGAATAGGTATCCTTTACCAGTTCGCTTCCTTTTGCGACGGTTAAACTTTCGGCGGAAAAATTGACATATTGGTTCGGGCGCAGAAACGGAGAAAATTCGTCCTGAATGGATGCCGATATGTCGGCGGAATAAGCCACGGCATACATATCGTTTCCGGTATGTTCCAACACCTGCGCCTGATAACT
>BLMD01000401.1 GCA_011959925.1 Lachnospiraceae bacterium
CCCTTTTCGTCATTATCAGCGATACCGACGACACATTTAACTTTGTCGTGAGCATACTCTACACCCAGCTATTCAACCTCTTATGCGACAAGGCAGATGATGAATACGGCGGGCGGCTTCCCGTCCATGTACGGTGCTTACTTGATGAATTTGCAAATATCGGGCAGATACCGAAGTTTGAAAAGCTCATTGCCACCATAAGGAGCCGGGAAATATCCGCGTCAATCATTCTGCAATCACAGAGCCAGCTAAAAGCCATTTACAAGGACAACGCGGACACGATCATAGGGAATTGCGACACCACCCTTTTTCTTGGCGGCAAGGAGAAATCCACGCTAAAGGAAATGTCGGAGCTTTTAGGCAAGGAAACCATAGACAGCTTCAACACGTCCGAAACGAGGGGACGGGAGCTTTCCCACGGACTGAATTATCAGAAATTGGGAAAGGAGCTTATGACGCAGGACGAGATCGCGGTCATGGACGGAGGGAAATGTATCTTACAGGTACGCGGGGTACGCCCCTTTTTCAGTGATAAATTCGACATTACAAAGCACCCGAAATACAAGTACCTCTCTGATTATGACAAGAAAAACGCCTTTGACATGGAGAAGTACATCAAACGCCGCCCCGCTATCGTGAAGCCGGACGAGGAATTTGATTTTTACGAAATCGACGGGGCAGATTTACAGGAGGACGCAGACAGTGAATAAGCGTATCAGAAAGAAACGGGAACAACGGCAGACAGCACAGGCAGTCCGGCAGCTTACCGCCTGTTACCGCCAGTGGGAACAGGAACGCGAAGAAAAATACAGGCGGCTTGAAGCAAAATACGGGATTGCCCTTGAAACAGACCCGCAACACCCCTTTGGGCTTCCGCTTGTCCGCTTCCCCACCGGGGAGGTAACAGCTTAATGAGTAGACACCCCGGCACAGACAAACGGCGGTTTACGGTGCTTGTCAACCCGAAAATCCGGGAGGGACAGCGGCGGCAAGCTGCCTTACGGAAATTTATCAAGGATTGTGAACGGCTTTACGAAAAAAACCGGGCGCACAGACAGGAGGACACAGGCAATGAATAAGCGGATCAGAAAGAAAAAACAAAAGCAGCTTGAAAAATGTCTGCTGGACTTGGCGACCGCTATTGACGCCGGAATACAGGAGTATTGGCGATGGCGGGAAGCCATGCAGCGACGCTATGCACAGCTTTACGCGGAGGAATTTGCCCGCCGTATGGGGCTTACCCCGAAACAGTGACAGGGCTGAAAGGACTTGCGGCATGGAAATGTGGATAACAGGCTATGGGGGCTATGGAAAACGCCATTCACAGCACATGGAAAAGCTAAAATGCAGCTTTCCCACGTCCTGCAAACAGCGTTTCCCACAGCCCCCAAAAAGCAGCCAGTTACCCACATTCCCACACCGCCGACGACTACGGAATCCCACCCTTTCCTACCTGTCATTCATAAAAGCAAAAAAGAATAAAGGAGCTGATAAAACATCAAGAACGTAAACACGGGCTACATGATACGCGCCCCTACCGGGGAACGTACCGCCCAACCCTTACAACTGAATACCGCCGCGCCGCAGAACTTACGCAGCGTGGGGACACCGCCTTACTTACAGGGCGGTTTTTTATGCGGCGGCGACCATCCGCTGACCGCCTTTGTCCGCT
>BLMD01000402.1 GCA_011959925.1 Lachnospiraceae bacterium
AACAACTGTGATTACCAGAATTATTTGGTTAAATATCAACAGGTCAGTACACTAGGAACTTGATACGAAAGAAAGTTACGGAGCGGCGTAGAAAAATTTGTACGAGAGATACTAAAAGTCTATTGAAAAATGCTTAATTGTGATACCTGAAAATATTTAGAGGAACGATTGTTTTGAAGGATGTAATGTTTCATGACGGGAAACCGATGCCAATATTTGCTGGTGAAGTATATGGAAAGTATGGGATAAAAGGTATTCCGCAGGAATATACGTAGATAAGTGATGTGGTTGTGTATCCGGACCAAACGGTATATAAGGCATCTGTTTGTTCACGGATGGCAGAGTGGTCATTAACATCGAATATTTTGTTATATAGATTGATATATAACTTAGTGGAAAAATGGACTAAACAGGTAAAGATTCGAGGATTTAGAAATGCATAAAATTCGATTTGTCAAACTAAATATACGAAATGCGAATTGAGTGATATAAATAATAAATCGGATTCTTACCAAACTTAGCAATTGTTTTTCCTAAACCAGATGATGATGTGCAAATTTGTGGACATTTGGTTTGAAAAACTTGTATTAATTATTTGAAATTACCAAATATGATATTGCTTGTGTCGAAAATAGTCTGTTGGAAATGAAAAAAATTTAGAATAAATTACGATTATAAAGAAATTTCTTGGCAGAATCTGTTAATTTTATAAAGGCTGTTGTATAATAATTATACTTATATAAAGAATTGTTTCGTTAGAAATTTCAAAGGATAAAAGAGTTAAAATGATAAGGAATAAGAAAAGGAGAGACCGATGGATAAAGTAATAAGCATTGAAGAAGTGAAATATATTATGGAAAAAGAGCCGCCTATGTTATTTCTGGGTGCAGGATTTTCACTAGGTGCAACAAATGAATTTGGTGATATTCCGTTAGGAGATGCTTTAAAACATGAAATAATTGATAAGTTTATACAAGGAAATGTTGATGAAGAATCATTAAAAGAGATTGAACAATATGAATTACAAGATGTGTGTGAATTTGTTGATGATTCTTTAAAGCAGTATGAAGAACTACGTAGTTTTTTAGTGGAAAGGTTAGGGAATGTGAAGCCTGCGAACTTTCACTATAATTTGACGACATATCCGTGGAAAAAAATTTATACAGTAAATATTGATAATTTAGTAGAGGTTGTGTATAGAAAAAGTCAGGACAAACTTTTAGTTCAGAATAAGTCGAAGCAGAAACTGGGACATCAGGGGTTAGAATATATGAAATTACACGGTTGTGTAAATGGTTCTACAGATGAGCTGGTATTCAGTCGAAAAGAATATAATAATCTTATTAGTGGACGAATGAATTTTAAATTGAATGATTTAGGTCATGATATTCAGCGGGAAAATTTTATATTTGTTGGAGCTAGTGTACTGACCTGTTGATATTTAACCAAATAATTCTGGTAATCACAGTTGTT
>BLMD01000403.1 GCA_011959925.1 Lachnospiraceae bacterium
CTAGTGTACTGACCTGTTGATATTTAACCAAATAATTCTGGTAATCACAGTTGTTCTGATGTATAATAAAAGAAACGGCGGTGATTCCTATGGCAAGACCAAAAAAGTACAGTATCCATCTTACGGAAAATGAATTAAAAAAGTTGAAATCTGTTATCCGTAAGAAAGAAACTTCAAAAACTATCCGCAGCAGATGCCAGATTATTCTCGATCTGGACGAAGCGCACGGGAAAGCCTTAACCCATGAACAAAGTGCAAAATCCAATGGTGTCTGCATGGCAACTGTCACCAACACTGTGACAAAATATATGAGTGGCGGCATTGATGCTGTCACTGAATTTAAAAGGAGCATAAATTCAGATAATGCAAGGCGCAAGGTTGACGGACGTACAGAAGCAAGGCTGATTGAGCTTGCCTGCGGCCCCGTACCGGAAGGGCATTCGCGGTGGACAATCCGCCTGCTTGAGGAAGAATCCAAAGTAATCCTGGAAACCCCGGTAGGCAGGGAGGCAATCCGCAATACTTTAAAAAAAACAAACTTCGACCTCACAAAAACGAATACTGGTGCATCCCCGCAAAAGAAGACCCGGAGTTCATAGCCTGCATGGAGGATGTCCTTGACGTTTATGAGCTTCCCTATGATGAAAAACATCCCGTTGTGTGCATGGATGAAAAACCATACCAGCTCTTGGGAGAAGCCAGGGATCCTTTGCCGATGATTCCCGGAAGTGACCGGAAAACCGATTCGGAGTATGTCCGCAATGGCACTGTCAGCATCTTTGCCTTTGTGGAAGCACTCGGAGGGGTCCACCATGTGAGTGTACGGGAACACCGCACAGCCGTTGACTGGGCGGAAGAAATCAAGTATCTGGTGGACACCATGTACCCTGATGCTGAGAAGATTGTCCTTGTGATGGATAATCTGAACACGCACAAACCGGCATCCCTGTACAAACGGTATCCGCCGGAGGAAGCAAGGCGTATCACGAAAAAGTTGGAAATACACTATACACCAAAGCATGGGAGCTGGCTGGACATCGCTGAAATAGAGCTGAATGTAATGACCAGGCAATGCCTCAGCCGCCGCATCGCTGAAATAGGGCTATTACGCAGGGAACTATCCGCATGGGAAACGGAACGGAATACACTGGCAGCGAAGGTCAACTGGCATTTTAGAACCAGCGATGCCAGAACGAAGCTTAGCTCGTTGTATCCCACATTTACTACTGCCTCTTAACGAGGTGGTAGTATTGCTAAATATCAACAGGTCGGTGCACTAGTA
>BLMD01000404.1 GCA_011959925.1 Lachnospiraceae bacterium
AGCCCCGTGTACCTGCGTCTCCGCCTTCGACTCCTTCTCATGCCAGCCCACGCCCGCCGTGTAGGTCAGTATCTCGTCGCCGTTCCCGTCATACACATGGACGGCGGAACCCGTCCCCTCGGACTGGAACTTAGCCTCATACGGCTCCCCGAACAGGAGGCGCAGCCACCGCTCGTCATCCGGCTTGACCGTTATCTTCTTAAAATAAACAGGGGAACCGGCATCATTATCCATTCCCCCGCCTGCATCAGGGCTTAAGTTTAAGAGCCGCCCCCATTGCCTGCGGCGGATTGGTTACCGCTCGGACTGTAGCTGGACGGGATCGCCCACCAAATCGCCGTTTTTTTTATTTGGTGGAGATGAGTTTGTTATGTAAAAAACAAATTATGATTGCTCACACGTTCATTGGATCTGCATCTAAAGTGTCTGGTTCTTTGATGACTGGTACTTGTATATTTTTTGGCTCAATCAAAACTTTTTGCTTGTACTTCCGAATAGTAGGAGGGAGATACTAAAGCCTTTTAACATTAATGTTTCTTTGCTCAATATTTTTTTCGTATTGACCAATAATAGAGTCATTTAATTCTTGGCTGGGTTTTTGTTTTATTCTAAGTGCTTTTCTCAATAACAGTTCTATCTCGTTTTTATTGTTATTGCCTTTTGAATGATTCTTCATGAGTTTTCATCTCCCTTTATCTTGTTAAAAATTCCCTCTGCCATTCTCTGCGCCAAGATTTCCTGATAGTCGTCACTTAACAGCTTTTGACTCTCAGAATAATTTGAAAGAAATCCCATTTCCACCAAAACAGCAGGTATTTGAGTATTTCGCAAAACATAATAGTTTTCGGTTTTTGCATCCCTCGTTTTCACGTCATTGCTTAGCGAAACTGCATGGATTATGCTTTCTGCATATGCTTTGCTTTCCGTTGCGTCTGGACTATTGTAATAACATTCCAAACCTGCTATCTGCGCGTCATCTTCATAATAGTTGCAATGAAGGCTGATAAAAAAATCTGCATTGGAGTCGTTTGCAACAGAAGTCCGCTGTGCAAGGCTCATCTTCTCATCGGAGTTTCTGGTCAGAATAACTTCAATATTGTTATCCTCCAGAATCGTTTTTAACTTCAATGCAACCGAAAGGTTAATATCCTTTTCTATGATCTTTCCACTGACAGTCCCACCGTCACTTCCGCCATGTCCAGCATCTATGATGACGCAAAACTTTGAAACGTAGTCAGCTGTTGATACAATAGGAGCAGCGCCATTGCCAGCGTTCGTATCTGTATATGTATTGGTATATCTATCTGTGCATATATCTGTTTTTTCATCTTCCTTTGTAAACTTTTCACATATGTAAAGACAGCCGCAAACCATAAGTATTATCATTATTACTGGTATCAGTATAACGACTGCCCTCAGCAGATAAGCTATCACAAGCCGTTTGACCTTTTTTCTCTTCCTGAGTTTTTTTCTCTTTACTGTGTTGTTTTTTATCCATTGCCGCATTTGTTCCTCATTCCTTTTTCCAAAATATATTGTTTCATAGGAAAGTCAAAAATTGGTCAAGAATCAGGCATTATTGTAACAGTTCAGCCTTCGGCTTCGCTGTTACGGAATCCAGCCCATTTAAAGTTTTCCTTTGGCAAAGGGCTAGATTCTCTGGCTGAATTTACTCGTTCTTACGGACTTTGCAGTAAATGCAAAGTCCTGGGCTGAACTGTTACGAATTATTCAACGACTTTTTGATAAAACGATGTTCTCCCCGCTTTCTTTTGCTAATATATAAATGTTGCCGGCATCACAAGTAACCGACATTGCGGGCGTATCACTAATCAATTTTTTGTTGTTCCCATCCTTGTTGCAGGAATATACACGATTTCCGTCTGTTCTGGATACATAATAAATCGACTGTTCATCCATGCAGAAATCATATGCAACTACTTTTTCATAAGTAAAAGTTTCGCCGCTTAGAACATGATACCTTGTTAAAACCGATTGCTCGTTTTTGTAAAAAATGTTTTCTCCATCGAATGAGATATTTCCACTTGTAGGAATGTCAAGTTTTGTAATGCCTTTCGTGAGACGGTTTACTTCTGTTATGCCATCATTGCCAATGAAAAATATGCTGTCATTATTTATGAAAAAATCGTGATGGAACTCTAAAAACTTCCATTTATCACCCGTCTCATAATCAATGCCAAAGAGGGAACGACCAGAATTTGTAATCTGTTCAAAAACGATTTTTTCTTCAAAGGTATCTAAATTAAGTTCTACCACCGACACCTTTGTTATACTGCTGTTATAGTTTCCGACACGGTTCACATAGCTTTCCGTAACCGATGTCGTATAATATAGATATGGTGAACATACACAAATCGCACATACCTTTTCTTCATCAGAAAACGCCCCAAACATAGGTGAGCGTACTAAATGAAGCATTTCTCCCGTGGAAGCATTTTTAAGATAATAGTCAAAAGTTTCTGCGTCCTGTGTTATTTCATATCCAATACAATCATATTCCGCAGATGAATTATAAATAAAATTCTTGCTTCTTCCCTTATCTGAACATCCTGTCATTGTCAATACGAAACTAAGTATGATAGCAAGAGTCGGTACATTTCGCATTTTCCTTGTTTTCATTTGCCATTTGTTAGAATTGCTCCGTAAAATCCAAGCGGCAGCCAAAATACATAAGAATACGGATACTGAAAACAAAATCAGCAGTGTAATCGTATGAATTTCTGCAAAAACAATTTTCTCATCACCTGTAAAAGCATCACTTGAAACAATATCTCCTGCAAAAAAGTCTGTTCCGAGCAGAAATGGCAAAGGCAACGGCAGACGGTAAATCATTGTTTTGGATAGACCTACATAGGGAATCATGACCGATACTGCACCTGCAAGCAGGGTCACCGCATACTTTTTCGCCAAAACAGAAATAAACATAAGAAGTATTGTTAAAAACACGCTGCCAAAAAGACGGAGCAATCCTATATATACATATCCCTCGAATAAAGTTATGCTTTTGTTGCTGCCTGCAAAGTAACTAAGACTTTGGATGGGATAATTCCCATTCGGCAGTCCATATTTGAGGCTGTAAAATCCGTATTCAATGAGCGATATGCTTACGCACATCAAGAGGACGCCCGAAATAACAATGAACAGCTTATGCAAAGAGCTTTTTCGCCCCTCTTTTGAGGTCAAAATCAAAGCATCCATCTGGCAGCTATACTCGGAACAGAATACGGGCGTAACAATCAGCAAAATGCCAAGGAACAGGACAAAATTAAGCGTACCTCCGCCAAGAAGCCCCGTCCATCCGTTCGTTTGAAGAAAATAGCGGTTTTTGGCATTTTCGCAGATGTAGAGATATTGCTGATAAACGACCTCAAATCCGTTCTGATGTTCCAGAACCTTTCCAATTGCCTGGCTCTCCTTCTTATATTCGTTTTCACTGATTTTGCCATCATAGTAGCTTTCCAAAAGATAATTTTGTTTCTCCTTGGCGTCCGCAATTCTCTCTGCTTCCTGTTCCAGATAAAGAGAAGATTCATCGGTACAGTATCCATTTACCTTATCAAGATACCATTCATATTCACTTTTGTACTGTTCCATTGCACTATTATAAGGATTGTCTGATGCAACGAGCCATACAGTTCCAACCAATAGGACAATGACGATATAGCAAAGCCCCTTTTGGTGGAGCATTATCTTTTTAATTTCGTACATGAATCCAGACATTTTATCCTCCTCTCCCGGTAATGACAATTCTTCTTAGAAAGTATAACCATTACCGTTATTACAGCCATTCCCACTATTACGGCAAAAATAACAGCTGCCAAAAAGCTTTGTATTGGATAGCCCGCAAAACCGATAAATTCCGTCTTGCCGAACAGAATACGGTTCGTGAGCAGCGAGTATGGGTTTATTATCTTTAGCCAAATATTGCTTGAGTAACTCTGTGATGCGCCTGTAATAATCAAACATAAGGCTACTCCAAAGTCAGCGACAAATGGGATAAGAGCATTATGCCAAAACATGGAAATCAATAGGAATACCATACTCATAGTCCATATGCCGATTGCTTTTGTAATTGCGGATAGAATTACATATTGCCACAAATTGCAGTTTACCGCAGCCGCACTGAAATTGCTGATGGCATACAAAGGAAGATTATATCCCTCCATTGTTCCAAATGAAAAGGAAAAGCCAAGATAATCCAGAACGGAAAACCATATTACAACACTTATTACAAATAAAGTAACTGCAACAATTTTGGCTAATACGGTTTTTTTACCGCCATTAGGGTTCGTCAGTAACAGCATATCCATCTGCGTTTCCTTTTCATAGACGAAAGCGCTGATAATTCCGTATAAACAAAGAAACAAAACCAATATATTTGAAAAGTCATAGTTCAAATAATAGTTATACATTTCCTGATAGGCAAAAGCTGGTATATTCCGTCCAGAATAAAGATTGTAAATTACACTGTTTTTACGCACTTCAAAGTTAAGTCCTTGTTCCTTGTAAAATGCAGCATTTTCTTTTGCCTTCTTTGCCACTTCCGCAGCATAGGTCCGATAATTATAGAAATATTCCATAGGCTGTACATAGTATTTTTCTAAGATGTTTTCGTCACTATATATATTTCCCGTCATCGTATTCGGGTCATCTGTGTCTGTGCTTGCCGTCATATCAGCCGTAGCATCTACTAACGGCTGATATAGGTCAAGAAGATTATTGATTTTATCGGTAGTTATCTCTCCACGATATTTTTCATAGAGCTGCCAATACACGCTGTTCCAACTGCGGCTGTCATTCCCGTCTGCCAAGTAGGAATAGGAATGAAATTCATTATTTATTTTGAACAGGTTTATTACGCTGAACAGAATAAGTACAACAAGTATTGACCGCTTGCAAAACAATTTGTAAAATTCATATCTGATTAAGCGTGTCATTTTTTCTCTCCAATGTCTTTCGACTCTCGCGGCATTCGTCAAATGCTCGTGCGAGCACGGCGCTTGACTCATTGCCCGCGGAAATAATATAAAAATACATCTTCCAAGTTAGGGGAAGCTTTTCCTGCGTTTGTTGCGGGCGAGCTATCGCTTACAATCCTTACTGAAAAATTTTCGCCCTGCTGCTTCATATTACTGACATAATATTTGTTGCTAAGGCAGACAGCCTCTTTGGCGTTTGTTGTCACTTCCCACACTTTACCATAGATACTCTGTTCTAATACATCAGTAGTTCCTTGCGTAATCAAAGCGCCTTCTTTGAGAATCATAATCTCTTTTGCAATACACTCGACATCAGAAACAATATGGGTAGCCAGCAAAATCGTCCGTCCCTGTGCAAACTGTGAAATCAAATTGCGAAAGCGGATGCGTTCACTTGGGTCAAGTCCTGCTGTAGGCTCGTCTAAAATAAGGATTTTAGGGTCGCCTAACATTGCCTGGACAATGCCGACTCTCTGCCGCATACCACCAGAAAGAGCGCCAATCTTTTTATCTTTCGCATCGAAAAGATTGACAATGCCCAGAAGCTCCAAAGCCCGTTCTTTTCCTTGTTCCGCAGGGATTCCTTTTAATGCACACATATATAACAGGAAATCCATTACCGTAAAATCCCGATAGAAGATAGGGTATTGCGGCATATATCCAATTTTTGATAAAAAGTCTTTGCCCATTTTTTTTGCATCTTGACCGTCTATCAAAACAGTTCCATTATCGCTGCCCAAAATGCCGACAAATATATTTATCAGCGTTGTTTTTCCTGCGCCGTTAGCCCCTAAAAGTCCATAGACACCCTCCGAGAGTTCCGTGGTAAAATTCTTTAAGGCATATTTACCTTTATACTGTTTTGAAATATTCTGAAATGATACTTTCATAGATCATTACCCCTTAAAGCCAAATGTTGTGATCAAGGTGCTTACCTCGCCAATACCTCGCCCAAGCACAACGATACAGGCGCCGGATTCATCCAAAATTAAAACCTGCGGGACACGCTGGAAATAAGTACTGTTGTTATCCTTGACTGTTTCAGTATGGATCACATTTCCCGATGCTGTATCATAAATATTTATTGTTACGCTGGCTTCTCCCAAAATGGAAGTAGCAACATATTTACCTTGCTCAGAGCAGAAAACCCCGTCCTTTCCTTCGCTGCTGCCTGAGAATGTAATCTTTTTTTCTGTATTAGATGCAGTATCAAGCATTAGCAGCGTTCCATTATTTTTGTTAAAGCTCTGGGGCATGACAAGTAAATTCCCTCCCTTCTGCACTTCTTCAACATCCACTTCATAATCGGCTTTTTGGGTGATACTAAGACTTGCATTGTCTGTGGATACTGTTCCATAAACAGAGACTCCATCCCCGCCATTAGAGCTTATTCCCATGCCTACATAAGTTAAAGTTTTATCTCCCGTAAATGCAAGACTATCCATCGTTACAATCTCCATATTATTTGCCCTGCCATTTTCGGAATAGTTCAGAATGGCATGTACCTTTTGGGAAGAAGTATCATAGAGATAAAGTCCTTGTAATCCGCCGAAAGCGATTTGTTTTCCGTCCTGTGAAATGGCGACACTCGCCATTTGGAGGACAGAATCATCATTTACCAGCCCACGAAAGGAAATTGTATTCTCAACAACAAAATCCTTATTCAATAGGTATCCTTTTACTCCATTACTGCTTTGTGCCGTTGCAAATGAGTCCGTGCTGCCGCCGCTATTTTCTTCACCGACAATGAAATACCCGTCCGAATAAGACTGCACACATAACTCATTCAAAAAAATATCCGCACTTGCTATAGTCTCGCTTTTCCCAGTATCATAAAGATAGAGCTTATCTGCTGCAACAATAATCCGATTGCCATCAGCGTAATAACAGCCGCTGACCTTTCCAGAGAAAGCCGAGCCATTCACTGTGCCAACATCCATAGTATTTTTATCTGTATCACGATTCTGTGGGTTGGACTTATTATTGTCGCTGCTTTCGCTTCCTGTTTTTTCCGATGTGTTATCTTCTTCGGATTGTGACGCATCTATGGAGATTCCGTTTTCAGAACGATTCACATTTTCCTGACTGTTACCACAAGCTGACAGATTAAGAGCAAAAGCAAGTATAAGCAACATACATATCAATTTTGTTTTCATTTTTCAGTCCTCCTATAAAGCAAAATTGAGCCTGTCTTATTTGTAGAACAATCATTGCTTGCAGCAACAGCTACCGCATAGAAAGTATTGAAGTCGTCTAATTTAGAAGTGTCTATGACGGCTTCCATTATCCACACATTTCCTTTGCTCAATGTTGCATCGTATGAAATCACTTTATCAAACGATATGGGCTTATGATTTAAGAAGAATGATATGCCATACCTTGTACCCGGCGTTCCGCAAATCGTGTAACGCACTGTAAGTGTATCTTTATTGGTAAGATTGATATTGTCATACACTAATTCGCCATCATAGGAAATAGTCGAATAAACGCCGCTATCCAATGTATCCATAGTAATTTCATCCCAACCGTTTTTCACAAGCTCATTCTCAATAAAAGAGGAAGTGATTTTTTCTTCTGCAACGCTGACATCGCGAAAAATATTTTCACTTTCTCCATAAAATATATCGCTGTCTGGAGCATCCTCATTAAAATGCAGTTTCAGCGTTCTTTCAAGGTGTTGGTGATACCAGCCGTAACTCGATGTTTCTTTCATATCGGGTTGGAAAGCGGGATTGGTAATGCTCAGGATTGTAATATTTAGGGTATCACCTTTTTTTCCCGTGTTCGGTGTAAACACAAACGAAAATTTTTCTTCGTGCTTTTCTGATGTTTGGAAACAATGGAGATACTCATATTCCGCCATTGTATCATTTACCTTGTACGCTTGTGGCTTTCCGTCCAAAAAGAGCAGGAAGCCTATGTTATCCAATTTCCCCTCTGATGCAAACTGATAGTCCAAGGTGAATTCTCCGCCGTGATATTCATACGGTAAAACACTCTGGTCATCCGCTCTGGCGGGACTTACTTCCTCGTGGCTGAGAACACCTAAAGAACCGTCTTCCTCTGATTTCATGAATGGATTTTCTTCCGTGTTTTGCGGGGGAGCTTTCCCGTCCTCAATGTTATAATTTCCGCAAGCTGTCGTAGTGAATAGCAAGCCGCAAATCATAACTAATGATAATATTCGTTTTCGCATTGTTTATCCTCCTGTCATGTTTGATGTATTTCAATTATAAAAGCCAAATGTCAAAATGTGGTCAAGGAATAGGAAATTACATAAGAAAAACCAACAGACTGTGATTTCTCACAAGCCTGCTGGTTCTGCGTCTTATGTGTCTTACTCTTTATGTATTTATGTTGCTCGATAAATGGGAATTTTTTAATATTTTCAGTGCTTTTTTGAAGAAACGGCGGCGCAAACTACAAGCAAAATTAAGTCAATCCAGTATCCAATACAAATGTACCCAACAATCGGATGGATCAATTTTATTTCATTTGTCAAAACAACAGCAAGCAGAAGACCTATCAAAAGAAGGACAATGCCGATACCTGCCGAAAAGCGAACAATCTTGTCCATCTGTGCAAAAGAACCGATACACAGTATGATAGCGGGAATCCATACAGCCAGATGAAATACAACACCAAGATAATTAAATGCTCCTACCCCCTCTTGAAAAAGTATTTTAAAAGTTTCAGTAAAAAACCATGAATCCTGATTGACTATCAGCCCATTAGGAAAAATATTATACATTGGTACAACAAAACTGCATAACAATAGAACAACTGAAACTGTTTTCAGAATTTTATTTTTTTGTTCCATCTACGTTTCCTCCATAAAATAAATAATCTCAGTACACCTTATTAAGGATTAAGGCAAAGGTATCATATTTTGGTTTTCCAGTATGTCAAATGGGAAGTTGTCATCTCACAAATTCTTTGAAAGATACAAGACCAAATCGTCATCATTTTTGCATTCCTCATATGGTTTATCTCATCCATCAATTCCGATTGTGATTTGATGATTTTTAAGGGAAATATTAGCTGTTATATTTTGTTATTAAAATACCCGCCAACCCTTGAAAATACTAAGTTTATCGCAGGTGAACTTTCCCTTATCGTTTCCCTTGTGTTATATCTTCCCACAGGGCATTACGAACCCTGATAAGGGAAAAAATGAGGGAAACAAAATCACATAAAACATTATAACACAAAATATATGGGAATTGGTAAACTGATTGAAATGCTTTCAAAAAATCAATGAAAAGAGGACGGATAAAAGATGAATATGATTTACGCAACATACAATATCCACCATAATAGCATTGACGTATACACTTATGCAGGCTACTTTTTACGGATAGACTGCAATAAAGCGGAAGAAGGATTAAAAACTACCCCTTGCTCTGAATGTGCCTTAAATGCTCTGGCAATAGACGAACCGCTTGAATACGCAAGGCTCTATCTTGATGGAAATATGCAGATGTGGGTGGATGCGGAAGATTCATTGGAATTGTGATAATTTTTATAATTACTATATCAATATTTGCATAGTGTAGCTTTTTAATGAACAAATTGAAACAAATTAACTGAACCGATAACTGCTGATTATACATGTTATCGGTTCAGTTTTTCTAAAATAAACTCTTATGACAAGAGGTAATAAAACAGTTCAAATTTTCTACTTGGGAAAGGTTACAATAACCGTCGTGCCTTTTCCGACATGACTTTTTACATCAACTTTAGCATTATGGATTTTAGCAGCGTGTTTCACAATAGAAAGCCCAAGCCCGGTTCCCCCTACTGCCTTAGAATGGCTCTTATCAACACGATAAAAACGCTCAAAAATACGTTCTTGATGTTCGGGTGCAATTCCTATCCCCGTGTCCTCCACTGATAAAACTACCATGCCGTTTTCGTTCTGTATGTTTACCATTACTTTTCCGTTTTCATGGTTATACTTAATCGCATTGTCACAAAGATTATAAATCACACTGTATAAAAGCTGAGGTATGCCGTTAAGGGGAGCCGAAACGCCGGAAAGCTCCAATGTGACACATAAGGTATTTGCCTGTGGCTCTAAGCTCTGTACCGCCTTTTCTGCCAATGCGTATAAGTCGATATTTTCCCTCTGCATATCGTCCGCACCTTCGTCAAGGTGCGAAAGACTGATAATGTCCTCTACAAGCCGTATCATTCGCCCGGCTTCATCATAAATCTTTCCGGCAAAGGGTATTTTATCATTCTCCTTTACCATATCGTTTTTCAAAAGCTCCGCATACCCGGAAATGGAGTGAAGCGGGGTTTTTAATTCATGGGACACATTAGCGGTAAATTCGCGCCGTATCTGTTCCGCTTTTTCTTTTTCCGTCACATTGAAAAAGAAAAGTGCGGCTCCTTTCACAATGTTTTCAGAAGTGATCGGATCAGCGTCAATTTGATAGCTTTCTCCATGCAGCCGGATAATGTTTTCGCCCCGTTCTCCATGTAAGGCTTTCGTAAGGATTTCCTGCAATTCAAGATTACGGCATAAGGACAGCATATCAGAACCGATACAGTCTGTGTCAGCGTCCAGCAGTTTTCTTGCCGCAGGGTTTATACTGATAATTTTCCCTTTTTGATTTAAGAGAATCATGCCCTCATTCATGCTGCCGATAATCGTATTTAATTCATTCTCTTTTTGGAGAAGCTCGGCTTTCTGCCCCCGTAGCTGTTTTTGCTGGCTGTCAATACGCCGTAAAAAAGGGGAAAGCTCATCATAGCCCTCATTTGACAACGGATTATCAAGATCAATTTCATTTAATGGCTTTACTATTTTTTTTGAAACTTGAATAGCCAAAACAATGGAAAGAATCAATGCAATCACAAATATAATGCAAATCGGCTGTGTCATACCTAAAAGGAGCGTCAAAATAGAATTTTGAGATATGGAAAGCCGTAATATAGTGCCATCATCAAGTTTCTGTGCGGAATAAAACGAACGCTCCATCAAAGTAGCAGAATACCGTTTGCTCTCACCATAGCCCGAAGAAAGGGCTTCCCGCACTTCTTCCCGCTCTAAATGATTTTCCATTTCCGCAGTATCAGACGCACTATCAAAAATAACATTTCCCTCTGTATCAATCCATGATATACGATAATTTTTCACTTTCAAATCATGGAAATAATCAATGCCCTCATTTGTAACGCCCTGTGCGGCAAGGGTTGTCTGCATTTTTAGCTGTGCCTGTTCAACATTTGAAAAGTATTCATACAGAACACCCATGAACAGAACAACAGACGCAAGAAAAACAGTCAATGCGACAAGGCAGATTGAGCGAAAAATTCGTTTCGTCATATTATAACCGTACTCCTTTCATAATCTGCAAGTTTGGGCTGTAAAGCACAAACTTGTAAGATTGAAAATTTTAATTTTAATCTTTTCCCTCCATTCGATACCCAACTCCCCGTACCGTTTCAATATAGCTCCCACATTCGCCTAATTTTGTTCGGAGCGTTCCGATGTGAACATCTACGGTTCGGGTTTCCCCTATGTAGTCAATGCCCCATATCATTTCAAGAAGCTGGTCGCGTGTAAACACCCGTCCGGGGTTTTCCATAAAAGTATGGAGCAGCTTATGTTCTTTCAGTGTCAACTGAACCCGTTCGTTGTTTACAAGCACAATATATGTTTCCAAATTCAATTCTAAATTTCCAATTTTTAGTTTTTTTGTTTCCTCTTTCGGGCTT
Source organism: Lachnospiraceae bacterium (assembly GCA_011959925.1). Classification (GTDB taxonomy): domain Bacteria; phylum Bacillota; class Clostridia; order Lachnospirales; family Lachnospiraceae; genus Roseburia_B. The sequence goes on from BLMD01000404.1 coordinate 11,727, forward strand.
GTACGCCGCAATACCGCTTTCACACGGGAAATCATTTCCATCATGCCAAACGGCTTTGCAAGGTAATCATCAGCTCCCAAGTCAAGCCCGGTTACTTTGTCGTATTCGGTTCCTTTGGCTGTCGCCATAATAACAGGAATATCCTCTGTCGTACCCTGCATACGCAGCTTTTTCAATATGGAAATGCCATCTTCGCCGGGAAGCATTATATCAAGCATAATAAGCTGGGGTTTTTCTGTCTGCAAAGCGTCAAAAAGGCTGTCCGCGCAGTCAAAACCTTTTGCTTCAAATCCGGCAGAATTTAATGTGTATATCATCAGATCACGGATAGAGCTGTCGTCCTCAACACAATAAATCATATAAATCCGCTCCTTTCTTTCCTGTGGCAATATTCCGAACTCAATCATACCATATTACCTATATTTCATCAATGGCGGTATGTTCACCCCTCTTTGTTCCCTGTGATTGAGAACAGAACCCATTTTGCAATATTGACCGCATGATCTCCGATACGTTCAAAATATTTTGCAATCATTAACAGGTCTATGGCATACTCACCGTCTGCTTCGGGTTTGCTGAAAAGTTCAATCAGCATTTTCTTCACCTTATCAAAAAAGGAATCCACCACATCATCATAATCTATCACGGCTTTCGCCATCTGCATATCCTTTTTCACAAAAGCGTCAATACTGTCCGTTACCATTTTAATGACAGCAACCGACATATCATGGATAACCTGTGTGTCGTCGGTGGCGTGAATATTGGCTAATGTGATAATTTCCGCTATGTCTGCGGATTGATCTCCGATTCTTGCCATATCTGTCACCATTTTAAGTGCGGACGATACAACCCTCAAATCTTTTGCCACGGGCTGCTGCTGTAAGAGCAGCTTTAGACACATAGTTTCAATTTCGCGCTCTTTGTGGTCTATCTGAACAGAGAGATCGGGAACAGCCTTTGCAAGTGCGGGATTCCCCTCTGTCAGAACTTTTGCGGACATAGCAATCGCATTTTCACAAAAAGCCCCCATTGTAATCAACTCTTTATTTAACAAATCTAACTGTTCATCAAATTTTAGGCGCATTATCCAAACCTCCCTGTAATATAGTCCTCTGTCCGCTTGTCCTGCGGCATGGAGAATAATTTTTCTGTTTCTCTAAACTCCACCATTTCCCCAAGCAGGAAAAACGCTGTCTTGTCAGAAATTCGGAGTGCCTGCTGCATATTATGTGTCACAATGACAATGGTATAGTCCTTTTTTAATTCTGCGGCAAGTTCCTCTATCTTTGCCGTAGAAATAGGGTCAAGTGCGCTGGTCGGTTCGTCCATCAGCAAAACTTCCGGCTCCACCGCCAAAGCGCGGGCAATGCAAAGACGCTGCTGTTGACCGCCCGACATACCAAGCGCGGATTTTTTCAGCCTGTCTTTTACCTCGTCCCAAATTGCCGCCCCTTTTAAGGAACGCTCTACAATTTCGTCCAGCGCAGCTTTAGAACGGATACCATGCGTCCTTGCTCCAAAGGCAACATTGTCATAAATGCTCATAGGGAACGGATTCGGTTTTTGAAATACCATTCCCACACGTTTACGCAGTAGGTTAATATCCATATTTCCATAAATATCTTCACCGTCTAAACGGATAGTCCCTTTGATGTGGCAGCCCTCCACCAAGTCATTCATTCGGTTCAATGTTTTTAATAATGTCGATTTACCGCAGCCCGACGGTCCGATCAGCGCGGTAATTTCGTGTTCCTTAAACGCCACATTTATTTTTTTCAAGGCTTGAAAGTTTCCGTAGAATAAATCCAAATCCTCAACCACGATTTTATCCATCTGTGTTTTTACCTCCTATCTTTTTTGCCACAAACCCAGAAAGTGCATTTATCAGAATGACAACAACCAATAATACAACCGCAGTTGCGTAAGTCTGCTTGATATACAGTCCCTCACCCGAAATAGAATACATATGGACGGATAAAGTTCTTGCCGACGAAAAAATACTTGTTGCTATTTCTGCAACGGTTCCGGAAGTAAAGATCAGTGCCGCCGATTCCCCGACGATACGCCCGATTCCAAGAATAACGCCGGACAAGATACCCGGAACGGCGCAGGGCAGGACAATAGAGAATACGGTTCGTAGCTTTCCGGCTCCAAGCCCGAAGCTGCCCTCGCGGTAACTGTCGGGAACGCTTCGCAAGGCTTCTTCTGTTGTCCGCATAATAAGCGGCAAAATCATAATGCTTAATGTCAAAGCCCCGGACAGCAAAGACAACCCCAGCCCAAGATATTTCACGAAGAAAAGGGAACCGAACAGCCCATAAACGATTGACGGAATCCCGGACAATGTTTCAGCGGTAATACCTACGATATGAACCAGCTTATTTCCCCGTCTTGCGTATTCTGTCAGATAAATTGCAGCACCAATTCCTACGGGAACCGCAAACAGCAGGGAAAGCAGCATAATGAACAGTGTATTGATAAGTGCTGGAAGCAGGGACACATTTTCTGTTGTATATTTGCTGTCAAATAAATCCAGCGTTAAATTTGGAATCCCTTTTATCAATATGTATGCAATAATAAAAATAAGCGCAAGCATTGTAATCAATGCTGCAAGGCATACAGAAAGAAAGAGAACAAAAGATTTAGGGTCGCGTCTGTATGCGCACCATTTCCGTTTCAATTTTCCAACCATTTATTTCACCCTCCTTTTGAACAGGGAGAGGGACAGATTGATAATGAGAATGAAAACAAACAGGACAACAGCCGTACCAATTAACGCTTCACGGTGTAAATCCGTAGAATATCCCATTTCCAATACAATGTTTGTGGTCAGTGTCCGAACGCCGGAAAGCATACTGTCCGGGATAACCGCTTGATTTCCGGCAACCATCATAACCGCCATTGTTTCACCGACTGCCCGCCCAATCCCTAATACAACCCCTGCAAAAATACCGCTCTTTGCTGCGGGAAGAACCGTAAAAAATACACTTCTTTCATGGGAAGCTCCAAGAGCAAGCCCTCCCTCATAGTAACTTTCCGGGACAGCCCGGATTGAAGTTTCCGAAACGCTGATAATGGTAGGTAAAATCATCAGCCCCAGCAGGACAGAAGCAGTAAGTACACTCATACCGCGCCCGCCAAAGGCTTCCCGAATAAAAGGCACTAAGACTACCAATCCAAAAAAACCGTACACAACCGACGGAATCCCCGCCATTAGATTAACAGCAGCTTTCAAAGGCGCATAGATACTTCTCGGAGCAAATCTTGCCATGAATACCGCTGTCAATATTCCAATCGGTACGCCAATAATCAATGCTCCGGCAGTTACATAGAAAGAGCCGACGATCATAGGGAGAATCCCATAGAGATTATTTGCGGGTTTCCAGCTTGTACCCAGCAAAAATTTGAAAACGCCTATTTCTTTTATTGCAGGGATACCGCTTGCAAACAGGAATATGCAGATTAGAATTACCGCTGCTATGGAAACAAGGGCTGTCAAGAAAAAAAGCAGTTTCATCACTTTTTCTTTTATATTCTTCATAATCATGCTCCTTATTGAAAAGGGGCGGCGGCTTTCTTACCGCAGCCCCTTAAAATCCTACTGTGATATTTCACTCCAACGAACCGCATTACCCATAAAAATATCTTTTACCTGTTCACTTGTAAGGTTATTTATGGGACAGTCATTATTAACAATCACTGTAATACCGTCCATTGCAATTACGGTAGCGGTCAGTCCTTTTTCCATTTCGGAATCTTTCAGCTCACGGGAAGCCATGCCTATATCGCAGGTTCCGTCTATTGTGTCAGACATACCAGTAGAAGAATCACTTTGCTGTATCTCAATCGTAACGCCCGGATTTCTCTCAAGATAGGCTTCTTTGAGTTTTTCCATAACCGGGGTGACAGAGCTGGAACCCGCTACAATAATTTTGCCCGAATTCATTTCCCCGCTGTAACTTCCCGCGTCAGATACAGAAATATATCCATTTTCTTCAATCACTGCTTGACCGTCCGCACTCATAATGAAGTCGATAAAATCCTGCGCTGTGTCACTTAAACCGTCCTTTGTCGCAATGTTAAAGGGACGCGCAATCTTATATGTACCATTTTTGATATTTTCAATCGTTGCTTCGCAGCCGTCGATCTGAATCGCCTTTACAGTATCATTCATGGAGCCAAGAGAAATATATCCGATAGAGTATAAATCCCCGGCAACCGTTGTCATCATAACAGACGTAGAATTTGTAACGGCGGCGGTGTCTGCTGTATAGTCGATTTTTTCTCCCGCTTCATTTTTCTGCTCGATTCCAAACAGCTCTATGAACGCGCCGCGTGTCCCCGAGCCATCTTCGCGGGTAAGTACATTGATCTCTCTTGCCGTGTCAAACTTGCCGGAATCTCCCTCGTTCTTATTACTGCACCCCGTTAATGCAGACAGCATTAGAACACTCACAAGGGCAAATGCCAAGAATTTTTTTGATGTTTTCATTTTTTGAATCTCCTTTGCTTTTTATTGTTTCTTGAAGTGACAGCTATATCATACATGACAAAAATCAAATTCAATATCGCGGCATTGTAAAATAGATGTAAAGTTTTTACAAGCCAAAAATATCTTAATAAAATTTTAGAGGGGCATGTCATCTTGCCCCTCTGTTTCTGCTTTTTGAAATCTGTTTTGTTTGTCTGTCTGCATTTTCCCTTTGATAATTCCGTAACCGTTTGGATATGCTTTCTTCCTTCTTTTGTACTTTTTCCCCGTATTGTTCTTCCCATTTATCCACCTTGTCCCGATATTCGGCATTAGCAGTTTTAGAGACAGAAAAGACTTTGTAGAAATCATGCACCGTCTGGAATCCATATCGCTTGACTATCCCCGACAAACCAATTTTGAGAAGGTCTATTTCCTCATTTTTGCGCTCAATCCTGCTTTGCAGTTCCCCCTTCTTTGTCAATTTCGCAAATCCTTTCAGGCTGTCACGCTCCAGTTCCAACTCATTGCGTTCCCTCTCCGCATCAAAGATAATTCCGTTTTGGCGGTTTAATTCCTTATAAATTTTCAGCAGCTTTGGATATGCGGTGGCTTCAGCGGACATAACAGGCTTTGGTGGAATTTTAGGTTTTTCCTGTTCTGTTGTCTGTGTTTTTGCCTGCAACTCCTGTTTCTGTGATGATGGATTAGCAGTCGGTTCTTTATGAGTGATTTTTTCCTGCATTGGTATTTTATCAGTCTGCGGTATTACTTGTGTCGTTCTTCTCTCGTTTGGCTCTGCAACCGGCTGTATCGTTTCTTTCTCAAATAACTTTGCTGACAGTTCCCTTGCCTTATCCAATACTTTAGAAATCAGCAATGCCAACGCCGTAACAGCGGTCATAATAATACTTCCAAGACGTTCCGGCTGGCTGCCGAATATATCAACCGATTCTCTGATGCGGTCAGTGATATATTTTTTCTTTATCTGTCGTATCTCTGTTTCGGGAACGCCGCTGACAATTGCCCTGTCAACTTCCCTGTTCCAACGCATACGCATTTCGTTATCGGTCTGTATCTGTTCCGCTTTCGGGTTGTTTTTCCCTATCTTCTTGGTGGCAAGATACAATCCGCTGCTGTCGAACACATGAAGTTTTTCTTTGTCGTCTTTTACAAGAAGATTGATAAGGTCGGTATAGAAATGCTTTATCTCGTCAACAAAATTTTCCTGCTTGAACAGCTTACTCTTGGCGGTAAAAAGACTTCGCTCATAGACTTCTCCTTTCTTCACGATTTTACAGCCTTTGCGGACATTTCCGTTTTCGCCGAGTATCTCTTTCTTGGTTCGGACATGTCTCCCGTTTTCGTCATAGAACATATTGCGTGTCGCGGTTTTTTCTATGGGTTCGGGCAACAGTTCCCGTTCAGAAAAAATAAGATGGATATGGTAATTTGTCTTTCGTTTGTTATGGTGCAGTGCTGATACGCACTCCACGCCATATTTTTCTTTGAAGCGATCTGTAAAAAGCTGCAACAGCTTGTTTGGCTCATAAAGATTAGGGAATGATTCGGGCAGGGCAATGATAAATTCCCTCGCCTCAATGCACATTCCCTCTGTGCCGCTTTTTTCAAATTCCTGCCGGTTGCATTTCGCAAGCTCCGTCCAATAGCGGCGGTCTGTCGTTTCATAGACCGCATACAGGTTTTCCTGTTTCGCATGGCTGGATATATAAGTGATCCTGCCCCTGACATCGGACAGTTTGCTCATGCGGATGAATGAATGTCTTTGTATTGTGCTTTGTCCTCCCTCCTGCAAATGGCAGTATCAGATCGGAGTAAGCGGAGGTATGGCGGAACAGATTGTGAGTGGGCGACATAGGTGGTATGTTTACAAACACATCCGCCTTGTGGCGGTCAATTCAAATGCGTCAGCATTTGTAATTCACGCTTGCGTGAATTTGCTCCCCGCAGGGGCGAAATCCCCATTGCATAAACGAAGTTTGTGCAATGGGTGTATTTCGCTCTCAAACGCCGAGGGCTTTAAGAGAAAGGAATTTCCCCTATAGGCACTCGAATTATGCCTGCAAAACGGTTGTCATGATAGCAAAAAATGATGGCACTTTTCCATTTGTGATGGCAAAAAACGCTATCACTTCGCCTAAAATGATGCCGCTATGATAGCAAAAAGTGATGATACTTATGATAGTAAAAACTGCCATCATGCTATCAAAAAGTGCTGCCACATATGATAATAAAAGTGCCGGTTCTGAAATTTCTTTCAACTGAAAATGGAGAAAGTCAGTTGAACTTTTACAGTCACTTTATGCTGCATTAGAAACATCGTTAAAACATCAGTTGACTTTTCCAACTGAAAATACAGAAATCAGTCGATTTTTTAAGTCCGTTTTTGCCATATGGACTTATTTTTTCAACCCACTTTCTGCCCATTCCCGCAAATTTCCGCTTGTACCGGAAGGAAGCACATGATATAATCTATTTGCGTGTAGGTATATCATGGCTTCGGTCTGATACATACCTGAGGCGGTTTCGTAAGAAGCCGCCTTTTATACGTGCGCCCAGTATGGGCGCAATCTAATCGGTGAAAGTCCGTAACACA
>BLMD01000405.1 GCA_011959925.1 Lachnospiraceae bacterium
AGCCCCGTGTACCTGCGTCTCCGCCTTCGACTCCTTCTCATGCCAGCCCACGCCCACAGTATAGGTCAGTATCTCGTCACCGTTCCCGTCATACACATGGACTCCCCCGGACTGGAACTCCGCTTCATACGGCTCCCCGAACAGAAGGCACAGCCACCTCCTGTCGGCTTCCCGTATTTCCTTCATATCAGCCATTTCCTGATTGACCTTCCCCGTCAGCGCCGCCCTGTCCGGCGCGACTTTAGCGACCTCGCTTTTCCGCAGGGCGAGGAACTTATTCCCCATATAGATGCCCTGCGCCGCATCTTCCCTGGCGTATTCGGCTATCTGCTCCCGGAGGGATTCGGACAGCTTCCATTCCTTTTTAGATGACGTTTTGGGGATGTCCGCATGATGGCTTTTTGCTATTCCTGTTATATCCATTTCAATCACCTCTCTGTTTTGATGGAACGCCAGGGATGCCTGCCTGACATTGTTCGGGTGTGGTTTATTGGCTATATGCGTCCGTTGAATTTATTTCTTGTTCATGAAATCCCAATACGCCTGCATACTGTACTGGTAATATGCCGCCGTCTTTTTCTGGCTCAACAGCTTCATGTCGCCAATCTGCTTCTGGAACATATCCATGAAATCCGTCCTGTCATTTAATCCCATAGCCCCAGCCTCCATCGGAAGAGACGTAAAGCCTCCCAGCTTTTTTACACCCATATGTGCTTCCAAAGCACGCATTTCCACAACAGTCGCTGACTTGGGATTTACCTCGTTGATATGTATGGTCTTTTCGAATTCATCCCCATTCTCATCAACACCCTTTGCAATGATTGTCGGATCATCCTCTGTTGAATCTTCCGCATATTTGAGATAATAGGACAGCCCCGTGCCGTTCCCTCCCGTCCATATCATATCTTCATCAGAAAAAATATTATAGACTTTTGGTGTACCTGCCACATTGTTCACCTGCGCCGCAAAACTCTTTCCAGCCGCATTTTGCTGTGTCCTTCTTGCTCCCTGCCATGCCGGATATCCTGCTGTTCCTATTCCGTTAATATTCATTTTTATAAACCTCCATTATTGCCACTTATTCAGTATTATGGCTGGGGGCGATATGCTTCCGCCCCCAGCTTCGCTGTGCCAGTCTGAATATGTAAAGCCTCATTGTTTCGCAGAAAACATAGCCTTCTGGATATTCTTCTGCCAATATGAGCTGTTAAAGTAATTCCCGCTTTTAGGCAGATTCTTGAACATATTCATGATCATGTCGTAAGTCATGGATGAAGTGTCGATCTCCAGTTCCTTCCCGTCCTTTGATTTAATCACCGTGCCGTTATCGGCTATGTAAGCAGTCGTATTATCGTCAAGGTGCTGTATCGTTCCAACCATTTCCGCAAATTTCTTCAGCGGAAACTCTCCCGTTTCCCTGCACATTTCCAAAAATTTTTCAGCATCCTCCCCTGTCATATATGGCTGTTTGTCATCTATAACATACCATGAGAGGCCCGTTGCCGAATCAGTATATTTTGGTGCTGTCAACGCCCATTCTTCCAATGTCTTTCCTTTGTACCATGTAGTCAGGCCGCTGTCATTTGAAACGGCGCTTTCATCCTGCCCCATTAACGGATTCGTTGATTTAAGTGAATCGTATATATCCTGCACATTGGCATTCTGCCTTGTACTTTCGGGCGCGGATTCTTCTGCCGCCTGTTTCTGCGGGCAGAACTGTCCGATCCTGCTCCTGTTGTACTTATTCGCTGATACATTGTTCTGATAATAATTCTGTCCTATTCCATTTACGCTCATTTTTCAAATCCTCCATTGTCATCAATTATTTTAATGGCGGCCCCTCAGTCGTTCAGAGCCGCCTCTGCTCCCTCATGATAAGTCCGAGCAGTTCATCCCATCATGCAGACATACCGCCTAGCCTCCCCTGCCAAACTTCATGACAAACACCCCCTTTCGCTGCCATCCGCTAATAATACGAGCCAGCCTCCAAAAAAGTTTCATTTCTCTTATCACCTACATCCGCCCCCCGCCTCCGGGCAGACCGCAGAGGCAAAGCATTATGCACCTCTGCGGAATAGGGTGTAAAGATTATATCTGTATATCCAGTGTGCTGCCCGCTTTCAGCCTTTATCCATAAACGCATCAAACGCACTTAGAATTTTCTGATACGATGTATAGCCCGCAAGATTGTGACATTCATACTGCATCTTCATCATTTCTTCTGCAATGGCATAGAAATTCTTCTTTTCAGCAAAAGCGGTGGAAAAACTCTCCGTCCCTTTTTCCGCCCCTGCCCCTACCCTTAATGCAGATATGCTGTCCAGTTTCTTCTCGTCCACCAAGTACGCCGCCAGCGCATCTATTTCCGTTCTTGTCGCACTTGCCGGGTCTACCTTTGCCGGGTCAACCAACTGCTCATACTCCTGCCCGTCCGCCGCCCTGGTGACAACCCGCATGATCGGATTTTCAGCACTATACCCCTCTGCCTTATAAACTGTGACACAGCCGCCATCGGTCAATCCTCTTGAACACAGGCCGCCCATTACAAGAGTATGTACTCCGTTAAAGCTGTTCTGAAAACCGGGTGCCGTGTTTCTCGTTTTAGGGCTTTCCCTTTTTTGAACGGGCATATAAGAACCATTGTTTATTCCGTTTACATTCATTGACACCTTTCCTCCTTAAAAAATCTTATCTGCGGCCCCTCTATCGGTCAGAGCCGCGCCCGCTCCCTCATAATAAGTCCGAGCGGTTCATTGCCTCACCTCCGGGCAGACCGCAGAGGCAAAGCCTTATGCGCCTCTGCGGAACAGGGTGTAAAGATTATACCTGTATATCCAATGAACTGCCCGAAGATGGTTTTTTCACAAATGTATTCCCGCTTTTGACAAGCTGGCTTTCTACGGATTCCCTTGTAACGCTGTCCAGTATGCCGGGATCAAATGAATCTCCATTTTTCCAGTTCGGATTGACCGCTTTTACTGCTGCGGCAAGCGCCGAACGGTATTTCTGCTCATACTGTTCCAGCGACCATGATCCTTTTAATCTGTCCTCTTTCTTAATGCTTAACTGATACTCACGGTACACAGATGACCTATTCGTGATATCCCCGTTAGCAACTCCATTTTCCCTGATAAACTCTTTTTTAACCAAGTCAAACATTTTCTGACGGTATTCTTCCGAAACATTGATCATTTGGTGCCTTTCAGATTCCGGTATCCCTGTTGCCACCATTCCTGGTACAGTGCTGCCATCTGCCCCGACATAATCCCCATCAGAGTTATACATCTTCATCACGTTTCTCATATAAGCCTGTTCTCCACCGAACAGCTCATACATTTGCCTCTCCAGTGGTGACATTCTGGCTACCTCCGCACGATGGTTTGCTAGATAATCCTTTGCCGCCGCTTTATACTGTGCATTATTTTTATTGATACTGCCATAGCTTCCGGAACTCCCTGCATTGAAACTAATGTTCATAGACATACTATCATCCTCCTATCTTAATATTTTTATGCCCATTTTCTCCTATACGCATAATTTGCCGTTTCATAAAATCCATCGGCAGATACGCCCGCATTTCAAACCGCGATTGCACCAAGTGACTCTTCTAATTTTATACTGCTTATTTTACCTGCGGCCCTTCTGTCATTCAGGGCCGCCCATGCCCCCTTTCGGTAAGTCCGGGCATATCCTGTTTTACTTCAAATTTTGTAACATTAGTACAGCTATTAGGTATTTCCCAACACATTACTGCTGTATGCACCAATCGCACTTTCATAAGCCATTGCCGCCGCTGACACCTGTGACCGGCTGATGAAGTGATAGTTTACAGTCGTATCTAGACCACTTTTTTTCAGAGCATCTTCCATAAGCTGTTTATGATATTGCAGCTCTGTCTGTTCTCTGCGCTCCTCCGCCGCTTCCTCGGCAAGCTCCTGATACCGCACCCGTCTTGCCCGTTTTGACTCCTGTTCTGCCCTCACCTTTGCTTCAATTTTTGCCCGCACTTCCGGTTTCAGATCCCCGGTCACATACACATACCCCACACCTTTTTCATCAATACTCACGGCATAAGAAGACATCTCGAATCCATTCATTGACATTTCTGCCTTACATCTTGGAATGTCATCGAGCCCTTTCTGGATTATTTTTTCATAATGGGCTGCTTTCTCTGGATTGTTTGCCATCTCCTCTAAAATATTTGGAGCGATTACAATATTGTTATACCCCGCTATGCTTGCGCCGAAGTTGTCAATACTCCTTTGGTCGTTACCGATATTTTTCACCATCACGTTTGCGCCATACCGCTGTTTCAGATACTCCACATACTGTTCCTCCCGCGATGCGGAACTATTTTCTGCAGTCTGCTTTACAGTGTCCGCAAAACTGGTTTTCCCTGTGGCATTATTTTTCTGCGCCTTATTCGCATACTGGTATGCCGCCAACATATCATTTACTCCTAAAATACTCATAATAATTCTTCTCCTTCCTGCTGATTAACTTTTTACCATGACCGACAATGTGAATCTATTGCCTTTTACAATACAGTCCATATCGCCGCCATATTTTACTGCACATTTCCTGATATTCTTTAGCCCTATCCCATGCACCTCCTTATCCTCTTTTGTTGATATGGGAAGGCCGCTGTCCTTATGGAACAGCACCGCACCATCAAAACTGTTTTCAATCTCTATAAAATACATATTCTTTGCCCGGAAAGACCGGATCGTGATATAGGCTTCTGCATCCGGCTGTTTCTCCCTCATTCTCATGCAGGCTTCAATCGCATTGTCCAGCCCGTTGTTCAGAATAATCCCCATATCATAAGCCTTTATCGTAACGGCATCTGAAAGCATGAAACCCCTTGCATCCAGCTTAATTCCTTTTACCTTTTTTGCCGCATAGCGGAATTTACTTTCCACCACCGCGTCACTGACGGCACTGCCCGTATGCACCCTGCTGTCAAGCTGCTCCACCGACTGGTACATCCCCTCAAAATACTGCCGGATTTCCTCATCTTCCCCATTATACTTTTTCCGTATAAGGTTCTGCAAAACTGCCATGTGGTTCTTCATATCGTGCTTGACCGAGCGTACCCCGTCATACAGATGCTCCATCTCCACCATTGAACCCTGCATCTGCGTGATCTGGTTTTCCAGTACAATCTTCTCCGCCCGTTCTTCCTGCAGAGCCGTCATGCTCTGATAAATGCGGAAACTGAACACGATAGCCCCAAGCAGCACAAGTGCAATCATGGGAATAATCAGGTACAGTACCGGATACCTTTTATACAGCAGCACCGGGACGCCATCCGTAACTGTGATCACCAGCAGGCGCACAAGCACCGAAACCAAAACACCTGCCACGGCTGGAAGCAGGTAGAAAACTACTTCCTTTTCCATCCGCCCTTTTTCCCGGCAATGGTAGCTTTTTACAATCTTGCTTATAGAAATAAATAGCAGGGCACCTTCTACGGCTTCCACAAGTACCAATGATAAACAGGCCAACGCACCTGCCGCCACAGGTAAATATCCCGCCGATTCCATGCTGTCACTCGCTCCATATACCAGAATGTCTATCAGACTGTTCCCGATATAAAGGAAGCTGTACCCTGCCCAAAATGCCAGCTCACGCAAGGAAATAAACTGGATAACAAAAAATACTTTCAGTAGGATATTTCCTTTGTACCAGCCTACCGAAAAAACAAATAAGGAAACGGTGGTAAAAAGCAGTTCCACGATCAGCGTCACGCTGTCCGTTTCACGGAATAACCACCCGCCAACAATCCTTATCAAAATCCATACAATTCCAACTACCCACTGTGCATTCCTTAATCTGCACAGCTTTGGTTCCGCAAACCTGCCAAAAAAGAACTGAATGCAGTACCCCTCAAACAAATACAGCGGAATACTGAGTATTCCCATGATATATTCAGCCATCAGCACCCACCCCGTTTCTCAGATACCGCATATAGGCTTTCACAAACTCCCCGTATTTCTCTTTTGCCAGATAGGCATACCCTCCGTTATTCAGGGTAATGCTCCCGCTGTCATATTCCGCCACATATGCCATGTTCACCAGATACCCCCTGTGGCAACGGAAGAACCCGCCTCCAAGCTGCCCCTCCATTTCATTCATGGACGCATATGCCTCTATGGTCTCCCTCGTGGTGTGTATCTCCACTTTCTTCCCCCTGCTCTCGATATAGAGGATGCTGTCCTTTTCCAGTGAAAAGCTCCTGTTCCTCGTCTTTATGAACACCGTTTCCCGCCGTTTGCTTTTCCGCTTTTCCAGCTCCCGTCCTGCCCTGCGGAACACCTCCCGGAACTTTTCTTCCTCAATGGGCTTTAGCAGATAGTGGAACGCCGCCACGTCAAACGCCTCGAAAACATATTCCCGGATGCCTGTTATGAAAATCAGTATGGTATCTTCTTCCCTCTGCCTGAGCTTTTTCGCCGTTTCAATCCCGTCCGTCCCTTCCATCTGTATGTCGAGGAACACAATGTCAAACTGCTTCCCGGCAGCAAGCAGCGCATCCCCTGTCTCGTATAATCCGGCACATACGCACGGCATTTCTTTTTCTGCCAGTTCTTTTATCTGTTCACGGATGACCTTCTCATCATCACATATGGCTATGTTCAATCCCATCACCTGCAATTCATTTCCCATGGGCATAGCTTCCCCACGGACAATTCTTTTTACTTTTTATATCGGCAGAATTTTGGCGCAGTCAGCCGCGAGGGAACGAAACCCTATTTGAAAGGGAACGAAATCTTTTTCTTTTCTGTAAAAATCCAAAAACAGGTCTAAAGTTTTTCGCCATTCGTCCGATATAAGGCGGCACAAACCCAAACCACCGTGTAGGCATATTACCTCTGATTTCCCCGCTTTCCAAATGATTTCCCTTATCAGGCCGCCCGGCCTGCCTGCGGAAAAGGCAGACCGCCGCATATGGCGGATGATGGCCATAGTGCGGCG
>BLMD01000406.1 GCA_011959925.1 Lachnospiraceae bacterium
CTTTTCCGGAAAGGCGCTTCGTCCGTATCTTCGCGCAATGGAAAAACAAAAGCGGTTTATTACGGATGCCAGCCATGAATTAAAAACACCGCTGACTTCTATTTCTGCCAGCGCAGATGTTCTTGCCATGGAACAAAAACCGAATGAATGGGTGCAGAATATACAAAAACAGACTGTCAAATTATCGAAACTTGTCGGGAATCTCGTGCTTTTAGCAAGACTCGACGAAGAGGAACCGTTTTTAGAAAAGGAAACATTTTCGTTCAGTGAAATTGCCTGGGAGCTTGCGGAACCGTTTGCTTCCCTTGCCAAAGCCGGCGGAAGACAATTTATTTCACATATTGAAGACGGGATTGACTTTTGCGGCGACCGTACATCCTTACAGCAGATGATGTCAATTTTGCTGGACAATGCGGTGAAATATTCCACACAGGGAGGATCTGTCCAAATGGATCTTTACCGGAACCACCGGCATATTGTATTCAAAGTGTCCAATACCTGTGATATGGATCCAAACTTTGACGCAGACCGGTTATTTGAGCGGTTTTACCGTCCGGACGCATCCAGAAGCCGGGATACCGGAGGAAGCGGTATCGGACTTTCCATTGCCAAAGCTGCCGCAGAAGCCCATAAAGGCAGAATCAGCGTCGCATATCAATCCAATCAGACCATTTGCTTTCAAGTCGTATTTTCATAATACGGCTTTTTTTGTGCTCTTTTTAATGATGAATGGTTCCATATCTTTCACAAATGGTACGAAAAGGAGAGTAACGTGTATCATTTCTTATGTATCGGAATATCGGTTTCAGGTTCATTTCAGGTTTGCATTTTATAATCAAAAAGGTTGAGATGTGTACGAGATGGAAATTCGTATTATTCCGCGCACGATTTCCTCTCAAATGCAGCCCGTACAGATGATTCGGAACAGGAAAAGAGGTGTAATAGAATGAAACGCATAAAAAAACGCATAGGAAAAAGTACAGAGAAAATCTTTAGGAAAGAGAAGAATCCTTACCGGCATGAATTAAAATACGGAATCGATTACGGAGTTTACGTGTCTTTGCGCCAGAGGCTGCAGTCGGTTATGCAGTTGGACAGTCATGCGAGAGCGGACAAACGTTACAAGATCAGCAGCATCTATTTCGACAACTTCAATGATAAGGCGCTGCGGGAAAAAATAAACGGCGCTGCAGAACGAGAAAAATTCCGCATCCGGTATTATCATGATGATTTTTCTTTTATCAAACTGGAAAAAAAGCAGAAGAAGCAGCAGCTTTGTATCAAGCAGGACGCCGTTTTGACGGAAACGGAATACCAAAAGCTTTTGGCGGGCGATACGGCATGGATGTTGTCACATCCGGATCCGCTGGTCCGGGAATTGTATGTGAAAATGAAACAATCGCTGTTAAAGCCGCGCGTCCGTGTATCGTATTTTCGGGAGGCCTATCTGTACGACCCCGGAAACGTCAGGGTAACGTTTGATTTTGATATCCGCACAAGTCTGTTTCATACGCTTGGAGCACAAAATGAAATTGTGGATATCCGTGCTGCGGATACGATGCAGGGGATCATTCTGGAAATTAAATACGACGCATTTTTACCGGAAATCATTGCACATTTGATACAAACGGCACACATACGGCAACAGGCATATTCCAAATACAGCATCAGCAGACGATTTGGATAAATTTATTTTAGAAAACGGAGGATCCAGCATGACATTTCAAGATATTTTTAAATCTAGTTTTTTAGAAAACATGACAGAATTTTCAGTTACAGACGTAATCATCGGCATGACATTTGCCGTGGTATGCGGGCTTTTTATTTTTCTGATTTATCAGAAGACGTTTTCCGGCGTGATGTATTCGGCAGGATTTGCCATGACGCTGGTAGGGCTTTCGCTTGT
>BLMD01000407.1 GCA_011959925.1 Lachnospiraceae bacterium
GAATCAACCTTTGCCCTCATTAGCGGTAAGGCTTCCTCGTCCGGCAACTCTTCATCTATGCCACATTCCGCATAATCAAAATACTTTTCAAAAATATCCACCGTATCAGGCTTCCCCTCTTCGTAGAAGATAACGCCGTAATCCTCATGTACGATATATTTATCAATAAGGCAGCTTCCCCAACTTCCCATCCAATAGCAACAACCATCATCTGCCACAATCTCGCTATCTACCATTGCCACTATTGGCAGGTCCGGGCATTTCTTTATCAACTCAAATAACTCTTTGAGGTTTTCCGTCTGTTTCTCTATCTGTTTCTTTGCACGGTAGATACTCTTTTTAAGTTCCGCCCTCTGCTCTCTGGGTTTCTTTAAATCTTCTAAGTTTACAAGCATTACCTATACTCCTTTCCTGTTTCCTTATCCTTTAAGACGATACGCCCGACCAATTCAAACCCGGCAAGGCTGATTATCTGCTTTAGCATTGTGATAAGCGTACTCACGGCTTCGTTATGCTCTTTCCGCCTTTCCTCTTTCTGTACCTCATGTATTGCCATTCCTGCGGTCGGGTCGGGGTATCCCTCTGTATTTTTGTATCCTCCCATGCTATACCTCCAAATACTCACGCACAAACGCCTTATAATCCCTTGCGGCCCCGGAACGTGGGGAATACTCCATAAGGCTTTCATTTGTAAAAGTAACCTCGTCCGCCTTTTCCGTCCTGCGGATATGCGTTTTAAATACCGGGTAACGCTGATTCTGCAACCATTCCTCCCCCTGCCTGCATACGTCACGGTTATAGAACATTGTCACAAGGCAACCCCTCAATTTCAGTTTCGGATTAAGCTGCTTGGCGTTGTTTATCTGCTCTTCCAGTTCGTCCATGCCGTCAAATGCGTACCCGTCAATCTTAATCGGTATAATAACCTCGTCCGCTGCCACAAGGGCGTTTATAACGGAAATATTTATATCCGGCGGACAATCAATAATGCAATAATCATACTCGCCCTTTACCTTTTCCAATTCCTCGGCTAATATAGTTGCCTGCTGCCGTTCCTCGTCCTTAATTACCATAAGGTTAGCAGTCAAAAGGTGCATATTTGCAGGAATCGCCTTTAACCGCTCCGTGTTCGTTTCCTGCGTCACGGATTCTATGCCCTTCTCCCCTGTCAGAATATCCGCAATGCTCGGCTTCTCATAACTCCATACACCGCAAGCCTTGGAAAGATTGCCCTGTTTGTCATTGTCAATAACCAATACTTTTTTACCGTAGTCCTTGGCTAAGATATGGGCCATATTTACCGTTGTTGTTGTCTTTGCACATCCGCCTTTCATGTTTATAACTGCAATAGTTTTCATTCTTCCTTACCTCCTGTTAATATTTTCTGCACTTCCGCAAAGTCCTTTTTCTTAAACCCTCTTAGTATCCCTGCAAATATCGCCCCTGCCCGCCTGCCTAACTCCTTATTCATAAAATCAAAGTCGCCTTGCGTAAACATCTTTTTTATGTCCGGGTCATTGATAACCTTGGTTGCAAGAATCAATTCCGTACCGCATAGGGTCTTTACCCCATTTTTGAAATACGCTTTATCCTCCTGCGTCATTTCCACTTTTCCCGCTGCCATATCCTCCCTCCCTCTCAATCTCTATCAGTTCCCAAGATTCAAAGTTGCTTAACCATATATCCCATACCGTGCCGTCCTCACGGATAACAACCGCCTTATCTATAACCTTTTCCGGGGTCAGTATACGGCATATATGCCCTGCACACTGTTTTTCCTGCGTGTAACAATACGGCTCATTACCGCCCCTTTTCACTTTCCCGAAAGAAACGTAGGTATTCCCGTTTTCCGCCCCTCTTCGGTGGTAAAACGGCATATCCGCCACACGCATTTTTACCGTATTCCCTTTAATCAATGTCTTATCCTCCTTTTGGTATGCTTGCACACTTTATACAATCCCCAAGGCTTGCACTCTATAAAATGTGCAACCGCCTTTTCGTTTCGGTGGTCCCCTTATCATGGAATCCAACCGCCTTTCCGGCATTTGTGATAGGTGTTGCAATTTTTCACATTAAAAAATTACGAAAAACTTGTTGACCGTCTACACACTCTCTAGCTTGGTGTGCCCGCTGCTATTTTTTCACTCTATCCCTGCTACGGCTATTGGCTTGCCCTCGTCAGAAAACAGGTTGCCGACCTGTCTTGATAGCGGATAAACCGCTATTTCGGCTATTCAACCGTCCTTTTAATCTGAAATATCATACCTAAAGCACAATGTAAGAAGAAATCCTTTATTTCCTTTTCCTCTGCTTCGTAATCGGTGGCAACTATCAGAGTGCAATTACCCGCCCAATTACTCCAAGAAATATCAAAGTTCATGTAACTGTACCCCTGCAAGCTGTCCTTGATTGCTTTACATTCCCTTTCTGCAAAATATCCCAATTCCTCGAATGTGTATTCTTTCTTCATATCCGGCTACCTCCGTTTGCTTTCCTTTGATGATTCCATTATATACTTATATAAGTATAAACACAACCCGGAAACATCCACAAATATACTTGTATAAGTATAGCCGTTCTTTGTGCAATCTGTATACTTATATAAGTATTTTAGATTTTCTTTGGATCTTCCCAAACTACATAGCCTGTGTTCTCTATTTCCGTGCTTTCTATCTCTTCATCTTCTGCCATATGTGCCTTGTCTTTGGCTTCCTCTAAAGAATCCGCTTCTATGACGCATTTTTTAAATAATGCGTATTCAACCTCATATTTCGCCATTGCGTATTACCCCCTTTTTAGCTTTTCCTCCAACTGCTGCCGTTTGTCTTTCAGATATTGCAGATATTCCCCATAGGTCATACTCTGCGGTACTATCCGCCTTTCCGCTTCCTTTGCCTGCTGCACCCTATCCCTCAATACCTCCGCCTTGGATACCCTCTTAGGCTCTTCCTGCTTCGGCGGTGTTTCTGCCTTTATCCCTAACCGCCTTGCCTGCCTGTTCGGTTTATATTTGTTGTATGTAACCTTATTGCTCTTCGGGAACTGCTGCCCCTTTTTCCTCCTGCTCTTCTTTGCCAATGCTACCGCTCCTTTCCAAATCCTCCACAATCTCCAATATGCTTTCCATGCACTCCTTTATGTTCGTGTCGGTCCCTGCCGTAATACTTAAAACGCTGCTAATCTGCTTCAACCGCTTTATCTGTCCGGGGTCAACCGCTGCCCTCTGCAAACATTCCGGGCAGACTTCCACGACCTCCAAGGCAGTCTTACCGCAAATGCTACATTTTTTCATATCCTCAACCCCTGCCCTAATCCTGCTGCTTCCCCACACGCCAACAAATAAGCCATTAACCATACAAACGCAAAGAATCCAACCGCAATAATCAATGATACAATAAGCAACTTGATTAAGAACGGCTTTAACTTCTCCCTGGCCCAATATCGAAACACGGTCTTATAAAATGCTTTCCTTTTCTCTTTCACTTTCTGATACCTCCGTCAATGCGTCTAAAATCCCCAAATACACCCTTTCCGCACAAAAGACACATATACTATTGCCTATCGCCCTATAACGTGCCGTATCGGCTATTTCCGTGCCGTCTGCACCGTATTTTGTCCAGTTATCCGGGTATCCCTGTAACCTCTCACACTCTACCGGGGTCAATCTGCGTATAACATAGATAACACGTTGTACCGCCTTTTTCAGAATATCCTTTATGCTTCTTGGCTTGCTAGGGGTATTCTCCTTTGTCCTGTGGTTCTCGGTTATGATTGTTTCCGACCCTCCGCCGGAATCCCCCCCTGCTGCCCTCAATGTACCGCTTACCTCTGTTTCCCTATATCCGCCGTATTGGTTTAATTCAAAGGTTTTTTTATCCGTGCGAACCACTAAAGGCGTATCGCCCCTTATTGTGCTGTTTTGGTCTGCCGTGAGTGTACCGCTTGTGTTACTCTCCCTGTATCCGTGGTGCTGATAGGCTTCGTAGAAAACGCTGTGTACGTCCGCCGTGGTAAGTGTCGGGCATGGTCCCCCGACTTCCCCAACGCCTAATCCGTTGCTTGCCTTATTCCGTGTCACTTCATCACGCAAAGGAATAACGCTTTTCTTTTCCATGAATACCGCCCCTCTGCCACCCGTCATAATGGTAGGTGCTTTTTCTTCCTCGAATCCTAACCCCTTGCCCTCTCCGCCTTGGTTATATGTAAAGCCTGCAACCGTCCGCCTTTCGTGCATTACGCAAGGTGTTTGACCGCCTGCACTTCCCATATTCTGCAATAATGTAGGGGTCTTATCCTTGAAAGTCCTTACTACGCTGTCGGCGTGTGCAAAGTCTAACCCGATTATCTCCCCCCCTGTTCTGCTATTTTCTGCTCTAAGGCTATCCGTAGATTCTCCGGCAACTTCCGCCCTTTCGCCTTTGCTCTTCGTATGATACCCAAGCAGGCTTTCGGACTTAAAAAGTATTTCTCCGGCACGTTGTCCTCCAAAATCTCCGACAAGGTAGATTCTCTTTCTACGTTGGGGTACTCCCCAAAATTGAGCGTCAAGCACTCTCCAAGCTGCGTCAACCTCTCCCCCTCTAACCATTCCTGCGGTTGCCCACCTGCCACTTGCAGGCATTGGAATACTGGCTTTTGTGACTTTTTCAAGCACGGCTCTAAAATCTGCTCCGTCTGCTGATGAAAAAGCACCGGGTACGTTCTCCCAAATAATGAAAGTTGGATATTTACCATTTGTTGCTAACCTCATTTCCTCTATGATTCTGATCGCTTCCATGAACAACCCGGAACGGTTGCCCTTTAACCCCTTTCTTTGCCCTGCTATGCTTAAATCTTGGCACGGACTCCCGAAAGAAATTATATCCACGGGTTGTATTTCGTCGCCTTTTAACTCTGTCACACTCCCAACGTGCATAACCTCCGGGAATCGGTAGCGTGTTATATCAATACAACTCGGTTCTATCTCTGCGGCCCATATCGGCGTTATCCTGCCCGTTAGCTGTGCTGCGTAACAGAAACCGCCGATACCGTCAAATAGGCTGCCTAGTGTCAATTCCTGCAATATTACCGCCCCTTTCTTTTCTTCTTTGCTTTCTGTTTCTCCCTATACTGCCTTAAATACTCTTCCTGCTCCCTGTCCTCTTCCTCTCTGTCTGCTTCTCGCTGCTGGTCCTGCCCGTCATTATCTGCCGTCCTGCTTAATGCGTGGACCCATAGGACAGATACAGAAACAATAATTATTAGCATAATAACGATTCCTGCTATCACTCCTGCCAATCCTCCAACTTTTTAACCCTCGCCTGCAAGTTTGCTATGGTTACTTTCATTTCCTCAATCTGATAGGGCAATACGTCCGTATTCTCAAACATATAGAGGACTTCAACCGCCCTATCGGTGCTTACCCCTGCTTTCAACCTCGGCTTTTTGGTCTTGGGGTCAACCTCCGTAAGCCTGCGGTTTTCATATTTCTTTCTGCTCTTCTTTTCCGGTCCAGGCATTGCCTTTTTCATCATGCCATAGCAGGGAATACAACCGCTCAACATCCTGTCAACTGCTGCCATAAGCCACCCCCCTAAGATTCCAATATCTCGCCCATTTGATTTAAGAGGGATTCCGTTTTACCGACTGCTGCCGTCTTGCGAAAATATACCTTTCCCTCTTCCTCCTGTATCTTTTTCCAAAGAATCGGTATCAGAATCTTTGTAGAAAAAATCATGTGCGTTACGGTAGGTGCTTCTACGATACGGTCGCACATTTGTATGTAAATCTCTGCTGCCGTGGCGGTATCGACCCATTCCGGCGTTTCTTTCTTCGCCTGCTCGTATATGGGCGTTTTTCTGTATTTCTCCGCCAAGTCCATAATGATTTCTTTTGCACGGTCGGTAAAATCTACCGTTCCGTCCTCTGCTACCTCCGCAATTCCCAACAACTCAATAATCATATCCTTATCGCTCATGCCTGCCCCTCCGTAAATATCCCTGTGTCTATGTTCTGTAAGAAGTGTACCGCACCGTCAAACCTTACCTTGTATTCCTCTATATCATCCGCTTTCAAATACTGCCGTCCGTACATTTCTTTCATATCACGCCATACATTCCAAGGGATAAAGAAAAAATCATCTTGTATACTGATACAGACACCGCACAACGCCCCTAATCGGTTGTGCTTCTCCAATACGTCCATTTGCGTATCTGTAAGGACGTTCCGGGTTATTCTGTCTTTCCCGGTCCTCTTCGCTTCAAACATGATAGAACGACCGCCGTATAAGGTCCCTTGAAAGTCGGGTTGTGCGTGTGTGCTGAAACGCCCCGTAAATTCCCCCGTCCTATGGTTTTTGCTCGTCACACGGAACGGCTCCGGCGTTTTGTCTATCGTGGCTATGCCTTTCTGCTCGTACATCCTGCACCCTGCAAGTATTTCACGCTCAAAATGCTGCCCTTGGGCGTTGTTCTGCTTGTTTTTGTACTGCTGCCTTATCTTCTCTGTGTCTATTGGCGTATCCCTTGCCTGCTGCCATTTCCGCAATTCTCTTTCCGTGTCCGAATCGGTCACAAATCCGCTATTTCTCACGCTTTAATACCTCCCAATCAACTAATTTCAGTACCTTTGTATCGTTAATCTCATACATAAAGGTTACTTGATTCCTCTTAACGGAATGTACCGCCAATATATCCGTTATTGTTACCTCTGCGGACCTTGCCGTAACCGGTCCCCCAACTATCCCGATACCTCCTTGAAATGTTATATTGACCTTATCCCCTACCTCATAGGGGCAACGTGCTACAAATCCTGCTGCCTGCATATCAACAACCGCTCCTTTCTGTAATCTCATGTATTTTCAGTGTGTAATACTCTTTCCCCGGCTCTGCTCCCCAATCTTCCCGACCTGTTTTAATATCCAAGGTGCAACGTGCTACAAATTCCGGCTTATCTTTTCCGTATCCATTCCTAAATTTAATTTCCCTTTTGTCGGTCCCATACGGTATATTTGAATGAGGGTACATATCAAATATTTTCTTGAAACGGCTTGTGTAATACGGCTTTATCTCCCTGTATTCCTCGCCCTTTTCCCCGGACAGAATCATATCAAACCATTTCTTTTTTATTGGCAGGGTCAACATTCCTTTTCCCTCCCCTCTTCCATTTTCTTATAGCAATAAAGGGTTGCTTTTGCGTCCTCTAAAGAATCATGTGCTTTAAACTTGTATCCGTAGTAGTCCGCACATTTGCTAAGTTTCTGCCATTTGTACGAATCGTGGTAGCTGTCGTATTCTCCGTAGATTCTCGCAAAGATTACCATAGGGTCAATCCATTTTCCGGGGTCTATGTAGATACCGTAGGCTTTCAAAAATCCGTTTTCAAAATCCGCATTGTAGGCTATCACGTTATCCGCCTTATTCAGAATTTCCGTTACCGCCTGCACATAGCAGGAAAAAGGGCAGCAGGCTTTTACTTTCTGCGGTGTTATTCCGTGTATTCTCTGTGCGTCCTCCCAACTATCCTTATTGTTCGGTCTGCAATACGCATTAAGCAGGGTATTAAATTCCTCGTCTATGATAGACACCTGTAAAACTTCGTCCTTTCCTGCCTTGAATCCCGTTGTTTCAAAGTCAATCGTTGCAATCATCTGATACCTCCAATCTCTGCTTTACCCAAGGTCTTTTGTTTATGTACTCTTTCCAAGTTTCTTTCCTATACAGATTTCCGTATATGTAGCGGTTGGTAAATTCAAGCTGTGCCTTGTTGGGGCGGATACCCAACCCCTCGTTACGCTCCGCCTGGGCGTATAGGTGTATGCCCTTATGCTTCCTCAACTGCTGCACCCTATAATCTGCTTCGTCTAGGTCTTTCCTCACAAGCAGATAGACAAAGAGCCGATACGGCTTGATTCCCCTTTCCGCCAATAACTCCGCCACCCTATCAATGTGCTTTACTTGGCTTACGGTATCGCAAGAAAAACGAATATACTTTATCCATTGCAGGCTTGCCAATACGTCCGCTATTTCCTCCGTTACCAAACGTGCATCCATTCCTTGATTGAGGTCGATTCTCCACCCCTTGCCTGCCATATCCTTTAGCTGCCCTATGCCGTATTCGCTTGCCAATATGTTGTTATCCATTAAGATTAAATCCGGCGTATCGTACCGTACTAATTCCGTCCAACGTCTGTAAGGCTTTATATTGCCCTCTTTCCTCGGAACGTAGCACCAAGGGCATTTATTGGGGCAACCCCTAGTAATGTAACCTATCGCATAATCACAATCGGGGTATATGGAATAATCCGGGTACATATCATCTATTTCCTGCGGTAGTTTCTTCTCTATGTCGTAGCCTGTACCGCCTTTTATGGTATCCGGCGGTAGGTCTTTGTTTTCCTCCGTAAAATCGAATATCTTTGACGAATAGACCAAATCGTAATCTTTTGCAGGGTCCCACCACTCCACGGAATCCCCCTTTGCCTTGTGGTATGCGGATATTTTCATAAGTGCGTAGTTAGGGAATGTCTTTTTATGCTTGAAATGTTCTTTTTCGCTGTCATGCAACCCGACAAACATTTTACCGACTTCCTTTCCTTGCTTCCTTTAGCTTCCTTGATATTTTATCAAGCACCCTTTCAATTACTCCGCTATTCCAAAGATACGGGTGTATGTCCTTGTGGCTCTCTGCATTTGTTACCTTTGTCAGAATTGAAATATCGTTATCGCTCAAATCATTTGCAACCGAATCATAATAGACGCTTGCCGTAAGCCGTTTTGCCCTGTTCTGCCACTTCCTCAACTCCGCATTTAATTCTTTTTCCTCCTGCGGTGTATAATCTGCCATTCATTCCCTCGCTTTCCGCAACCGTAGGTAGACGCTCCACCCGGTATACTCGTTATACTGAAAATCTATCTTTGTAGGCTCATACCCTTTATACTGCTTACGCCATACCTCTTTATCTTCCGGGGTCTGTGCCAATGTCCGCAATTTTCGGAAACTATATTTATGGTCGTTTTTCTTCTCCTTTGGCTTTTTCAGATTCATAGAAGTAGACCACTTTTTACAACCTTTTTTCCGCTTATTGATATAGTTTACTAACCCCTCTATACCGTTCTCGTTTGGCTGCAATCTGTCACAATTTACGAATCCCAAATAATCTACGGTTTTCCTATATTCCGGGTCGTTCTGTACCTTTTTCCAGTTAATCCGGGTTGTACTCCACATCAATTCCAAATCGTCACGGCTCAACCCTCCATTTATGATAATATGGTGGTGGATTCTAACCGCCTTTGTCTGCTTATCCTCCATGTCCTCTAGGGTCAACTGCCCCTCTTCCTCTTCCGGCGTATACTCTGTGACAAGCATATATTTTAAGTCCTGCCCCGTGACCCTCTTCATTCTCCTTTTTACCCTGTCAAGATAGTTGTGTACGTTCCTTTCCGCTTCCTCCAAGGTTATAGGTAAATGCTCTTCGTTATAGGTTGCTGATATATGTAAATCGTCCGCCCCAAAGTTGGTATTGGCTATCTGTACGAATCGCCTTTTACTCCGCTTGTCATTCAGATTCTTTTGAGCCTGTGAGGACTGCCCCTTTTTCCCCTTTCCTGCTTCCGGCATATTGGTAACGGGTACTATATCAACCTCTAAATATTCCTCCCCGCAATAAATCCTTTTCTCTCTTATGAATTTTTTTCTTGCCATTCCTGCACTCTCCTTATACTACCCAACCCCTCCCCTCATAAAGGGTACATCAACCTAACCATATACTTATATAACTATATATACTTATATAAGTATATAATATAGTATTGTCCTTGATGTTAATACCCCATACAAGGTCCGAAACGTGCCATTTCCTACACGTTTTCAGAGGTTGCTTATTGACTTTCCATAAGCCTTATAGTATAATTTGAGTAGGTGTAATTATTACTATAAGGCAATGAAAGGCGTTTGCGTATGCCACTATGCAAACGCCTTTTCTTTTTCTCCTTTCCTATAAATTTTCGTTGCAAAATCCATTGTAAAGAATCCGCCACAATCCTTATGCCGTGCCACATAACAGCAACCAAGCGTAACATATCCGCATTTTGAACAAGTCATTTTTATAAACGGCAACGGCGTAGCCATTACGTTTAATGAGGGCAGATACGGCACATTCAGACCGTTTTCAACGTGGTATCTCATACCCTCTATAAAATCCGGGTAGTCTACCGTGTTGCCGACTATGCTTATATCCCCTGCCTGCAAGCGTCCTAGTGCCACTATTTCGCCCCAAACCACATCAACCGCCGTTTCTTCGTCCTCCACGACAAAGTACCCTATTTCGTCCTCTGCTTCGTGTAAAAGAATGTCCTGCGTGTATATCCTGCTGCCCCTGCCGTCAACCGCTGCCGTGCCTTTGCAGAGGGTGGAAATATCCACGGCGTACACATTCGCACCCGGATAACCGCCCTTGTCTATGTAGTGACCCACGGGGCGTAACGCCCCGTTTGGTCGTTTTGGCGGTTCTGTCAGATATTCGCCGTACACCCATATAGGGTAGGGCGTACCGCTACTCTTTGCCCTTGCTTCCATTACCGCCCCTTTCCGCCCTTGTGTGAATATCCCCGACAATCCGCATACGTTCCGTATCGCATACGCCCTTTTTATCCACGCACGGTAGCAGGATATAGGTTTTTCCGTCCTGCTGCCACTCAAAGGCTATTACTCCCTGCAACCTCACTTTCACGGTCTTACCGTCAAATCCGGGCAGGGTGTTATATTCCCGGTCAACCGTAGTTTCAATTACCGTAAACCGCCGTTTTTCTCCGTCTACTTCCAACTCCGTAATATCGCCCGTGAAAATCTCCGTGCCTGTTATGTCCTTGTAGCCGGTCCCCCTGCCAAGGGTTGCGGGGTTAATCTCCGTAAAATCGCCGTCCGGCGTTCCCATTTCCCCGATTTCGTCCGTATCGAATCCGTAAGAGGGCAGACCGTAAACATAATAAAATCTGTCCTCCGCCTTGTTGT
>BLMD01000408.1 GCA_011959925.1 Lachnospiraceae bacterium
CAGATGAATCAGTAAACTTCTGAGAAGAATTGATTTACGAACCCCTGAAAATCCCATAGAATGGGCATTTTCAGGGGTTTTTTGCGTTCTTGGGAGAAGTTCATAACTTATCGTAAATTACCGTATTTTGAGTGCCGATTTGGGGGATTTTTGGGGGAAGAGTTGGGGGAAAGGGTATCCCCCAAATGGTGTGTGAAAGTTTGCCTCGTTCTTTTCGTAAAAGGGGAGAAGTTTGCTTCGTGTTTTTGAACATAAATTTATGTGGATTTCCCCTAAATGATGCTAGGATACGTAAGCTGTCATATCTTATCAGAAAGGGATTATGGAGATACTGGAAATTGTTAGTTGATAGAAAGTGTGAAATAGGATTATAATGCTACTGTAAGAAGTAAGACGTTAAGACCAAATTTATCATTAGTGCGGAGGGAATTTTATTGAAGATATTTAAAGATACAGGTCTTATGGAACAATCTGCTCACTTCGGATGGCAGGATAAAGACCAGGCATTATATGGGCTAAGAGAAGGATATAAAAATAGTGCTGATGAATTAGTTGGAATAGCATTGGATAACGGAAATAATCCTAAAATACTTGACACGTTTATATTTCCGATATTATTTTCTTATCGGCATTCTTTGGAAATCTCATTAAAGCATATTTATATGAGAGCTAGAGGAACTATGCCTAAAGGTGGACATAGCTTATTAGATTTATGGGATTGTGTGAAAAAAGAGATTATTGATGATATGATATGTTCAGAAGATTTTATAAATCAAGTAAAAATGTATAAGGAAAATTTCTTTAAATATTCTCTTAACGGGATAAACTTGCAAGAGATAAGGAAGATGTTGCAGGAACTACAAGAAGCCAATCAAAAGAGAGATGAAATTAAGAATAATGTACGACAAGTGGATCAAAATGCAGAAGTTTGGCGTTATTTGATTAGGATGGATGATAGCCTATATTTTACTTGTGGGCATTCCATTGATTATACGATTTTAAAAGATGGAATCAATCACATATATGAGGTATTAGATTTTGTTTACCATATTGTTGACGAATATTTATCATCATAAAAAAATTAACACTTTTGAGTAGGATTAAAGGGAGAAATCAAATGAAAGATATATTTAGCTACAATTCAGATGTTAATAAGACAGCATATATGAACTGGAGGACAAGTCATCATGACCATATTTATAATATGATAGTTATTGCAGATGGTTTCATGAATTCTGCAATAATGCTTGTAGAAGCAGCATTGATTGATAATTCGGATAAAAAAGCAGATAGCCTTATTTATCCAATTATATTTAATGCTAATCATGCCATTGAGTTGTATCTTAAAGCCACTGTTTGGACATTGAATATATTGTTAGATAATCAACAAAAAATAGAAGGGCAGCATGATATTCAACAAATATTACAGACGGTGATAAAAAGAGTAAAGGAGTTTGAAACAGATAAAGAGAAAAGAAAACAATTTGAAAATATGATAAATGGAACAAAATTATATGTAGATGAACTATTTGAAAAAATTGCAACACAGAATGGGAAAAGAAAAAAGGATAACATGGATTTTTCAAGGTATCCTTTTGACCAGAAATATATGCCACATTTCTATATAACTGAATTTGATAATGTGGTAGTGGATTTAGAGAATTTTGTCCAAAGGTTTAAAGAAATAGGGGAGAATTTAAGGCTAATATCCACATACTATCTATTTGATATATTAGAAGCAGGGGAATAGTTAGTAAATTAACTGTTGTTTTAAAAATGGAAAATACATAGCCGATTGATTTTCAAAACGAGAATCAGTCGGTTTTTTTATTGCCCAAAACCCATACATAGCCATTCTGCTTTATACAGAGTGGCTATTAAATTTTTCAGGAAAGGAGGTAAACCGTGATGTCTAAATGTAAGGTAATCGCCCTTGCAAACCAGAAAGGCGGGACGGGCAAGACCACGACTGCCGTAAACTTAGGGATAGGGTTTGCAAACGAGGGAAAGAGGGTGCTGCTTGTGGACGCCGATCCGCAGGGGGATTTGACAACCTCTTTGGGCTGGGCAGACCAGGACAATCTTTCTGTCACGCTGGCAACGCAGATGGAAAAGATTATCCGTGACGAACCGATGGAGGCGGGCGAAGGGATTTTACACCATGACGAGGGTGTAGACCTGATTCCGGCGAATATCGAGCTGTCAGGCATGGAAATCATGCTTGTAAACGC
This sequence comes from Lachnospiraceae bacterium, assembly GCA_011959925.1. GTDB lineage: Bacteria > Bacillota > Clostridia > Lachnospirales > Lachnospiraceae > Roseburia_B. The sequence goes on from BLMD01000408.1 coordinate 2,232, forward strand.
CATGAGCAGGGAGTTCACCATGAAATCCTATCTTAGCGGGTTGAAAAAGGATTATGACTATATCCTGATTGACTGTATGCCGAGTCTGGGTATGCTCACCATCAATGCGCTTGCGGCGGCAGACAGCGTGATTGTCCCGGTGCAGGCGCACTATCTGCCCTTAAAGGGAATGACACAGCTTATGAAAACCATAGGAAAGGTACAGCGGCAGATTAACCCCGGACTAAAGGTAGATGGCGTGTTATTGACGCTGGCAGATATGCGGACAAACCTTGCCCGTGCCACAGCCGACAATCTAAGGCAGAATTATGGGAGGGTAATCAAAGTGTACCAGACGGTCATCCCCGTTGCGGTGAAAGCGGCGGAAACCAGCGCCGCAGGGCAGAGCATTTACAGCTATGACAGGAACGGTGCGGCGGCAAAGGCGTATGGAGCATTTACGAGGGAGGTGATACGCAGTGGCGAAAGAGATAAAAATGCCGCTTCCCTCAGCCGCTGACCTGTTCAGCACGCAGGAGGAACGGGACAACGAAAGCCGGGAATCCGTCAGGGAAATCCCATTAGAAGAAATCAGCGATTTTCCCAACCACCCGTTTAAGGTAAAGATGGATGAAAGCATGGCGGATATGGCGGAGAGCGTAAAGCAGTATGGCGTTCTGGTGCCTGCCCTTGTCAGGGAAAAGCCGGAGGGCGGTTATGAAATGATAGCCGGACACAGGCGTAAAATGGCGAGTGAGCTGGCAGAGAAAAAAGAGATACCTTGCATTGTCCGTAACTTGACAGATGATGAAGCCATTATAATTATGGTAGATTCAAACCTGCAAAGAGAGCAGATATTGCCGTCAGAAAAAGCGTTTGCCTACAAGCTGAAACTGGACGCAATGAAAAGACAGGGACAGCGCACTGATTTAACTTCGTCGCCACTGCGAGCTGTTGACAAACCCCCCTAATTTCGTAAATGTCACAAGATATCATGATA
>BLMD01000409.1 GCA_011959925.1 Lachnospiraceae bacterium
GGGATTTTCAGGGGTTCGTAAATCAATTCTTCTCAGAAGTTTACTGATTCATCTGTTTTGCGAAGTTTTAATTTGATTTCCTCTTATCCAAACAGGAAATCCCTTGATTTTCCAGCATTTTATACACCTGAAACTTTGCTCACGCATCGTTCCATACATTCAGTTTACTCAATTTTCTTGAGTAGAAAGTCTTCTCTACATAATGCCTACCAGACTCTCATACTCAACTGTTTCCCTATTATTATTGTTCTGCAAGAAGTCTCCCACACGCAAAGCCTCTTTTGCTTTTATGTCATCTAAGACATGTGTATAAGAAACCGTTGTATTATAATTTGCGTGTCCCATAATCTCTTGCACTGTCCGGGGTGTCATTCCTTTTTCAAAACATCTTGTTGCAAAAGTATGACGCAAAGCATGTGGATGGATGCGTTCAAAAGTTTTCTGCACAGCAGAACCATACAACGCTTCCGTACGGTACATATCATTGATCTGGCTTGTTATGTATCTCATATCGCTTTCCACACTGTAACGTCCAATCGGTGAACCCATAGAAGTCAGAAAAACCAGATTTCCAAATTCCTCCGGCTGTCTCCAACGTTCTCCCAATTCCTCACGCCTTCTTTTAATTTTCTCCATCTGTCTTTCCAAAATGCTTTTTGTTTCTCCGAAAAAAGGAATTTTCCTGACAGAGTTCTCTGTCTTTGGCGAAGTCATTCGCAGTGTCTTTTTCCCATTTGCATAATCATAAGACAACGTCCGCTTTACATAAATGAACTTATAGGAAAAATCAATATCATCCCACTGTAGCCCACCAATTTCACCTACCCTCATGCCAGTGAGAAGCATAAACTTATACATTTCCTCATACCAGCTTTTAGTTCGCTCAAGGTATTCCAAAAAAACTTGCTGTTCTTCCACAGAAAGTACCCGCCGCTCAACTTTCTCACACTTCGGTACAATCACACCGACAACTGGATTCATTGTCATCAATCCGTTTGCTATGGCAGCTTCAATGCAGTTCTGCAAGATTCCCGTTGCTTCTCTGACGGATTTCGTTGAGCGCCCTGTTTCTAACATATCTGCAATTGCCGTCTGGACATGGAGCTGTCTGATGTCTGCTAATGGTTTAGACCCAATACGCACCCCATAGTAATTTAAAAATTTCCGCTTGTACGAAGGGGAACCGCCATTTTTCAAAGTCGGTGCTTTATATTTGGAATACCATTCTTCAAACCACTCACTCAAAGTAACCTTTTTGCCATCCATATCCGGCATCAGATTACTTCTCTTAGCTTCATCTATTGCAACCGCCAAATTCTTTTTCAGTTCCTTCAACTTCCAATCATACAAAACAATTGGTTTTCCGTCAATCTGCGCCCTGCCCATATATCTGCCATCCGGTCTTTGGGATAGTCCTCTGCCTAACTCTTTACCCTTTAAGTCTTTACCCATAATTCTCATCCTTTCGCAATTGTCCATTCACTAACCCGAAAAGCTCAAATTATGCCAGACCATAAAACCAAAAGAACATTGATGCCTACTATTTTTTTTGTAAATCAGAATATTTCCCTTTACTAAACTCAACATCCGAATAAAAATCACTCATCCCGGAGTTTTTCTCAAATGTTTCCAGGCTCATAATCACCATATCTCCATAACCGTTCTTTGTTATAAAAATCGGTTCCTCTGTACTATGGCACAATTCAGACATCGTAGTCGTATCTCTCAATTCCCTAATTGGTATAATTCTTGGCATCTTCTCATCTCCTTCGCTTTTGATTGTAGCATAATTATGACGCATTTTCAAGAGTAATCTTCATGCCCAGACAATAACTTTTTTCTTACATTTTCTATTACATTATCAGTTGAAATTTTGCGTTCTTCTTCAATTCCTCGTCAAACAGTTCTTTATGAACGAAAACCCTGCGTCCAATACGAACCGCATATTTGCAACATGGATTTGCAAGCATCTCTCTTGCTTTCGTTTTTCCAATCCCCACATAGCTACAAAACTCGTCAACTGACAATAATTTCTTTTCACATTCCATCTCTTCCTCCTTTCCTACAGTCTTATATCTACCAATAAAAAAACACTTCATAAATATTCTTTTATTGGCAAATATAGATATAATAATACATACGAGTGGCAGTTCAGTACACTGCCCACATCGGTCTTGCACCGTCAGTTTATTGACCGGGAAACCCGGAAGTATCATTATTAAAGATATGCTTCATTGCCTCATACAACTGCTGCACTTTTCGCCAGACATTCATCGCTCACCGCCTTAACTTCAATACCAGATTTCAGCATTCCATCGTACACACTTCCACACAAAAATGAAAGCAGGCAACTCTTGGCGTGTCCGCATAGTGGCTCCGCACATCCCACACGTCCCGTATGTATTTGCATATTCAATTATCAAGGTACGCTGCGGCAGAAAATTCTCTGCCTGTTTTGAATAAAATCAACTCTGGACTTGCCAGCCCAAAAAGCACATAAGCACTCTCCGTCTGCTATGAACGGTTCTGTAAAAATTATGTGCTTTAGCGGAATGGCAAGTTTACAATTCCAGTTTATCGGGACCGTATTTCTGTATCATTTCAAGAAGTATTTTCCTATGTACACCCTTTGCACCCTCATACAGCTCATGCAAAGTTTCCAGCTCTGCCGGAGTAAGAATGTTGCTGTGTGGGTTATAATCTTCCCGTATGAAAATCCCTCCATCTCCTCCTGGTTTTGTATAAATCGGATAACCCGGAGATAAGGCTTGAATATCATTTTGTATCGTGCGAGTGGTAACACCAAATTCCTCTGCCAGCTCATGCGCTGTTATGCGATGCCTAATAATAAGAATATTGATAATCTCCATCCTACGATCCGCAGCATTCATGCCCCACCTCCTCTCTGCGAATGCTCCAATTACATTGTAAAGAACGAACACGAAAAAACCTTTCATATTAAAAAAATTTTTTTCAATTTTTTCAAAAAAATTTTCACCTTAAAATTTCTTACCTTAAAATTATCCGGCCCGTTTTTATTGACTTTCCTATTTCTGATTGCTAAAATCATTTATGGATAAAATCAACACAAATATATAAAGCGCACCTCAAACTGCTATGACTTACAGCCGGGCGATTCTGTCCTGCTTTCGTTGTGGCAGTTTTTCATTTGTCAAACTATGGCTGCACAGCCAGACAAACAATATCTTGCAAGATAAATGGGCGGTAACGCCCATATGGGTTTTAAACAGGCTGCCTATGCACCCTAAAACCCGCAAATTCCCTACGGGCAATTTGCCATGAATAGCAAGCACTGGTTGCGTTTATACGCAACCTTCAAAAACGCACCTTTCCACCTGCGGGGAAACGCACATTTTTGAACACAGGGGAGAACCCCTGACCCCCGCAAAAACGAAGCAAAAAAGCCTAGCTCCAAAAGGGAATGCCCGGCCTTATTTCCCCATAAAACCATCATGAACCAGAAAGAAAGGAATCATAAAATGGACAAACACCGAAACAAAAACCGTTCCCGGAAAAACCAAATCATCCTCTATCTGAGCGATGATGAAAAATTTATCCTCAATGAAAAAACCAAACTATCCGGCATGACAAGCAGGTCCGCTTTCCTGCGACAGTTGATTGTATATGGATTTGTCTACGATGTAGACTACACGGAGCTGCATGAATACAACACCCTCCTCTCACGCATTGGCACGAACCTCAATCAGATTGCAAAACGCATGAACGCAACCGGACACGTTTACGACGCCGATGTTAAACAAGTAAAAAAGTTAATGGAGGAACTATGGCATACACAAAAATCCATGTTATCAAAGCAACCTTACCTAAAGCAATAAAATACATCACAGACCCCGACAAAACAGATGGGCAGACACTTATCTCCACCTTTGCCTGCGGCGCGGAAACTGCCGCTTTTGATTTCCAGTATGCCCTCTCAAAAACAAAGGAATCTGACCCAAACAAGGCTTTCCACCTGATACAGTCTTTCTACCCCGGCGAGGTCAGTTATGGGGAAGCGCATAAGGTAGGAGTGGAACTTGCCGACAAAGTTTTAGAGGGAAAATATTCCTATATCGTGTCCACACACGTTGACAAAGGGCACATCCATAACCACATCATTTTTTGTGCTGCCGACAACATCGACCACAAAAAATACAACGACTGCAAAAAATCCTACTGGCGCATCCGAAATCTAAGCGATGAGCTGTGTACGGAACATGGCTTGTCCGTCATTTCCCCAAGCGGCGAACGCGGAAAAACTTACAAAGAATGGCTTACCGGAAAACAGAATGCCTCATGGAAAACCACGCTCAAAACACATATTGACGAAGCCATAAAAACCGCCGAAACATACGAGGACTGCATCGCCTTCATCCGTGCAAAAGGCTACGAAATCAAAGGCGAAACATTTGGGGACAACACTTTAAAATACATTTCCTTCCGGCCTTTAGACAGGGATCATTTTATCCGGGGCAGCGTCAAATCCCTCGGCGCGGAATACACAAAAGAGCGGATCAAAGCGCGGCTTGAAGAAATGGCAGTTGCAAGGCAAAAAATCCACAACGCGCCAGACAAACACGCTGCATTTCCCAAAAAGAAAAAACCAGTTGTCCAGAACCATTCCAACCGCTCACTCATCGACACCACTGCAGAAAAGTTTGCAGAAAGTCCCGGCTTAAAACACTGGGCAGACATTCAGAACCTCAAAATAGCAGCCGCAAATTACAGCGAGGCAGGCTCCATTTCCGAACTGGAAAGACAAATTGCCGCTAAGTCCACGCTGGCAAAAACAGCCCGCCAAAGCCTTGTGGAAACCGAACGCCAGCTAAAGGATTTCGCTCAGATTTTAAAGTATGCCGATCAGTACAAAGCTAACCGCATCTACCATATCCGCTACCAGAAATCAAAGGATAAAGACAGATACCTACGCCAGCACGAAACGGAACTTTTGCTCCACGACGGTGCGGAAAATATGCTGAAACGCTTCGGCATCAATTTAAAAACCTTCGACATCGAAAAGCTCCGCAGTGACTACAATGCGCTCTGCCGAAAAAAGGCGGCTCTGCAGCAAACCTGCAAGTCTGCCGCGAAGGAAATCTCCGACCTTAACCGGAAACTGGATAACCTCAACCAGTATCTGGAACGGACACCCGGACAGTCTGCTGTTGACAGAAAAACAAACAAAAACATTCATTCCCTCTAAATTCGACATAAAAAAAGGTGTGTCGCTTTGAAGTTTATACTTCATCACGATACACCTTTATTTTCTGCAATCCACAGATTCCTTTTTTTGTACTCTTTTGTACATTTCTATATGCTTTTATCATCATGTTCTCCAGTTTATATCTTAAACTATGAAAGATTTTTTTCAGTCAACAATTATTTACAAATGCCCCCTTTTTTCTCTTTCATACTAAAAATGCCCCTTATTATATCATATAATTAAAGTCTTTTCTACCGATTTTTACATTTAGCCACGACAAACGCATGAACGTTTCTATCCTTCATATTCCTGGAACTGCTATTTTTTCAAAGTCCAATACTACTTCCAAATATTTGATTGATAACAGGCTTATTACAAACCGTTTTTTCTCCATCGATAATTTCTTCCTTGTCAGTTCCATCATCTTTAAAATACTTAAGCTCCATTTCCTAATAATTTTCAGATTCTGTGCTGACATTTTATCAAGCATTGCGTTTGCGTCTTCTCGGAATGTCACATCTAGATGCCAGTGCATGCTCTCTATACTCCAGTGCCCTCTTTCTGCGCGACTTAACGTTTCTATGTCTCCTTTCAGGCTACTGATAAAGTATCAGTGTTCGATTGTCTTTCTCCCTTTCTTTTCTATGCTTTTTCTTTCCATCGCTATGCTTTCCAGTCTTTTTTCTGTCTCAGCCACCGGATATCTTCCGTCTGATAATATTCCCGTGTCTCTATCTGCTGTGAGCTTTTTCTTTCGTTTTCTTATAATTTCCTGTTTTTTCTATCTCCCTATATAATTCCTCATCCACAAAATACTCTTTTACTTCTTCATATAAGCTCCCTGGTTCCCTCTCAATGCCAGCACATAATCTGCCCTTTTCTCACAGATTTTTTCCTCGATCGATGTCTGTGCTCCCCTTGAATCTATCGTAATGATCTGTCCTTATATCTGTAGTTTTTCTAATAGTTCTGGAATCGCAGTAATCTTTTTGCTCTTTTCATCCACTGCTCTTTGTCCAAGACCAAAGCCGTCTTCCCGGCTCCGTGCGGTTACAATATGGGATGGCTTCCCTTTCCCCTGTTTGTTAGAACGCATCGTTTTTCCATCTATGCATATGATCTCCTTTAAGGCTTTACCTTCCTCCCTATTCAACAACTCCTGCCATTTTCCATAAAGCTACTGGAGAATATCTGGCGAAACCATCCCCATCACCCGCTGTATGGTATCATGCAACGGTGGACCCCCTTTTCTTTTATTCTATCAGAAAAGAGACATGTTCACAATTTATTTACTCATGCGTTTGTCATGGGGCAAAAGCAAATTTCAATTGTAAAAATAATGACCCTATGTTATACTATATCATAAATGTAGAAAAGGCACAAATTGGAGTTTTGAAAGGAATGAGTGTCAAAATGGAGCCATCAGAAATTATTTATGACCATTATAAGGAAACTGATGAGTTGCGAAGAAATGCGCAGGGTAAAAGGGATAAAAGTTTTTTGTGTGTATGCATTTTAGAGGCTTTTTCATTTTTTTTATTAATAAAACCCGAAGAAG
>BLMD01000410.1 GCA_011959925.1 Lachnospiraceae bacterium
TTTGGTAAGATTTTTTGTTTCAATTACATATTTGCTCATTGCGAAACCTCCTTTTCATGTCTGCTATTCTATCACGCCAATCTTGCATTAACCTTGCACGAACCTTGCATTAACCTTGCAATTTTGGGAGAACAGATTTTTACAAAGAATTACTCCCGCCATATAGGGCGGGAGCTGGTTAGTCTGTCAGAGGGAAAAGCAGGGTAAAAACGGTTCCTTTCCCCGGTACGCTGTCTACTGTTATGGTTCCGTTCAATTTTTCCACAAGCTGGTGTACGATAGATAGACCAAGACCACTGCCTTTTTCAGATCGCCCTTTATCGCATTTATAAAGCCGCTCGAAAATATGCTTTAAGTCCTCCTTGTCAATTCCCACTCCATTATCACGCAAAAGAATTTTTATGTTCCCGCCCTGCCCGGATAAAGAAATTTCAATTTTATCTGCGTGGCTATGGGAGATTACATTCTGTATCAGATTGTTTAATATCCGCATATATCCGTCCGGGTCAATCCTCACCCGGAAAGGCTGCTCTGGAATATCAATCGAAAAATCCACCTGTGTATCTTCAAATATCGGTATCCAGTCAATCAGTATGTTCCGTGTCAGTTCTGTTAAATCAACGGTGGATATATTCATGGAAAATTCATTTGATCCCAGCTTAAACCAGTCAAACAACACATCTATATATTCTTTTAAGTCATGTGCTTTTCGTCGGGCAGTTTCTATATAGTCGTCGCGTTCCTTTCCGCGGGCGATCCCTTTGTGTGCGGCATCTAAATATCCAATCAGTGTAGTAAGCGGTGTCCTCACATCATGGGAAAGGCTCGTCATAAGCTGCTTGTTTGTTTCTTCTGTCCGGTGATAAGCTAAAAGCCTGTTTTCGTAGGATAGGATAATATCGTTGATCTCATAAGCAAGAGGGGCTACAAGCTCATGTGTTTCTGATAAAATCCGTCTGTTTCCATTCCCTTTTTTTACATCTTCTAAAGCGTCAACCATTTCCAAAATCTGTTTTTTTACACGCCGGACAATAAGCAGGGAGCTGCAAACTGGAAAAAGGACAGCGACAATTATAATCATAATGACAATCTCTATATACAATCCTCATACCTCCTTATTGAAGCGGTAGCCAATCCCTTTTACCGTCTGTATATATTTGGGGGTTCCGGGATTTTCTTCTATCTTTTTTCGTAACCGGCTTATAATTGCCATGATATTGCTGTCATCATAAACATAATCTTCTCCCCATACTTTTTCATAAATCTGCTGTTTTGTCAGTATTTTTCCTTGATTTTTGGCAAGAAACAGGAGCAGGTCAAATTCTTTCGGCGGCAGCTCAAATTCTCCGTTTACCGTGATAATGGAACGGCTGTTAAAGTCGATAGTCAGTCCGTCAAAATCAAATGTCTGTGATTGCCCCTCTTTTTGATTGAAACGGGTATAGCGTCTTATCAGTGAAACAATGCGGGCAATCAGCTCGTCCATATCAAAAGGTTTCGTTAAATAATCGTCGGCTCCTGCCCGCAGCCCCCGCACTTTTGAAGCACTGTCATTTTTTGATGTAAACATCAAAATCGGCAGGCTGTTTTCTTTTCTGATCTGTTCTAATGTTTCAAACCCGTCAAAACCGGGCATCATTACGTCCAGTATGACAAGCTGGTATTCTTTTTCTTTCAGTTGCAGCAAGCCGGATTTGCCGGAATAGCAACAGTCAGCTTCGATACATTCCTGTAAAACGCTTTGCTTGATTAGTGTGCAAAGCTCCTTGTCATCATCTATCACTAAAATCCTATTCATGCTTTTTCGTCCTTTCTGCTTTCATGCGGGCATCTGCTGGCTTCTCCGCGTCTTTTGGTATCAGCCATAAGCGGCTGAACTTTGCTACTCCGGGTATGCGATTTTCCTCGCATAGCTTCTGTACCCGTCTTTCTGAAATACCCCATTTCCTCGCTGCTTCCGGGGCAGAAATAAACTCTAACATCTTCATTCACCCTTTCCCTAATCTATGTCAGTATAATTATATGCGTCCAGCCGAATGACTTCAAGTGGCATTTGCATATTACGGGAATTATTTTGGCTAATCAATAGAACTGTGTAGACATATCCAAAAAGAAAGGTGAACAGTAAAATGTAATAGGGTGAATGAACATGGCAAAAAGACCAGTACCGAAATATGATTTTAAGGCTTTCGGGGCGGCAATTAAAGCCGCACGAAAAGGGCGCAAGGAGAGCAGGAAAAAAGTGTGTGACGAAATGTATATTTCCCCACGTTACCTTGCAAATATTGAAAATAAGGGGCAACACCCCAGCGTACAGATATTTTTTGAGCTTATGCTCCGTTATGATATATCCGTAGACCAGTTTCTTTTTTCGGAAAAGGAAGCGGAGAAGTCCACGCAACGGCGGCAACTTGACGCCTTGCTTGACAGCATGGATAAAAAGGACTTGACGATTATCACCGCTACCGCTAAAGGAATACAGGAAACCAAAGGGACAGACGATTAACCGCTGTTCCCTTTTTCCGTTGTTATTTAGAGAAGTTGCAGCCGTTTTTGTGCTGCAATATTTTTTTGCGCTAAATTCAAGAGATAATGCAACAAATACGCTCTTTTTGAGGGGATAGTAAGTAAAGCAGCAAGCATAGGAAAAGAGTACCCTTTTCCGTATTTCTGCCCGCCCTGTCGGTCAGAAATTGCTTGTTGGGAAGTGTCCCAAACCCTCTATGAAAACGGAAAGGAGCGAAAACCCATGAACGGACGGAAAAGAAAAATACAGGTCAAATTCTATGTGACAGAGGAAGAAAGGAAACTGATTGAGGAAAAAATGAAGCTCGTCCCCACAAACAACATGGCGGCATATCTGCGGAAGATTGCCATTGACGGGTACATTATCCAAGTAGACCATACGGACATAAAGGCAATGACAGCGGAGATACAGAAAATCGGGGTGAATGTAAATCAGATTGCACGCCGCGTAAACGCGACGGGGAACGCCTACAAAGAGGATATAGAGGAAATTAAGGGGGTGCTTGCGGAAATATGGCGGTTACAAAGATTAAGCCTATTAAAAGCACTCTGAGCCAAGCCCTTGACTATATCGAAAACCCGGACAAGACAGACGGAAAAATGCTGGTGTCCTCTTTCGGCTGCAGCCATGAAACGGCAGACATTGAGTTTGGCTATACCCTCTCGCAAGCGCGGGATAAGGGAAATAATTTAGCCTTTCACTTGATACAGTCCTTTGCGCCGGGGGAAGTGGACTATCAGAAAGCCCATGAGATCGGGCGGCAGCTTGCCGACACTGTAACCAAAGGGCAGCATGAGTATGTACTCACGACGCACATTGACAAGGGGCATATCCATAACCACATTATTTTCTGTGCGGTGAATTTCGTGGATCATCACAAGTACGTTTCCAACAAGCGGACGTATTACGGCATACGGAACATGAGCGACAAGCTGTGCCGGGATAATGGATTGTCCGTTGTCGTCCCCGGCAAGGGAAGCAAGGGAAAGAGTTATGCGGAATATCAAGCGGAGAAAACGGGGACAAGCTGGAAAGGCAAGCTAAAGATTGCCGTTGATACGCTCATTCCCCAAGTGTCAAGTTTTGAGGAATTATTACAGCGGTTACAGGCGGCGGGCTATGAAATCAAGCCGGGAAAATATATCTCATGCCGCGCACCGGGACAGGAACGGTTTACACGCCTAAAAACCCTCGGCGCAGACTATACAGAGGAAGCAATAAGGGAACGGATCGCGGGCAAGCGCACCCGTGCCGCCAAAGCTCCAAAGGCAGAGCGCAGGGGCGTTAATCTTCTCATTGATATTGAGAACAGTATCAAGGCGCAGCAGAGCCGGGGATATGAACAGTGGGCGAAAATCCACAATCTGAAACAGGCGGCAAAGACTATGAATTTCCTTACCGAAAACAAGATTGAACAGTACGCCGATCTGCTCACCCGGATAGAGGAAATCACCACGGCAAGCGGACAGGCGGGGGACAGCCTAAAGGAAGTGGAAAAGCGTCTTTCCGATATGGCGGTCTTGATTAAGAATGTCACTACCTACCAAAAGACAAAGCCCCTTTATGAAGCCTACAAGAAAGCCCGGAACAGGGAGAAATACCGGGCAGAGCATGAACGGGGCATTATCCTACATGAAGCCGCTGCAAAGGCACTGAAAGCGGCGCAGATCGGCGGGAAGCTCCCCAGCGTCCCCACGCTGCAAGCAGAGTATGAAAAGCTGCAAGAGCAGAAAGAAGCCCTTTATACCGATTATGGCAAGCTAAAAAAACAGGTACAGGAATATGGCGTTATCAAGCGGAACATAGACAGCATTTTACAGAAAGAGAAGCAGCCGGAACGGGAAAGGGAAACAGAGCGCGAATAAAGGTTTGTAGAAAAATGGGCATGGAAAGCAATAGTTCCCATGCCCTGATCATTACATTTCTAAAATAGATTTATTACAGTTTCCTTCCTCGGCTAAAGCTCTTACTTTACGCTTTAGTACATTTGATAAATCAAATTGTCGTGCCAAAGCGATTGCTAATTCTTGAACTGTCATTAACACAATGTTTACAGTTCTTCCACTTGAAAATGTTGCTAATGCTTCTTCCGAATAGTCAGAAAAGCTGATAAAAAGCCCTCTCGTAAAACCAGATTTTGATGATACCTTTTCGTTAAAAATCACCAAATCACCTTTGTCAATTTTTTTGCTTGTCCATTTTGCTTCTAAAAGATATACTTCATTAAATAGCAAAAAGCTTCCGTCAATTTGTTCGCCAACTATTCTAAAACTTCCTCTCGGTTCTAAACCATTACTTTCAAACAGATTATGTAAATATCTTTCAAATGCAAACCCTCGTTCTTGTGGAGTATCTGCGAAATTGGTTAAACTCTTTAGTTCATTTAAGTATTTATTATAATCTATAACTGGCTTTTTAGTCGCGCCCTGCATTGTATTTTGTGTTGTATTCTTAACAGAAACAGTTTTCCCTATAAGCCTATTACCAATTTCAGCACATTTTTTAAATAATGCGGTATCTTTATCTTCAATCATATTTTTTGCTTGCATATACCGCATTATTTCTAATAATAGCTTTCCGACGGTTACGTTGTCATATTCTGCAATGATTTTTCTTAAAATTTTTGCCTTTGATAATCCATGATATTTTGAATATATATCAATTTTCATTATGCTATAAATAAATTCTTGAAAAGAACTATTTGAAAAATCAAGTACATAGCCCGATCTCATTCCAAATAACTGTTCAAAGTATTCTTTTTCAACAAAATCTATATTTGCCATATCAAACACCTCACCAAAATAAAAATATTATTTTTATTGTATCATAGCAGTATAATTTTGTCTATAAAAAAACCGGGACGCGGCAGCTATCATCATAGCCACCGCGCCCCGGTTTTCTTATGGGTGCAGAGATTGGTTTGTTACGCAATAGAACGGCATTTTCGGGGGTAAAGGTATAAATCCCTTGCCGCCTTATTTTTCCACCCGGAAAGCCGCATAAATCAAGGCTTTTTTCGCCCCTATCGCGTCACATTCGCCCGTAGTTTCCTCATGCGCTCGGCGGTCTGTCTGCGGGTGATCCGCTTCCGGCAGTCCGGGCAGTAGACAGCCCGGTTGGAGCCGGAAGCAAAGGGCGCACCGCATACCTTACAGCGGCGCATATCCTCCGCATGGTAAAGCTCGGCGTACAGTTCCTTATCGGCGGGTAGTACCGCAATGCGGAACCATTTACAGAGCAGGGAATAGGAAATAAGCTGCGGGCATACGCACTCGTCCCCGTCGTCCAGCAAGATACAGTTCCCATTGTCATAATTGCAGCACGTCCGGCGCACAAGGGCGTTGACTTTCCGGCTTTGGGGCGGCGTGAGCCGCTTAATCTCGCTCATACCTCGTCGGCGGGGTAAACGGCAAGCCCCGCAAACTCCGCTTCGGTCATGTGCGCCACTTTTTCAAGGGTGCGGGCGGCAAAGTCCCGCATTTCCCCCTCCATAAAGGGCAGCGCGGCGTTCATAGCCAATATAAGCCCCTCCCTGCTGTCTGCCATGTAGATACTCAAAAGGTTGGTTTCCTCCACCGTGAAATTGCTGTTTATTCTGTTCATGCTCATACCTCCAATCCATGATCTTTTTTCTTTGTTACCGCCTTTTTGGGGGCGGTTCTCTTTTTCTCCTGTGCAAGCTGCGCCCGGACAGAGGGGCGGGGTTTCCGTATGCCCTTATCCCGGTTCTCGTCCTTTCCGATCAGCGCGTAGGTGCCGCGCTGGTCTTTGAGTTCGGAAAAGGCAAGTGTCTTGTAGGGCAGCATGGAGAAAAGCCGTTCCGTGTCCTTTGTGGACGCAAGCCGGGTGAATACCGGGGACAGCTCCACCATGAAATGAGATTTATCCGGGCTGTTGGGTTCGTGCAGTTTTTTCATGTCTGCCACAATGCGCCGCGCTTCCCGTTCAATCAGATTATTGTGCAGGGCTTCGATATGCGCCGGAAAGTTCCCCGGTGTCAGCTTATCCCGGCTTTGCTTTTCCTCCCGTAACAGGGATTGCAGGGCTTCCGGGTCTTTCGGCTGTATTTCAAAGCGTTCAAACTTCCCAAGCTGGGGATCGGGATAACCGTCAAAGGGTCGCTCTGCGGGCTGTTCCCGCGTCCCCTGCTCATAAACAAGCGTCACCGTCCCCGCGTCAACCGTGTTGTCCTTGACGCGCTCATAATGTTTTTCGTAGTCCAGCTCGTACAGGTTGCCCTTGATCTTCCCGTCCCGTACCCCGGTCAGCTCCACGGCGTAAGCAAGGATAGGGTCGCGGGTCTGCTCCTTATAAAACCGCCATGTGTTATTAGGGGCGGTGTCCTTGATGAAAACGTCACGCTCTCTAAAGCAGTAAGTCCCGGACGGGCGGGAAAGCCATAAAAGGGTCTTATCCTCTTTATTGGGGCTTGCCGCCTTTTCCGCAATGATCTGTTTGTCAATGTCAAAGTCACTCTGATAAAATCCCGTGTTCTGCTTCATTATGGCTTCAAGGGAAGCGAACACGTCCATATCTTCAAATTTATTCAGTTTCCCCATAGGGTCAGCTCCTTTCCAAGTCCTGCGACTTACTTCTTGCCTGTTTCCGCTGCGCCGTCCGTTCCTTGTCGGCTTTAAGCTGCGCCCGGATAGAGGGCTTCTTTTCTGTCTTTTTCCCCGGCTTCTTATCCTTTCCCTGTTCCTTTTCCGCTTTGAGTGCGGCGGCATACTCGGCAAGGGAAATCTGTTCCCCGCTTCTTGCTTTTGCTTCCAGCTCGTCAGCGGTTGGGGTGTTGTTGATAATACCGTCAAAATTGTTGTCGTTCTGCTCGATAGAGTCCTCGACGTGCTTCAAGGGGTTTTCCTTTTCCGGCTGTTCCGCGGCAACCGCAAATGCCTGTGTCCCGTTCCCCATAATGAGATATTTCCCGTCCTCCGACGTGTGGTGAAGCCCATACCCGGCTTCTTTCATCTGCTCGGCGGTCATATCCGTTACGGAAAAACTACCTCGCGGCGTTCTGATCTGCTCCCCGGTCATGCGGGAATCGGGGGTAAGCTGGGGTGTCTGCTCCTGTAAAAACTCCGGCACTTCCCGATAGCCGTATCTGTCCGCATAGTGGGCGGTGTCCTGCCCGTTCTGATGAAGCACTACTATATCAGAGGTTGAAAGGCTGTGTCCCCGAAAGTCTGCCGGGTGATCGACATTGAAGCGGATAGAAATATCTTCCAGCGTCATATCCGGCGTAAGGGGCGCAGTATAGATAAGGTCGTAATTCGCCGGGTCAACACAAAGCCCCGCCGCCTGTAAGTGATCGTAAGGCTCAAAGCGATAGTCCCTTGTTTCGTCGCCGCGTTTTAACTGGTAAATGGTAAAGGTGTCATTGTCCGGCTCTTTCCCCGGCTCGGCGGGTTCCGGCGTTTCCTGTCCCGGCTCGGTGTGCTGGGCTTCCTGTGCCTTTGCGTAAAGCTCTTTTACGTCGCCCTGTGTCAGTTCCCCGGCTTCCAGCTTCCCCAAAAGCTCCCGGCATTTCTCCGGCGTTCCCATGTAGAGAATATCCCCCAGCTTCGCCATGCCGTTATCCTGCGCGATATACTCCTGTAAGATATGGCTGTTTTCCCGGCTGTCGCTGTAAGGGTTCTGCCGTACCTTATAGAATGTTTCCGGCGTGGCAGCGTCCCCCGGCTCCGCTTCCTGTGCGGCTCCCTGCTGTGCCTGTTCCGGATCGGCGGTTTTTAATGCGGCGGCTTCCTGCCTTGTCCGTTTCTGTAACTCGGTAGGGCTTTCCCCGGTAAGGGGCTGTATGCACCCTAAACGGTCGGCGGCGTAGATGGCGTTGTCGTTTAGCTGCCGCTGCCATGCTTCCGCGCTGGGCGCATAACGGAATCCGTTCCCTTTTAATTCCTCCCGGATTTCTTTATCCGGCTTTTCATCAAAGAAAATCTGTAAGCGGTTGTCCGTGGTATTGGCTTCCACACGTCCCCCGTCAAACTCCCAGCCCACATAACCTAATTCTTTCCGGCGGGTTAAAGCGGTGATGCGGTCTTTTAACCTGTGGATTTCCGCGTTATTGTTGGATAGCTGGTAGCTCTCAAAGGGTTTCGGGTTCGCCCGGTAGCTCCCGGACATGGCTTCTTTCAGCTTTTCGATCTGCTCTGCGGATAAGTGGGGGCAGCCGTCAAGGGTCTTATGCTTGCGGTAGTAGGCATTGACCGCTTTCATGGTTTCCTGCGCCTGTTCCAGCTTCGCAAGTTTGCTTTCCAGTTTGGAAACGGCGTTCGGGTCGTCGGCACTGATACCGCCCATGCCGGTGCTGCGGATTTTGTCAAGCAAGCCCTGTATCTCGTTAAACTCCTGCATATTTTTATCTGCGGCGGCGTTCTGCTTCTCCTTTTTGCGGACAGGGAAATTAGAACCTCCGGCAATCATAATCGACGGGACGCGGGCGGTGATCTCGTTGCCCTTGTTCATGTTTGCCGCCAGTTTCCGGGCGTAGGCATCAAGCAGCCCGTCGATCTTCGCATGGAAAGAGGGGTCAACACGCTTTTTCTGCCTTGCGGCAAGTTCGGCGGCTTCGTCTACATAGTGGCGGTATTCTGCCGTTGCGCTTCCGGGCTTGTAATCGGAAAAACTGATTGCTTCCTTTGCGCGACGGGCGGCGTTCTCGTTGATCGGGTAGTATGTAACCGTTGTTTCCGGCTGTTCTGCCGTGTGGGTCTGTGGCTCGGTGGTTTTCTCCGGCTGTGCTTCTTTCCTCTGTGCAAGCGTCTTTTCCGCACGTTCCAGCACATCATCACGGACAGGCAGCGAATACAGGTCAGAAGTTGAGGAAAAACCCACGTTGTTGAAAACATAATCAACGTCGGTTTCTTTCAATGCCCCTGCCGGAAAATAGTTTTCCCTTGCGGGGGTATCGCTTACTTTCCCGTCCAGTATGTCATAGTGCAAGCCTGTTTCGATATGGGAGCAGATTTTACCGTCAACGGCAAGGGTCACATAATACCAGCCCAAATGTCCGCTGCTTCTCTCGTCCGTACCGTCGTTAAATTCCACGTTAAGCAGGGTGTAGGGCTTCAATCCCTTTTGTGCGGCAATCTCATTGTCCTTTGCTTCCCGTTTCCTAAGTGCGGCTATGGCGGCTTCCTTTGTGGCGGCTATGATCTCCGGGTTGTAGCGCACCAAAGCACTGTTGACATACTCACTCTGTACCTTTGCGGTTTTGGCTTGCGGTGTCCTTTGATTCCCGATAAATAAAGATACGCCGTTATCAAACTTAATGGAAATGTCGCTTGTGCCGCGCCATTTTCCCGTACAGGGGGAAGTTTCTATTTTTCCCTCCGTGCCGCCAAAAGCCTGTGCGATTATCCCGATCTTGTCCCGCATGGGGAGATTTTCATATTGTGCGGCAATCTCAACCGCTTTTTTCTGTAAGTCCGTGAGGGGCTTATCGGCGGTCTGTCCTGCCTGTTCCGGCGTAGCTGCTTTATCTGCGGCGGCTTCCTGCTGTGCGGTGGTATCAGCTTTTTCCGGCTCCTGCGGCGGTTCCTGTGCTTCGGGCTTCTCCGGCTGTTGCTCGGCGGTCTTTGCGGCTTCCTGTGCCTGTGCAAAAAGTTCTTTCACCTGTTCCTGTGACAGCTCCCCGGTTTCCAGCTTTCCCAAGAGTTCACGGCATTGTTCCGGCGTTCCCATAAAAAGCACGTCGCGGGGGATCGCTTTCCCGTCGTTCCCTTTTTTGTATGCCTGTAAGAAAAAGCGGTCGTAAATCCCGTCTGTCATGGGGTTGGCTTCCATTTTGTAAATATATTCCGGCTCCGGCGCGGCGTAAGGCTCATACCCGTTGGCGGCATATTCCTCTACGGTCATTCCCGCGTCTGCCGCTTCCTGCGCGATTTCCTCCTTGACGTGTTCCTTGTAGGCTTGCAGCTCCACATCAAAATCCGCAAGCTGGGGGACGGGCGGCAAGTGGTATTCGCCTTGATTGATAAGCCCCCGGCACTCGGAAACATAGGATTGTATGGCGGTATGGTAGGCGGTTTCGGTGGGGGTCAGATTATCTTTTTGCAGGGCTTCCCCGGCGGTGCGCTCCATTTCAGAGAGGTTGCAATGCAGTTTCAGATAGGGGACAAATTCATTCAGAAGAAAAGCCCGGTGTTCCTTGTCGGCTTCCAGTGCTTCCTTGCCCTCATGCTCCAAAAGGAAATTATTCCAGTTGGGATCATTGGCATAATAGGTATGGTATTGTTCGATATGCTCCACAAGGGAACCATCCCCGTCGCCTAAATCCTGCCGCCCCTCGTAGTGGTCGGCTTCGCCGTCCATCACAAAATCAATGCGGAACTCGGTCTTGTCGTAGCCGGGGCTTGCAAGGTTGGCTTCATCAAGCCCCGCGATAATCGTATTTGCACGGGAGAGGGGGAATGTTTCGCCCTCATGTAGCTGGCTGCTCTCGCTATAAAGGATTGTGACGGTCGGCTCTGCGGTAAGGTCGGGCGGGGTCTGTGCTTCCTGTTCCTGCTCCGCTTCCCGTTCCTTTCTGATCTCCGCTAAATGCCCGTCAATGGTGTTAATCAGTTCGGCGGCGGTGGCGCGTATGGTCGCAAGGGAGTTTTTCAGCTCCGCAAGCTCCCGCCCGCTGCTCCATGTGGCAATGTAATTGAAAGAGTAGTCCGACGTGTCAAGCCCGTAATGCTGGCACACGGTATAGGCGACGCTTTCCGCCTGTACCTCCCTTGTGCTTCGGTCGGGGCGATCCGGCGCGTCCCGGTCTAAACTATGCAGCGTCGCATGGGCGATCTCATGGATAGCTGTTTTGATGTTCTGAAGCTCGCTCATTCCCTCATTGATCGCTATGCGCTGTTCGTCGTAAAAGCAGCGTCCCTTTACCGTGCCGCCCAATGCTTCAAAGCCCATAGCAAAGGGGGAAGTCCTTTCAAGGGCAGTAAAGAAGTCCCGGTATTGCTCCACGTCGCCCGTCAGCTCATTGTCAGTAATGCCGGGTATCTCTTTCCCCTCGGTCTGTGATACGTCGAAAACAGACACTACCTTAAAGGCGGGGATTTGAAATTCCTTTGTTTCCGTGACGGGCTTCCCGTCCCCTCCGATCACCGTCTGCCCTGTCTGCGGGTCTTTCTTCTCTACCTCCCGCCGGATTTTGTACGGGGACGGTGCAATTATCTTGATTGATTTTTCATTCGGTTTCACATGGCGGTCAAATTCCTTTTTCCATTGCTGGAAGCCTTTCACAAATGTACCGCCCTGCATGGCGATCAGCATGGTATTGTTAAAACTGTAATTGTGAAATTTGGATAGGGTTTGCAGATAATCGGTATATTTCCCACTTTCAAATACACCCATAATTCCATGCTCCAAGCGGTCGGTGATTTCTTTCATTTTGTCAGCGGAATTATTGGCGGCAAGGATAATCGGCTCAACCGGGCGCGGCTCAAAAGCGGGTGCTGCCGCAGCTTCAAAATCGGATTTCTCCGGGGCGGGGCGTTCCGGCTCCGGGAAGCTCATAGCCTTGTATTCCTGCGGTATGTCATTTTCGCGCCCGTTGTACCACTGTGAAAAGGTGTTCCCGTTGTTGTAGATATATCCCTGCTCCGTAAACTGTCCCCTGTCTTTCTGTACCGCGTCATGCCCGTATTCCTCATACTTGAAATATTTCTTTGCTTCTTCGGGCAGCTCCAATTCGTCCAGCTCGTCAATGAGGTAATAACCGTAGTCGGCTTCGCTTTGGACAGTGGGGTATATCCAGTAGCAGTCAAGATTCTGTGCAAGGTTGATAAGGTCTTTCACGCTCCCGGCGTGTTCCCCCAGCGTCACCGCCGCCGTAAATTTATCCCTGTCCTCGTCGCCCTGCATGACAAGCAGACTGCCTAAATAATTCAGCTCGTCAATGGTGCTTTGCTGGATAACGGAAAGCGGCACATCAAAAGGGTATTCCTCGGTATTGGCAAAGCCGTTGATAAAAAAGTCCTGCGGATTGTCCGCAGTAATGCCGACACTTCTCATGGCTTCGTGAAGCTGCTCCGTGGTGGTCGGCATGGGTAGCCATACGCCGCCCGGTTTTCCCGTTTCAAAGCGGCTGCGGCTGTCGATTAAGATTGAAAATGTTTCGCTCATTCGCTTGCTCCTTTCTTCGTTCATCATGCGGTGCATAAGGTCGTAATCATCAATGCTCATGCTCCCGTCAAATACATAGGGGTCAAAGTCCCCGTCCCGGTAAGGCTTTTCCGAAAAGGGAAGCCCTGCGGCATGGGCGGCTTCCCGCGTTTCCCCGATTACCTCCGGGGGAAGCCTGTCGTCGTTGGCTTCGATAAAGTCAGCGATATTGTTATAGCTGTTTTCATAGTGGCGGCGCACTCCGGCGGTCAGCTCCGAAAGGTTCATGTCCTCGCCCAAGTAGCCGCAGTAGTAGCCGTTAAGGACAACGGCGGCGGGGTCTTTTGCCTGTATCTCCTGTAAGCGTCCCCTGTCCTCCGGGGTGAGGGTGTCGTCGGTTTCAAGGTAGATGTAATCGCTGTTCCAAGAACGCCCCTCCCGCCAAAACGCCACCCACGCAATCCCCGCCCGCAGTTCGTCTTGATAGTCCCGTACCGCGTCCCGTAAAGTTGCCATAGCTCATTCCTCCTTTCCGTTGGGGCAGAAAAGGGGCGCGGTATTCCGGCTCCTTTGCCGTACTACACCGCGCCCCTGCGTTCTGCCAAGTTTTTTATTTTTTTCAAGAGGGTTTGGGACACTTCCCAACAAGCAGTTTTCAACCGACGCGCCGCAGCGCATAAGGGCGAAAACACGGAAAAGGGTACTCTTTTCCTATGCTTGCTAAAAAAGTTATTTTTTCTTTTGAATCTCAATCTTATAGTTGACGTACTTCCCGCCCGTGTCCGCTAAAACAACGGTTCCGTCATAGGTTTTGCCTGTTTTCGGGGAATACAAGCCCTTGACGTTTGCCCTGCCGGATTTTAGGAGTGCGGCGGCAATCTTCGCAGTAAAGGCGGTTTTCCGTTCCTCAAAGAAACGGTCGTTTTTCCACATGGTAAAAGCGCACTCCCGGTTAGAACAATAATAATTCTTCTTACCCTCCCGGACGGGGGAACCGCACCGGGGGCATTTGCCAAGAGAGGGCTTTTCGTCCTTATCCGTGAAATGCGCTTTGCTTTTGTTGGCGGCGGTGTTTTCTGTTACCAGCTCCCGCGCCATAGCTTCAATGCCCGCCATAAAGTCCCCGGCACTGGCGGCTCCCTTTGCGATCTGCGTCAGATTGTTTTCCCATTCGGCGGTAAGCTGCGGGGAAGTCAGCAGATCGGGCAGAATGGAGATAAGGGCGTTGCCGTTTTCCGTGGGGATAAGCTGCTTGCCCTTGCGTTCCACAAAGCCGGATTTTACCAGCTTTTCAATGACGGCGGCGCGGGTGGCGGGAGTGCCAAGCCCCCGGCGTTCCGCGTCCGGGTCGGTGTCTGCGTTCCCTGCCCGTTCCATAGCGGCTAACAGGCTTGCTTCGCTGTGGGGCTTCGGCGGGGCTGTGAAATGCTCCGTCACCTTTGCAGACGGGTTTATAAAGGTCTGTCCCTCGGTCAGTTCCGGCAGGGTAGCTTCTCCGTCGCCCTCTGTGTCCTCCGGGTCGGGCTTGCCCTTTAAGGTCGCCCGGAAGCGGCGTTCAAGGTCTTTCCAGCCGCCCGCAAGAACGGTCTTTCCGTGCGCCGTAAACTCCGTACCAGCGCAGGAGAAAACCGCCGTGACCGCTTCAAAGATATGCGGCTCGGCGGCAGCAAATAAAAGACGCGCCCCGGCAAGGGTGAGGATATTCCTTTCACTTTCTGGCAGCGTCGCTATATCCGTTTTTGCAAGCTCCATAGTGGGAATAATGGCGTGGTGGTCGGAAACTTTCTTGCTGTCAAGGACGCGGGAAATATTCGGGGTAAATGCCGCGCCCTCCATAAAGGGGAGCTTGCCGGATAAAAGGGAAACGGTCTTTGCCGCCGTGTCGCCCATGTCGTCTGTCAGATAATTGCTGTCTGTCCGGGGATAGGTAAGCAGCCGTTTTTCGTATAAGGTCTGTGCAAGGTCAAGGGTCTGTTTCGCCGTATAGCCGTACAGTTTATTGGCTTCCCGCTGTAAGGAAGTGAGGTCAAAGAGCTTCGGCGGGGAAGCGGTCTTTTTTTCTTTGGTGAGGGAAGCGCATACCGCCGTTTCCGCTTCGCAAGCCGCTTTCAGCCCGTCAGCGGTTTTCTTATCCGAAATCCTTTCGCTTGCCGCTTCCGCGCCGGATAAGTCAAGCCGCACATGGTAGTATTTTTCTTTCTTGAAATTGTAGATTGCCGCGCCCCGGTCGGTAAGCATTTTCAGTGTGGGGGTCTGTACCCGTCCCACGTTCAAGGTCTTGTCATACAGGCAGGAGAAAAGCCGGGTTGCGTTGATACCAATGATCCAGTCCGCTTTTGCTCGGCATAATGCGGACGCATAGAGCGCGTCATAGTCCCGCCCGTCCCCTAAGTCTGAAAAGCCCGCCTTGATCGCGCTGTCCTCCATTGAGGAAATCCACAAGCGGCGCATGGGCTTGTCGCAGCCCGCCACATGGTAGACAAAACGGAAAATCAGTTCGCCCTCGCGTCCAGCGTCGCAAGCGTTTATAACTTCCGAAACGTCGGCGCGGTGCATAAGCTCCTTTAAGGTGGCAAACTGCTTTTCCTTGTCCTTTGATACGGTGTACTGCCATTCCTCCGGCAGAATGGGTAAGCTCTCATAATTCCATTTTTTATACTGCTCCCCGTAGGCTGCAGCCTCCGCAAGCTCCACCAAATGACCGACACACCAAGAAATGAGGTAGCCCCCGCCCTCGATATACCCGTCTTTTTTCTCTTTCACGCCAAGCGCGGCAGCGATACCCGCCGCGACGCTGGGCTTTTCCGCAATCACTAATCTATGTGAAGTCAATTAAAAATCCTCCTTTCCTTTTTCCCCTTTTTTCTCTGATAACTTCTTGATACAGTACCCAATACAGGGCGGCTCCCGGTTGTAGGGACAGCCCCGGCAGCGCGGGGGAATGGAAGCGGGCGGCGATTTTCCCCGCCGCCCGTCGCCCGGTTTCTGTATCATCATTCTTTCTAAGGGGTTGTCGGTGAACAGCGTCATTCCTCGTCGTCCTCCGTTTCTGTGTCGTCCCCGTCGTCGGGTTCCGGCTCGTCCTCGTCGTAATCGTCAAAGTCGAAATCGTCAAGGTCTGTGCCGCCTTTTACGTCCTGTTTCGGCTTCATAACCTTAAAGTAGTAGAACGCGCCCCCGCCGCCAAGAAGTGCCACAATGAGGAATACGAAAAGCCCGCCTGTATTGTTTTTCTTTTCCGGCTGCTCTGTGGGTTCCTCCGTTTCCGGCTCCGCTGCCTTGCCGCTGCAAGCGGTTAAGTTGGTGCTGCATACCGGGCATAAAGTATTTACTTTCCCGGCTTCGCATTTCTCCGTACAGTTGCAGACAGCGGGCGGCTCTGTGGTGGTGTTCCCGTCCTCCATGAGTGCCATAAGGTCGGCTTCGTCCACTTGATTGAGGAAATGCACGGTATTTTCCCCCTCGTCGTCCCGGTCAATGAGGATATAAAAATAGTTGCCGTTTTTGGTCGTCACGGTGAGAAGCTGCTTGTTGCCGCCGAAATCGTCTACAAGGGTCGCGTTCCCGTCCGGGGTAAGGGGTTCTTCCTTTTCGGGTTCCTCATAGACAACGCCGCTGTCGTCGGTGGCATCGTCCGCGCCCTCCGGGACTTGTGCGTAAGCGGTAAAGGAAAAGCCGCCCATAAGGAGAAAGGCGGCGCATAAGGTCAAAAGCATTTTGATTGTTTTCTTATTCTTCATTCTCGGTGTCCTCCATTTCTTCATCAGTCACGCCATTGTAAGCCGGGGCGGGTTCCATGCCGGGGATTGCCCCCATAGGCACTAACTTAACAATATTTGAATAAGCTGCTGTCGGATTTTTCTT
>BLMD01000411.1 GCA_011959925.1 Lachnospiraceae bacterium
CACTGGGAGCCGGCCTCGGTATCTGGGGCGTCATCAACCTGCTGGAAGGTTATGGAAATGACAACCCTGGGGCCAATGCTCATGTACGGTAAAGAAGCAAGCAACCGAAAACAAGAGATAGACCGCCAGTTCCACACTATTCCGAACCAAAGAAGCCAAAGACCAAAAGACAAGCACCGTGGAAATGTGTATAACTTGCTATTCCGTTATGGAAAAGTCTCGTTCACAGAACATGGAAAAGCTAAAGAATTAATAATTCAAAAGGACGGCAACACTTTAGGCGGTTTTTCTGCTCCCCCTGATTGATTCTACTCTTCAACAGTAAAAACTTCTTCGATTGAAACATTAAATACCTTTGCAATGTTCCATGCCAAAACCAATGAGGGGTTATATTTACCCTTTTCAAGATTTCCAATAGTTTCTCTGCGAACTCCTACAAGTTTAGCCAAATCTTCCTGCTTCATGTTGTATTTTGCTCTATATTCTTTTATCCGATTTTTAATCATTCTCTGCTCCCTTTCGTTCTCTCCATTCATGAAAAATAAGAGCAATAGTAAATGCTAAAATAGTTACTGAGAAACTAAGGGCAAAAGAAATAGGAACAGCTTTAGCAACCCCATAAGTAAAGGCGCAAACAAACATAAAAGGAACCAGCAAAACCATTTCCGACATGAATGCAAATGTAGCAGCTTTTTGAACATTAAGCTGAAAAAATTCATCTGGTATTACCCAAAAATAACGAAAATAATATGCAAACCCAAAAAAACCATATAGACCTTTATTTTCTGTCTGCCACCCTAAAATCGCTATCAATGCTAACAGAGATAAAAATCCTAAGTAGTTAATCCTGTGTTTCATAAAAAATCCTCCTTATGAATGTGGTATATTTCGCTCTTTATGTTATAAATATACCACTTTCAAAATTAACAGTCAAGATATATTGCCAAAGAAAGTTATAAAGAATGAGAGGGGATTCCATAGCCTGTTATGCACATTTCCATAAATCCAAACTTAGGAGAAATCCAAACTTTCTGTTGTAAATCCTTAATTTAAGGCATTTTCTGATAAAAAAGTTTGGATTTTTCCACAATGCTTGTCTTTTGGTCTTTGTTTTTTTGTTCGGAATAGTGTGGTGCTGGCGGTCTATCTCTTGTTTTCGGTTGCTTGCTTCTT
>BLMD01000412.1 GCA_011959925.1 Lachnospiraceae bacterium
ATGCAAAAACAAGATTATTATAACGAATTTTTTGAGTTAGGGCAACAGAAAATTAACTTTAATTTCTTCGAATTGCATTTACCCGATGACGATTCTGTCTATACCCTGAAAAAAGTAATGGAGGAATTAGATTTTTCTGGCTTATTAGCCAATTGTTCAGATAAGGGAAGAACCGGGTACAATCCAATTATGATGTATGCTGTAGTTACTTACGCAAACATGCGTGGGATAAGAGCTGTTGACCGTATTGTGGAATTATGTGAAAGAGACCTTGCTTTTATCTGGCTCACCAAAGGTGAGAAGCCAAAAAGAGATGCTTTCTATGACTTAAAAAATAAGAAACTGACTGCAGATGTTTTGGACGAACTGAACTATCAGTTCCTCCGCCGATTGCAAAAAGAAGGATTTATCACATTAAAGGCACTTTTTATTGATGGAACCAAAATAGAAGCCAATGCGAACCGTTATACGTTTGTATGGAGAGGGACCATCAATTATCATCTTGCAGGACTGTTGGATACGATTGATTCTTTATATCAGGAGTATAACCGGTTGATAGATGAAAATGAGTATGGCATCAAATATGATATTCCCCATGCCCATATGTTTGTGATTGAAGGGATGGACAAGGTAAGGGAGGTCATTGAAAAGAAGCGGAAACAAAAACTAACAAAACATAAAAAGTTATCAAATAATACGATCATCGAGATCGATAACTGTTCTCCGTTGGAGATCCTGAAACTCCAGAAAAATCTGACACAGATCGCAGAGCGGGAAGAGATTGTGTTTGTTTATGGGAAAGGAAAAAGGAAATCGCAGATCCAGCAGCTTTATGAAGAATTAGAAGCCTGCGGCGAACGTCTTATGGGATATAAAGAGTGCTTTGAGATTATGGGAAATGACCGGAACAGCTATGCAAAAACAGATTTGGAAGCCACCTTTATGCGGATGAAGGATGACCATATGAAAAATGGGCAGTTAAAAGCTGCATATAATGTTCAGATTGCAGTGGAGAATTATTTTATAGTCCATACTTATGTAAGTAATGACAGGACAGATTATAATACATTGATCCCGGTTATAGAAAAGCATAAAAACGTATTCGGGGAGATTTTGGAAGAAGTGACAGCAGATAGTGGTTATTGCAGTGAGAAGAATCTCTTGTATTTGAAGGGAAATAAAATTGCCAGTTACATCAAGCAGCAGGATCATGAAAAACGGAAAACACGCGCTTATAGGGAAGAGATTGGAAAGTATTACAACATGAAAACGCAGGTGTTTGAGGATGAATTGTATTATATTTGTAATGACGGAAGAGAATTACATCACATACGTACAGAGACTAAAGAACAGGCAGGATATACACAAACTTTTGAGGTGTATGGATGTGCAGACTGCAGTGGCTGCGAACACAAAGCTAAATGTCTTTATAAATATAACGCTGAAAAAGATGCAGAGAAAAATAAAGTCATGAAGATCAATGAGCAGTGGGAAAGATTGAAAGAGGAATCCCAAGCAAACATAGAGAGCGAGAAAGGGATCTTAAACCGTCAGATCCGATCCATTCAGACGGAAGGGCATTTTGGGGATATCAAAGAAAATGATAGTTTTCGCCGGTTCAACTACCGGACATCCGAAAAAGTATATAAGGAATTTATGCTGTATGTGATTGGAAGAAATATAAATAAATATCATCGTTTTCTACAGGATGAGATCAAAAAATACGAAGAAAAAACAGAGAAAAAGACTGCTTAGAAAGGTGTGTTTACAAAAATACAGCTGAGGGGTTTTTGCGCCCCAAAATACAAATAGAAAAGAAAAAACACGAATCTCCTACAGATGCTCTGGTGTAAAAAACACCGATTTCTATGGGAGATTCGTATTTTTAGGTTTAGAGCCTAAAAATCGGTATTAACCGACAGCCCCTTTATGCTTATTCCTTATTCAATTTTTACTGCGCCGTAATGTCAATCGTAAATGGCGCAAAATCTAATTCCCAGTTATCGCTCGAACCTTCCGCATAAATCTGAAAACCAGCAGAACTATCTATTGCAGGAAAAACTAATATTCCCGATGAAGAAGCATTTGGCAATATATCTGATGACAGTTGCTCATATTCTCCTTCATATATTGACTGAGAACTCACATTCTGCTCTATTTGCTGACCATTCTGAACTATTTTAATATCATAGATATACATATTAAATTTATCTGCCGATCCATTAGATTCTGTCACATAAATACGTGTTTCTTCTTCTGCAAATTCAACTTTATCAACCTTGATTGAAATTCCATTCTGTTCAGAAACCGCATTTTCAAGCGTAATTTCCTTTAATGTAGGAACTACCGTCTCCATATAAGATAATTTTTCTACTGAGTCTGCATGTATCATCGGACACGAAATTGTTCCACCCATCACGTTTTCGCCCTCAAATGTTCCCGTTATTACACCATCAACCATGACATACTCATCAACCGTAAAAGAATCATCTTCCAATCCAAAAATAAAATCATTTTGAGAATTGGTTATGTCATGCCATGCTTGATATGCAGCATAGTTTTCTTCCTTATCGGGCCCATTAAATATTTTCCCGGATAATCTTATGTATTTTCCTTCATATTTCTCTGGATCTGAAAACACATTGGCGATTTCGTTATCAGCCACATATTCCTTTTTATCTGATTTCTCCGATGTATCCCCGCTATTTTTCTCCTTACCTCCACATCCTGCCAGCAACCCACAACACAAGCAGGCCACAAGCAACATACTCAACACCCTTTTCATCCGTTTCTTCCTTTGTCGCGCCCTTACACTGAAAATCTATTAGATTATACCATCTTTGCACAAGAAAGGCAACAAAACACCTCTCTCATGATGAATGAATGGCATTAATATTTTATATCTTTTGGTATTTCTCCATCAGTTTTCATATCCTCTGGTACCTGCATTCGCGAAACATGAAAAGCTTTTTTACAATCATTGCACCATATATTCATGTATCCAAGCCTGCTCTCCGGCACCACAATTGTACATTTATAATCCGTATTTACTCCATTGCAAAATGGACACTTCCCTGCTTTTCTGCCATTTGATATTTTTTTCAAATTATCAAGCCATTTCTCCATCATTTTCCCTATTCATTTCCGGAGCCAATGCACCTGCCCGAAATTCTCCCTCTATAAGCACCGTCGTTGTCTTTCCACTCGCATCAGAAGAAGCATCCGACAGCATTGCAACTGAAATAAGTTTATATGACTTTCCATCGGATCCCATTACCCGAATATCATTTCTAAGCCTTTCGCCATTTCCCTCAATTGTAACCGAAGTATTTTTGCCTACGGCAAATGTATTCAAAACCTTATACATTATTTTTCCCCTCCCTTCTCAGCAGTTCCTTTAATTCTTTCTGATAGCTACTAAGGGCTCTTTTGGTCTGCCTAATTTCCGGTTGTGTCAGTTGGTAGGCTTTCTGATTCCTTAGAAGCTTCTCCTGTGCTTCTATTTCACATTGCAGACGCGATTTATACGTACCGTCATTACGTCCTTCCCTATATTGAGCCGCATGTATCAACTCTTCAAATACAGCAGCACGCCCCGGCCTTTGTCTCATTAAAATGGTTTTGGCATCATATGTGATTGCTTCCGCTTTCTTATAATCCAGATACGCATCCGTAGAGTCACTC
>BLMD01000413.1 GCA_011959925.1 Lachnospiraceae bacterium
GGATCTTCGGAACCAGCTTTCCGAAAATCCGATATACGGCGCGGATCTTATATGTCATCTATTTTGCCATGACAGTCCTTGAAGTGATTCTTCTGCTTTTCGGCGGCATGCCTGTATTTGACGCGCTGACCACAAGTTTTGGAACGGCAGGAACCGGAGGCTTCGGCATCAAAAATGACAGTTTTATGAGTTATTCCCCGTATCTTCAGTGGGTCGTTACCGTTTTTATGATCCTGTTCGGCATAAATTTCAATGCCTACTACCTGATGCTGTTCGGCAAATTAAAAAAAGCCCTGTGCATCGAAGAAGTACGGGCTTACCTTTTTATTATACTGGCCGCAATCGGCATCATCTTTTTCAATATCCTGCATATCTACAACGGGATTTTTGACGCGTTGACCCATGCAGCGTTTCAGGTCGGCTCCATTATTACTACGACCGGCTTTTCTTCCGTAGACTTTAATCTATGGCCAAAAGCCAGCCAGTCCATCCTTGTTCTGCTGATGTTTATCGGTGCCTGCGCCGGCAGCACAGGCGGAGGAATTAAAGTATCCCGTTTTATCGTACTGATCAAAACGATTATAAAAGAACTGAACTCTTACATTCATCCGAAAAGCATAAAGAAAATAAAAATGGACGGCAAACCGGTGGAGCATGAAGTAGTTCGTTCCACAAACGTATATTTTATCACGTTTATGATTATTTTCTCCGCATCCGTCTTTGCCGTCTCTTTTGAAGGAAAAGATTTGGTCAGCAATTTTACTGCTGTTGCCGCCACGATCAACAATATAGGGCCGGGACTGCAGATGGTCGGGCCGACACAAAATTTCCAGCATTTTTCCGTATTTTCCAAATATGTGTTGATGTTTGATATGCTGGCAGGAAGATTAGAACTGTTTCCCCTGCTGATCCTGTTCCATCCGGGAGCATGGAAAGATCTGTTTACCAAACGGCTGACACATAAATAGCCTATCCGCAGATGGCATCCAGTGCTTGCAGCTCATCTGCCGAAAAGTCCGTTCTGCCTGTTATTTTTACATTTTCCAGAATCTGTTCCGGTCTGGATGCTCCGATCAGTACGGACGTTACTTCTCCATCGCGCAGCACCCAGGACAATGCCATCTGTGCCAGGGATTGTCCTCTCGCTGCCGCAATTTCATTCAGTGCACGGATCTGGCGCAAACGCTCCTCGGTAATCGCACTTTCTTTTAAAAATCTGCCGTCTTTTTTCATCCGGCTCTCTTCCGGTATCCCGTGCAGATATTTGTCGGTTAAAAGCCCCTGCGCCAGCGGACAAAATGCTATGATGCCCAGGCCGTTTCCCGCTGCAAACCGTTTCAATCCGTTCTTTTCAATCGTCCGTTCAAAAAGAGAATATCTGCTCTGATGAATAATAAACGGCGTTTTCAGCTCTCTTAAAATCTTCATTGCTGCATCCGTCTGCTGCGCATCATACTTGGAAATCCCCACATAAAGGGCTTTTCCGCTCCTTACAATTGCATCTAACGCCAGCATCGTCTCTTCCAGCGGCGTATCCGGATCCGGCCTGTGGTGGTAAAAAATATCCACATACTCCAGTCCCATCCGCTTTAAACTCTGATCCAGACTGGCGACCAGAGATTTCTTAGAACCCCAGTCACCGTAAGGCCCCGGCCACATCTCATGCCCCGCTTTCGTGGAAATTATCATCTCGTCCCGGTACGGGCGCATACCCCAGTCTAAGATTCTGCCGAAATTTTCTTCCGCTGCACCGTTGACCGGACCATAATTGTTTGCCAGGTCGAAATGCGTAATCCCCGAATCAAACGCCGCCGTACACATCGCTTTCATTGTCTCAAAATTTGAAGTTGTCCCGAAATTATGCCAAAGCCCTAAGGATACTGCCGGAAGTTTCAAGCCGCTCTTTCCGCAGCGGTTGTACTGCATGGATCCGTATCTGTTTTGATCTGCCCGATACATAAATGCCTCCTTTTCTTTTTATTCATTCATTCTTTAGAATTTTAACGAAATTTTCCATTTTTATTCAAATTAAAAACATAATTGCTATGTATACTATAATACATAAATAAAGGAGTTGTAAAGTCCTGCGGGGCTTGGTCGGCTCCGGCAAACAACAATCCCGAAAGGGTTTACATATAGATCTCTTTCTCCTTTCCCTGTACCGCGTTCGTCCGGCTACAGGGACTTTTTTGATTGGCCTGCCAAAACCGCAAGAAATTTTTCTCCGTATTTTTTACATTTATGCTCTCCTACTCCGCTGACTTTTAAAAATTCTTCTTTCGTTCTTGGCTTTCGTGCCGAGATCTCCTTTAACGTCTTATCGCTGAATACAATATAAGGAGGCACACGTTCCGCTTTTGCAATTTCCATCCGAAGTCTGCGCAGCGTTTCAAACAATTCGTAGTCCACATCCGTCAAATCAGCCTGCATCTTCCTGTCTTTCGGAACGGTCGAACGAACGGACCGCCGCTCCTGTTCCTTCGCCGCTTTCATAAAAATCGGTCCTCCGGACAGCATTTCGTGGGATGTTTCGGTCAGTTTCATAACAGGATATTTCTCATCTGTCACCAGAAGATATCCCAAACAGATCAAATGTTGCAGTACCTGGCGAATACGGTACACGGGCGTTTCTTTTAACGTTCCGAAATACGGGCTCTTTGCCATTCCGTTTTGTTTTAGCTTTGCCGACTGGCTCCCCCGCAGCGTATCTGTGACGACGGTCATGCCGAACCGCTGCCCGCAGCTTTTTACACATCCGACAATTGCCCGTGCCGCCTGCGTGACGTCAATATCTTCAAATTCGGTCAGGCAATTGGAACATTTTCCGCAATAATTTGTCGTATATTCTCCAAAATAGCGAAGAACAAAATCCCGCAGGCATTCATTTGTCGTGCAATAAAATGCCATCTGCTTTAAACGTTCTTTATCCCGCTCCTTTACCATCTCCTGCTCTTCTTTGGTCAGCGCATCGTTCCCGCTTTCCTGATCAATCAGAAACTGATTCATCACAACATCCTGCGGCGCATACAAAAGAATACAGGTTGCTTCTTCGCCGTCTCGTCCCGCTCTGCCGGCTTCCTGATAATAGCTCTCAATATTTTTGGGCATATTATAATGAATGACAAACCGTACATTTGATTTATCGATTCCCATGCCAAACGCATTTGTCGCGACCATCACAGGCGACGTATCATACAGAAATTCATCCTGATTGTTCCTCCGTTCCGCGTCCGATAAGCCCGCATGGTATCTGGTCGCCCGAATGCCGTTTCGTAAAAGCTTCGTACAAACCTCCTCCACGGTTTTTCTTGTCATACAATAAATAATTCCGCTTTCTGCCGGATGCTGCGTCAGATAACTCATGACTTCCGCAAATTTATCCCCGCCCGTATGGACTTTATAAAACAGGTTTTTCCGATCAAATCCCGTTGTCACAAGATACGGATCGTTTAGATCCAGTGCTGCCAGAATATCTTCTCTGACTTCCGCCGTTGCGGTTGCCGTAAACGCCCCGACTACCGGACGGTTCGGAAGAAGGCGGATAAAATCTCTTATTTTCAAATAACTCGGTCGAAAATCCTGTCCCCACTGGGATACGCAGTGCGCCTCATCCACCGTTACCATCGATACCGTCCGATGAACGGCAAAATCCAGAAACTCTTCCAGCAGCAGACGTTCCGGCGCCACATAGATAATCCGATACCTGCCTTCTTTTGCCAGCTGAAGCGCTTTGCGGTATTGCCCGGCGGACAGAGAACTGTTAAAGAAAGCGGCATGGACGCCCGCCTGGTTTAATGTTCCCACCTGATCTTTCATAAGGGAAATCAGCGGGGAAACCACAATCGTAATTCCTTCCATCAAAAGCGCCGGAATCTGATAACAGAGCGATTTCCCTGCTCCCGTAGGCATCACCCCAAAGACATCCCTGCCGGAGAGCATCGTATCGATCAGCTCTTCCTGCCCCTGACGAAAGGTATCGTATCCGAAGTATTTTTTTAAAACCTGATACTTATCCAAAAGTAATCCTCCAAACAATGCATATTTACATAGAAAACAACAAATACTGCTAGTGAATCAAAAATAAACAAAAAAAGGAGACCATCATGATTCTGACGGAAAAAGAAAATACTATTTTAAAAGATTTGCAAACACAGGAAAAAGTCTGCATGGAACACTATAATCTGTGTGCCAGCACAGCAAAAGACGGCTGCCTAAAAGATTTATTTACACAGATCGCAAAAGACGAACAGGACCACTACCAGTTCCTTGGACAATTGATGGACGGACAGATGCCCTCCTATAAAACGGCGGATTCCGCAGCATCCAAGGCAGACTCTTATCAGCCAAAAGCCGCTTACAGCGCAGGATCCAACCAGACAGATAAACAGCATGACGCGCTCCTTTGTTCTGACAGCATCGGAAATGAAAAAATGGTATCTGCGGATTATAACACAAACCTGTTCCATTTCGGCAACAGCGAAGTGCGCAGGCTCTTAAATCATATCCAGACCGAAGAACAGGAGCATGCAGAGATGATCTACAAATATAAGAAAGCAAATGCAATGGCATAGTTTCCCCTGGCCGGCTGCCGCAGCAATATGCGGCAGCCTTTATTATTTCTCAATCTTACTAAACGGAAATATCTACGGATGCGGATTGTGCACCGACGCTCTCTCCGCCGGGAGAAGGCGCTCCGAGAGGCGCCGATGAGAGCGCCGATGAAACGGAAGCCTCTATTGCTGCATATTCCAGCTCTACTTCAAGTTCCGCTTCCTGCTGGATCTGCTGTTCCATCATCTTAAGATCCGACATCTGAGAAGCCGAATAGCTAAGTTCCAAGGACACGCCGTCATACTGCTGCGCATGTTCGTTTTGGTTTTCTTTCAGCTGATCCTCCAGATATTTCATATGGGCTTCCGTAATTTTGCCCCGTTCCGTATTTCGATGCATCCGGCGCTTCTGCATTAAGATCTGCTTCTGTGTCTTTTCTTTCAGCACACGCTGGTTTTCTTCCAGCGCCATTTTTACTTTCATGTCCTGCTCTTTCTTACGGACGCGCCGCTTCACTTCACTTCTTTTCTTCTGCTCCCCGTTTCTGTGATCTCTGTCGTTCCGGCTCTTTAGCATTTCTTCTTCTCTTAAATTACGAACCTTTATCCTGGAGCATTCCACCATCCGCCTTGCATGGGCAATTGCGGTCCGGACTTCTCTGTCGTTATACTGCCCGGAAGCAAGCGCCTGATGCAATGCGCTTAATTTGCCTTTTGCGCGAACCAGTACGATTCCCGCATTTCTGGATTTGCCGGCACGAATCAGC
>BLMD01000414.1 GCA_011959925.1 Lachnospiraceae bacterium
TTATGGAAATTAATAACTTTTTGTTATGAATGGATCTATATTTTTATAAACAATTCAGAATTAAATACGCAGGATACGTCATATTTTGTATTAATATTGAGTTTTGGAATCACACACTTTTTTCTAAAAAATGTGGAAAGAGATACAAAAATTGGAAAATTCTACTGGTGAATCCTGTGGGTGATCGTGTATAAAACAATCATAATTCCGTTGGGTTATATCGTGATAGAAACAGCGTTTCAAGGAGTAATTTTTCTGTGGATAATATTTATTCTGGGGATCCCGTTATCAGTAATATTGACGAATGTCCTGTTTGGGTTAATTAAGAGGAATCGTTCGTAAATAGTTTTCAACAAGCGCAGGGGCTGTTGTGAAATGCTGTTTGTACGCAATATATATAGATATAGGTAATGTTATTACAAATAGTATCCCATATATGGTGTATAACGGTTGCTTCGCAACAGTCTCTGGCTTGAAATGTCTTAAATGATACGGTTAACCGATATTTTTTCTGTTCCTCAGATACAAACTCAGCGAGTATGCTGCCGGGAGGATGAGGATGACCGCTGTTACAGCCGGGAGTATCCACTTCAGGCGGAAAAAAGCATTGAGGATGCACAGGATTCCGGCGGCCGCATACAGACGCCCCGCGAACCGGTGTGTGCAGGTCCAGTTATCCTCGTTTGCCAGAGTCCATGGAAGCTTTATGCCGACCGTATAATTCTGGTGGCACTTTGGCAGATAATTTCCAATTAGGAAGAGGATGATTCCCAGCAACAGATTCATGAAGAATATAGAATTCAGCCAGTCTGCCATGGAGAGTTCAAGCGCGTATCCATAGATGCCGGCACAGCATACCAGTGAGCACACCGGGCAGATCATCAGAACCAGCCGGTACATCTTCAGGCTGATATTCTTGTGCTTGGGATCGATTGTCGTACAAAAGGCACACAGGATGTGCGCCGCGAATATAAATGCGGGAATCCCCACGACCGTAAAGGTCTTAGAACTGAACCCGTTGGGCGTGCCGTCGGACGCGAAATGTGTTGCGATGGTGTCCGGGAGCCGGTCCCAGCACAGGATGCCGATCAGTATAGGCAGTAACGTGATAAGGCTGGTGATCAGTATCAATATGCGGTGGCTTCGGAGCATCGACGGATCCCTCTGGTCAATATTTGATATGTCTTTTTTGTTCATGATTCATTTCCCCCTTTTAAATTAGAAAGCCACGTCATCAATTCTTCCACCACAGAAGTATTCAGTTCATAGTATACAAAATTCTTGTATTTTGATTCATGGACCAAATCTGCTTTTTTCAAAATGCCCAGATGGTAAGAGATGGTGGCGCCTGTCATGTCAAAATGGCTCCCGATCTCTCCGGCCGACATGGGGCCGGATTTCAACAGCGTAAGTATCTCACGCCGGACGGGATCGGATAATGCTTTGAATGTCTGTCCGAAACTCAATAAGCATCCCTCCTGTCTTAGGATAATA
>BLMD01000415.1 GCA_011959925.1 Lachnospiraceae bacterium
ATCTGAAATGTACGAAGAAGCTCGTTCTTCTTCATTTTGGAAACGGCCTGCGGATAATCCAAGTCTTCGACCCGGCTTCTCGAAGCCGTTAAATTCAAAGATGCATTGGAATTGTACGCCGCCACGGAATCCAGGCGATTGGACGAAGCGCCGATGCTGCTTCTGGCAGACGTTACCTGAGCTAATGCATCGTCAATCACGGAAATGTCAAAATTGCCGGATGTCACATCATAATCTTCAATACCAAGCGCCTGAAGCGTTGCGTTCGGCATCCCGATTTCCATTCCGCCGCCGCCCGGGCCGGTTGCTACATGAAAATCTCCCATCGTCCCGTCTAAAAGATTTTTGGTATTAAACTGCGTTCCGGATGCGGTATCTGCAATCGACTTCTTTAACTGGTCAATTTCCGACTGGATCGCCCCCCTGTCGGCATCCGTATAAAGTCCGTTTGCCGCCTGGACGCTCAATTCCCGAATCCTCTGCAGATTATCCGTGATCGAACTTAACGCACCGTCCGCTACATTTAACAGATCCTGGGAAGTTCCCACGTTGCGGGAACCGACGTCATATCCGTTGGACTGACTTTGAAGCTTCTGGGCAATCGCAAGCCCTGCCGCGTCATCCGACGCCTGATTGATCCGTTTGCCGCTGGAAAGAGACTGATAATTCTGGTATATTCTTTGATTTGATATCGATGAAACGCTCATATACCTCCTCCTTTCTGCTTTTCTGTTGGTCTTATTTCTAACATAACACAATCTGATTTGATTCTCAAGAATTTTAAAAAAATTTTATTTTTTTCCCGGAAAAACTAATATTGTTCTGCAATTTGTACGATATAAACTATAAGGTAATTTGGTAAATTTTCATACATAATATAAATGGATTTATGTTATCCCGTTGCATTTTGCACAAATTTCATGGAAGAAAGGGGAGGGATTTATGACCTTCATTAACAGCGCCTATCACTATTATCTCAGTGCATACGCCAATTCCGCGACATCGCGCTATGATACGCACAAAAGAAGCGAGCTGCGCAATGTCTGCAACAACATCTTAAAAATCAACAAAGAATCTCCTCTGTATAAGATACGCAATAACAGGCAGGTTCCATCCTTTTTAATCGACGTCAAAGAAAATGCACGCCAGATTAAAAATGTAGTGTCTTCCTTATCCGACAGCGGAGAAGGACTGGCGAACGCATTCCAGAAAAAAGTTGCGGTATCTTCAGACGAAAATATCGTCCGCGCAGCGTACATCGGCGACGGCATCGACGAGGGTGTTTCCTCTTCGTTTGACATTGAAGTAAGACGTCTTGCGGCTCCACAGTCAAATCTCGGTAATTTTTTAAACAGTCAAGATCTGGATTTTGAACCGGGCGATCATTCCTTTGATCTGCTTACGACGACAAACTCTTTTGAATTTCAATATACCGTCAAACCGGACGATACAAACCGTTCCGTACAGGAGAAACTTTCCCGCCTGTTTAATACGGCAGGCGTCGGATTAACCGCTGAAATCATTTCCGACGAGAAAAACCGGAGCGCCATAAAGCTTACTTCCAAGCAGACCGGTTTAAGCGAAAATGAATCCGCGCTTTTTATGATCAATCCAAAAGCTTCGGAAGATTCCATAGACGCTATGGAACTGCTCGGCATTCATCACATCACTTCCCCTGCGCAGAATTCTTCCTTTATTTATAACGGAACAGCACATTCGGCGTATACCAATACGGTTACGCTCGGCAATATGTTTGAATTGACGCTGCAAGGCATCAGTCCCGAAGATACCCCTACGCAGATCGGCTTTAAAACAAGTATTGACGCAGTGGCAGATAATCTGCAGAAACTGGTGGATTCTTACAATAAATTTATCGAAACCGGAGAACGTTATGCGGACCAGCGGCAGGGCAGCCGTCTGCTGCACGATTTGAGAGGTATTTCTTTCTCGCACAGATACGATCTGGAATCCATCGGCATGATGGTAGAAGAAAACGGTTCTATCACGATTGATAAAGATCAGCTGGCAGAAGCAGTAGACACAAAAGCCAAAAACGAAGTATTTTCTATTCTGGACTCCTTTAAAAGCTCTTTGTCTGCAAAAGCCAACCACGCTTCGATCGATCCGATCCAATATGTGGATAAAACCATCGTTACTTACAAAAGACCGGGACAAAATTTTCCGTCCCCGTATCACTCTTCCCTGTATTCCGGCATGATGCTGGATCACATTTGTTAACGATGCAAAACAGCTGCATCCGATTGCCGGATGCACCATAAATATTCCTTCCAAACGGAAGAAAAAAGACTGCCGGTTTATTCCCATGCAGTCTTTTTTTGTTCACCTGTCATCTACAGGTAATGCTTCCGCATATAATCCGCCCTCCGGCTCCAGGTATGGTTCGCCTTTGCATACTGGTATCCCTCCTGTGCGATCTCTTCCATCCGCTTCGGATGTTCCAGCAGATCTTCCACCAATACAGGAAGCTGCTGCATCTGCGGCAAAGAAAACGACACCAGATGGGTTTTGTTTTGAAATTCTTCGTTCAGATAGTTTGATTCATCCGTTACGACAACTGCCTTTGCGAGCATTCCGTTGATAATCCTGTCATGGATGCCGTTTTTGTACCAGGTCATCGTGTTTAATACGATTTTACTGTGATTCATCAGCTCCAGCACCTGCGGAGCCAGTACCTTTCCTCCATAGATCAGATTGGGGTTTTTCGCCCAGTCACACCGTTCCCATCCGCCGCCGAAAACGGTAACCCGAATCCCGCTTTCCACCAGCATGCGGACGGCTCCTTCCCGGTAAAAAGACGCTGCATAAGAATCAATAAACCGAAGCTCCGTGATCCAGTGGTTCAATGTTTCGTCATCGTACTGCTTCCCGATCGAAAGCAGATATTCTTCCACTGCCTGTTCCGTCGTTTTCTCCGGATGATTCATCAAATCCGAAAGTACATCCTGCGTCAGGGCAAATGCATCAAACTCCGTAATCTCTCCCAGATCCGGCACAAGTCCTTCCGCTTGATATTTTGACAGACCTCCCGCATAGAGCACATCGACGGGGCGTTCTTCCATGGCAGGGTGAAATGCACCGTCTCCCGTACATAAACGGCATCTGCCCGCATCGGCACATTCTTTTAGATCTGCCTCCATCCCTGCATGTGGCATAAAGTCCACCTGCGTCAAATGCGGATAAAACCTCTGCAGAAAAGCGACATGCGCACGGTCCGTACAAAATACCACGGAGGTCTTTGGCGCATGCTTTAACGGATTCGCATAATGAAACGGATGATCCATCAGTATATTATAATAGGGAATCCCTTTCTCTTCCCAGAGATTTCTTCCGCCGGAAAAAGACAGATTGTACCCGATATTATTAAATGTAATCACGCCGTCTATTGTTTCTTCTTCGGTCAGTTTTTTCAAACGCTGCAGCGCCTCTTTGGGATTGCGGATATCTATGACATGGCATCTGAAACCCGCCTGGCGAAAAGCGTCCGAAAAAGCCGCAATAAACAGATCGATCGTATCGTAGATGCCCTGAATAAACAGCAGTGTCTTTGTCATGCGTTCACCTCATATTTTACGTATGCTCTGTCAATCTGTATCTTTAGAAAAAAAGTCCCGTTCAATTCCAGATCTGCTTTCTGCTGCAGCTTTGCAATGATCTGAGAATCACTTGGTTCATATTCAAACGGCACAACGACATCAAAAATCAGATTTGTATGTGTTTGTCCGGGAACCATTCTGAAATCATGCATGGAAAAACCGTCTCCCATCTGATGCACCATATGTTTGATATAAGTGCGCATCCGGTTTGTCTGTTCGTCTTCCACCACCGGATCCATATGGATGACGGCTTCGCAGTACAGCTTTTCCCGAAGCTCCGTCTCAATCCGATCGATCAGATCATGAATTTCCAAAAGGTCTGACCGGGCGGACACTTCCGCATGCAGCGAAATCATCTGACGCCCCGGACCGTAGTCATGGACGATCAGATCGTGAATCCCCAAAATGCCCTCATGTGCAGTTACGGTATGATATATTTCCTCTACAAATGATGCCTCCGGCTGCTGTCCCAGCAGAGGATTCAACGTTTCTTTTGCCGCAGAAATTCCCGTATAAAAAATAAACAGCCCCACCAAAACACCGCAATATCCGTCCAAATGCACATTCGTCATGTGTCCCGCCAACGCCGCAGCCAAAACAACGGTCGTCGCAAGCGCATCGCTTAAACTGTCTGCCGCTGCCGCGCGCATTGCCGCCGAATCAATCGTTTTCCCAATGCTGCGGTTGTAATACGCCATATATAATTTTACCGCAATCGATATCAGAAGTACAAAAACGGAGACCAGACGAAGCTGCGTCTCCTGTGGATGCAAAATTTTATCAACGGAATCCCGGATCAGCTCATATGCCATGATCAGAATCGCCGCCGAAACGATCAGTCCTGAAATATATTCTATTCTGCCATGTCCAAACGGATGTTTTGTATCGGGCTTGGTTCCCGCCAGTTTAAACCCTGCCAATGTCACTGCCGAAGAACCCGCGTCGGAAAGATTGTTAAACGCATCCGCCGTAATGGAAATGGAATTGCTTAGCCTTCCTGCCAGCAATTTTCCCGCAAATAGCAGCATATTGAAAAAGATCCCTGCCATTCCACAGATCATGCCGTAGCTCTGCCGCTTCTTCGCAGGAGAATCTTCTTCTTTTATAAAAAAACGAGCCAATACTTTCACCATATCTAATATAAAGAACCTGCCTCCCCGATCGGAAAATAACGGAATACCGCTTTTCCCAAAATCTTATCTTCTGCA
Source organism: Lachnospiraceae bacterium (assembly GCA_011959925.1). Taxonomy (GTDB): domain Bacteria; phylum Bacillota; class Clostridia; order Lachnospirales; family Lachnospiraceae; genus Roseburia_B. The sequence goes on from BLMD01000415.1 coordinate 4,823, forward strand.
ACATATGTGTGCTCCCAGTATCTTGCATCCCAGGAATTATTTCGATTATCACCCAATACCAAATACGAATCTTCCGGAACTTCGAATGTGTATGGTCCTGTTGATGTCGTCCATTCCTCTTTCAGGTAGTCTTCCTTTAACGGTTCTGCAGAACCGTTGATATACACCTTCGCATCTCTGATCTCCACTTTTTCTCCGGGAAGCCCGATCACACGTTTGACGTAATTCTCCGCCTCATCGTCGGGAAACTTAAATATGATAATATCTCCCCGTTCCGGCTCTTTTTTGGCGTACGCCAGACGGTTTCCAAACAGGCGGTCCCCCGTCATAATGGTATTCTCCATAGATCCGGAAGGTATATTTGCATTGATAATCACAAAGCTTTTAATAAACAGCGCTGCCACAACCGCAAGCGCAATTGTAATCACCCAGCTAAGCACTTCTTTTACTGCCGACTCCTCTTTCTTCTTCTGCACTGCACTTTCTTCTGACATATTCTTATACGCAATCCTTTCCTCTTTCCGTGTTGCTTTCTATAGTATACCCCTAAAACAGACTGCCTGCTACCCTTTTTTATGATTTCACTATATTTTCACGAATGAACGGATACCGATTCAGACCTGCCCATCCCGAAATGCTTCGATCATCTCTCCTGTCAGACTGATATCCGCTTCCGAACGCTCCGCAGGAATATGCTCTTTCTCAAACCATACCGCTTCTGAAAGTTCCTCTTCGTCCATTGCAATCTCCGTCGATCCATCTGCATCGCAAAAATATCCGACCAGCAGGGCATCGGTAAACGACCACGGCTGGCTTTTGTAGTAACGGATATTTTTTACCCGAAGCCCTACTTCTTCCATGACTTCACGGCGAACCGCATCTTCTAAACTTTCTCCGACTTCCACATAACCCGCCACAAGCGCATATTTCTTATAACTGCTGTGTCCGTCTGCATATTTTGTCATTAAGATCCGGTTTCCGTCCGTAATGCCCACAATGACACTCGGATTGATCCTGGGATACTGCAAGGTTCCGCAGCCCGGGCACTTTAACGCACGCTCTCCTCCTGCCGCCGCCAGCTGCTTTCCGCATACGCCGCAGTAACGGTTCTGCGTATACCATTTATGTATCTGGAATCCGGTAATTCCCGCATACGCTTTCCAAACCGGTTTTGCGCTCCGAAGAATCTCTTTCGGAAGATATTTAAAATCCAAAAACGCATCGATCACATGTTTTCCCAAATCAAAATAGACCGTATCATCGATACAAAAAAGATACTTTGCTTTTTGGTACACTTCCGGAAATACCTTCGCCACCTCTTTTACAGAAGGATACGCAATGGTATGTTCATCCATCCGGCACAACAGCCTGTCGTTTTGGTAAAGCAATATAATATCCTGGTCTCTTGCCTCCTGCTTCCGATAAGCCACATCATAGCGATGCGGCGCAATATCCTGAATCATATAAAACCTCCTCATTTCAAGGCATATGTTGTATTATACTGCACGCGATGGAAAAAGAAAAGCATTTCTGTCTTCAACATAAGCTGCATTTCCGGTTTTCAGTCCTCCGGATGCTTTTTATGTTCCCATATTATCTCATATTGCCTCACACTATCCCACAAGTGATTTTCCCCTTGAGCCCCGTCCGCTTATGATATTGTCAATATTCAGCGTGAAAATGCGGTGATTATGAGTATATCATAATCAGTTTCACAAAAAACCCACAAACAACATCTGTCTGTGGGTTTTCCATATTTCCTGACTGCAAATAACTTCTTATCTCTTGGATAGTTCCAAATGCCTAAAATACGACATTTTTTAGCATTTTGTTAGTTATATGTCACTTACCCATATACATTCATATTTACTCACTTTGTTTTATTCAACTCATTCAAAATATGATTTATGTCTGTCAAAACAATCCGGATTCCTCTTTTATGTAATCTGATCACCTTTCTCACAATACCATTTATTTCTGCCGACAGTTTATCATTTATCTTTACCGGTACAGTATTGTTTTCAATCATATACTGACAGTCAATATATTCTTCACTCACTGGACAAACATTCTGAATTAAAAAAGCTCTGTATTTTCCATTTACATATCCAAATCGTAAACCATCATATTCCTTATATCTCTTTTTCTTCTCCTCATATAATGCCTTATATTTTTCCGTTTTAGATGATATAGGCACCATCCAGTAATATCCATCCATCTCAAAACAATAGAAGCAAGGTCTCCCATGCACTCCTGCCTCATCACTATCCTTATTTCCCATTAATCCACATTTGGGAAACCTCTTATAATACTCATCTTTGATAAAATAAAAATTACCCGTATTCAAAATATCTCCTATATCGGGTAGGAGGTAGATAATTATTTTATCTACCGACCTCCCACACCACCGTAC
>BLMD01000416.1 GCA_011959925.1 Lachnospiraceae bacterium
GCTCTGCCGTGGCTTCTGTTTTCCGCGACAGCTAGATCATAATAACACGCTCTCCAACACTTGTCAACTACTTTTTTTACTTTTTTCTTCTTTTTTTGCTATACCACCAAATCTATGGCATCTTTTACGCTTTTTACGCCGATCAAACGGATTCCGGATATTGCTGAGAGTGCGCTTTTTGTCGCCTCCGGCAGAACACAGACGGTAAATCCCAGCTTCTTTGCCTCTGCTACTCTTTGTTCCGCCATATTGACTGCCCGCACTTCGCCGCTTAACCCAACTTCCCCGAAACAAATGGTCTTTTCATCGATCGGACGGTTTTTATAACTGGACACCAATGCAAGCACGATGCCAAGGTCTATCGCCGGCTCGTTCATTCGGATTCCCCCCGCGATATTTACATAGGCGTCGCAGTTCCCCATCTGAAGACCGACCCTTTTTTCCAGTACCGCCATCAAAAGATTGACCCGATTGAAATCCGTTCCGGCTGCGGTTCTTCTGGGCATACCGAAATTGCTGCGGCATACTAACGCCTGCACTTCCAGCAGGATCGGACGGCTGCCTTCCATAGAACATGCGACCACCGAACCGCTCGCTCCTTTGGGTTTTCCTCCCAGCATAAATTCCGAAGGATTTTCTACCTCGATTAAACCGCCGGAGCGCATTTCAAAAACGCCGATTTCATTTGTGGAACCGAATCTGTTTTTTACCCCGCGCAAAATACGGTATGCCGCATGTCTGTCACCTTCAAAATACAATACCGTATCCACCATGTGTTCCAGTACGCGCGGTCCCGCCACGACGCCTTCTTTCGTCACATGTCCGATAATAAATACGGCAATTCCCAGCACTTTTGCCATCTGCAAAAGGCTTCCGGTTGATTCTCTGACCTGTGAAACGCTTCCCGGTGCAGAAGTTACGTGTTCACTGTACATTGTCTGTATGGAGTCTATCACTAAAATCTGCGGTAAATCCCTTCTTACGATTTCATCGACAATTTCCAGATTTGTCTCGCAAAGCAGGGACAGCGTATCGGAAAATTCTCCGATACGTTCCGCCCGCAGCTTAATCTGCTGCAGGGATTCCTCCCCGGATACATATAAAATGCTTTTGTGCCTCTCGGATAAAGTTTTGCAAACCTGAAGCAAAAGTGTGGATTTTCCGATCCCCGGATCTCCTCCCACCAATATCATAGATCCCGGCACGATCCCGCCGCCTAACACACGGTCCAATTCCGCAATTCCTGTCGAAAAGCGTTCTTCTCCCGCTGCTTTTATATCATTTAACCTGGTCGCTTTTGCATGAATTTCCCGGCGCGAAACGGATGCCGAACCCTTTTTTACTGTAACGGCTTCTTCTGCAAACGTATTCCATTCTCCGCAGGAAGGACACTGTCCCATCCATTTGGAAGATTCCATCCCGCATGACTGACAGAAATATACTGTTTTTTGTTTTGCCATTTGTTTTCCTGATAAAAAAGAATGTGCATGGCACATTCTTTTGAACCTTTCTTATTTATTTTATTTTTTTGAAATTCCTACGCTGACCGCGCTGCTTCCGTCCAGCTCAACGCTTATGCTCAGCTTTCCTCCAAGATTTGTTTTCATAACGCCTGCCTGCGCAGCATTGATCGTAATATTATATTCCGTCCCCGCTTCCAGCTCAAGCGTAATCTGCGCATCTTCCGGACCTTCTACCTGAAATGCAACCGCCGCTTCCGTAGCCTGAAAACCCGTTACACTCGTTCCCGGCACGGATTCATAGACAAACATACCGTTTCGTTCCAGTTTGGTAATCTCCCGATATGTTTTTACTTTGTATAAATCCCCCGAATGCTCAAAATTATCCAGTTTTGCTTTCGCAGATAATGTATAATCCCCAAAACTAATGGTTCCGTCTGATTCACTGCGAATCAATTCACTAATTACCGACATTTTTATCCTCCTGTGACAGCTCTTTTATGCTTTCATATTTTTGCAACATTATTATATAATATTTATTCGGTTTTTTCCAGAGCTTTTTACTGCCGATTCCTGACAATAAATCGTACTTCCTCTCCGCGGACGCCGGCATCGATAACATCTCCCTTTTTTATCCTGCCGCTCAAAATCTCTTCCGCCAGAGCGTCTTCGATTAAGCTTTGAATTTTGCGCCGCAACGGCCTTGCGCCGTATTTGGGATCGTAAGCGGTTTCTACAATATACGCTTTTAAAGAATCTTTGATCGAAAGGGTAATGTCCATCTGCTTCTCACAGCGTTCTGTCAGCGTTTTGGAAAGAAGGGTTACGATTTTTTTCATATCTCCTTTATTTAAAGCACGGAATACGATCGTATCATCGATACGGTTTAAAAATTCCGGTTTAAAAATCCTCTTCACTTCTTCCATAACGCCTTCTTTCATCCGGCCGTAGTTTTCCTTTTCATCCTCCGTTATGCCAAAACCAAGCTTCTTGGGAGAAATGATTGCCTGCGCTCCGGCGTTTGAAGTCATGATCAGTATCGTATTTTTAAAATCCACTTTTCTTCCCTGCGCATCGGTGATATGCCCGTCGTCCAATACCTGAAGAAGAATATTAAACACATCCGGATGCGCTTTTTCAATCTCGTCAAACAAAACGACGGAATAGGGATTTCGACGCACTTTTTCCGAAAGCTGCCCTCCCTCGTCATAACCGACATATCCCGGCGGGGAGCCGATCATCTTAGACACACTGTGACGTTCCATATATTCCGACATATCCACACGGATCATTGCCTGATCGCTGCCGAACATGGCCTCCGCAAGGGCTTTTGTAATTTCTGTTTTCCCGACGCCGGTCGGTCCCAGGAACAAAAAGGAACCAATCGGACGGTTTGGATCTTTCAGCCCTACCCTGCCTCGTTTGACGGCTTTTGCAACGGCCATAACTGCCTCTTCCTGACCGATCACACGTTTTTTCAATGTTTTTTCCAGGCGGCGGAGCTTTGCAGACTCCCCTTCTTCCAATTGCCTGACCGGTATTTTGGTCCATCCGGACACAATATCTGCCATTTGTTCCGCGCCGACGATCAGAGCTTTTTTATCGGCGTCTTTTTTATATTTTTTATGAAGCTTTGCGTATTTTTGTTCGGCCTCCTGTTTTTTACCGCTGATCGAAGATGCCTCTTTCAAATTTTCGTCCATCAGCGCCCGTTCCATTGCATCGTCGTATCCCGCAATCTGCTGTTCCAATTCCGTCATGTTTTCCGGTATACGGAAACTGTTTAAACGCACTTTTGCGGACGCCTCATCCATCAGGTCAATCGCTTTATCGGGCAGGAATCGGTCATTGATATACCGTATGGAAAGATCTACCGCCGCTTCGATTCCTTCATTTGTAATGATCACATGATGATGCTCTTCATAGGCATCGCGCAGTCCTCTTAAAATTTCAATCGCTTCGTCCCGTCCCGGTTCTTCTACCGCTACCGGCTGAAACCGCCGCTCTAACGCAGCGTCTTTTTCGATATATTTGCGGTATTCCGTAATTGTAGTTGCACCGATCAGCTGAATTTCCCCGCGTGCCAACGACGGTTTTAATATATTGGACGCATCAATGGCTCCTTCCGCGCCTCCGGCGCCGATGATCGTATGAATTTCATCGATAAACAAAAGAATATTCCCCGCCTGTGTCACTTCACGGATCACTTTTTTAATTCGTTCTTCAAATTCTCCGCGATATTTGGATCCTGCTACCATTCCGGATAAATCCAATGTCACTACTCGTTTATCTGCAACCGCCGCCGGAACCATCCCGGTAACGATTCGCTGCGCCAATCCTTCCACGATAGCGGTTTTTCCGACTCCCGGCTCGCCGATCAGGCACGGATTATTTTTCCCCCGCCTGCTTAACACCTGAATCACCCTCTGAATCTCCTGATCCCGTCCGATCAGCGGGTCAAATTGCTTTTGTTCCGCAAGCTTTGTCAAATCCCTTGCATATTGGTCCAGCATCGGCGTATTTGCAGAGCCTTTTCTTTTTCCCGGTTTACCGTTTATAAAATCTTCCCGGTACAGACTGCCGTCTTTTCCCATTGCAACCAATGTATCCGCATACAGCTTCTGCAAATTTACGCTTAACGTATTCATCAGACGAGAAGCCGCGCATTCTGTTTCTTTCATAATCGCAATCAGAATATGTTCCGTCCCGATCTCTCTGCTCAAAAAACGATCTGCTTCGCGTTTCGCATTCTCCAGGATCTGTTCCGCCCTGGGCGTCCAGCCGTCTATATCGGCAACTGCCGTCTGTCCGGACGGTGCAATCAAACTTTCAATCAGGTCCAAAAGCCGGTCTGCCGCCACTCCGTTTTCCATTAAAACATTTGCCGCCACTCCGGAACCTTCCCGGATCAGACCCAACAGAAGATGCTCCGTTCCAATGTAGTTGTGTTTTAATGACTTGGAAGCTTTTTCCGCCAGTTTCAGCGCTTTCTGCGCTTTGCTCGTGAATGATTTCTGCATATGCCCACCTTTTTATAAATCATTTAAGTCCAAAAATTCAAGATCGTCGTCTTCGTCTTTGTTATATAGTTCCGGATGCGCCGGCGCCGGCCGTTTCGGTTCTGTCTTCTGCACCTTTGCCGGTCTTTCTCTTTTTCTGTTCTTTCGGCTCAGTACACCGGGATCTTCTTCAAATTCGCCTATAAAATCTTCGTCGTCCCCGTCATAAAAATCTTCATCCTCTTTCGAATGTACCGAAACCGGTTTTTCTGGTTTTGCCGGTTTTATCCTTTTCTGCGGATACGTCTTTTTTTTACGCGTACCCTGCGGTCTTTTTGCGGTCTTTTTGTGCCCCTCTTCCTCGTCGTCTCCGTTTTTTATTTCCCTGATCTTCAAAAGAAGATTGATCACAAGAATCACGAGAACGACTGCGACAAAGATCATAACGGCAATTAGCCTTCTGTCCTTTTCTTTTGTCGATTTAAACCGATCATTTAATTCCTGATACGATTTGTTCAATGACTCATAGTCCTCCGCAGGATCGGACTGTCCCACTGCCTCTTCGTTAAACCTCTGATATGTCCCTTGTTTGACGTCATACTGATACCAGCTGGAGACTCCGCTTGGATCCATGCCGTAAAAGATATAAAAATCCGAGGTTCCTCCGGATATGTTTTCTCCGCTTCCCGACTCATCCTTTACGATTTCGGCATCTTCGTCTCCCGCATACTGATATGCGCTGATTCCGGAAACATCTCCGATCGTAAGCTGTGCAGCCTCATAATGATCCGGCGGAATGACGGCATTGGGCACTACCATCAGTATAATAAAATGTTCCCCGCTGCTTAAACGCACATACGGATAAAACTTATCTCTGTCCGCGTCATAGACAAAAAATCTGCCTTCTCCCGCTTCGTTGACCAGATAATACATGCCCAGGTGTCCGGAATCAAACACCAGTCCTTTATGCGGTTTTCCTTTATACTCAAAATCCGCTTTTGAAAATCCTTCCGGAATGGCATCTTCGGAAAATTCTTCCGATATTTGATAGGAAACGCCGTCGATGACAATCGAATCCCCGTCTGACACGGGAGTCTGCGCCCCGTCCGCAGGATCATTTTCCCCGTCCGTAAGACTGTCCGCCCCGATATCAGATGCCCCGGCGCTGCCGGCTGCCGACGTCTTTCCTTTTGTCACGTTTATTTTATAAGAAGCCTGTGTTCCGTTTTCTGCTTTTACTAAAACGGTGATTACGTTTAAACCTTCTTTTAAATCTTTGTTGCCGGTAATGGATTCTACGGTTGCTTTTGCGTTTGAGGTTTTGGGCGTCACTGTGATTTCACTGACGTCACTGCCTACCTGTGCCGAATATTCGGTCACGCTTCCCTTAAAAGCAGGCGACAGTGTCCCCGCCGAAAGCGTAAGGGAGGAAAGTGAATTGTCTCCGGATTTTGCCGGATCAGAACTGTCCGGATCGGACGAAGCGGAACCGGATACCATAATATGCGCGCCCGCAGCCGTCATCGTACTTGCTTCCGCTTTCACATAAGCGTCACCGGAACCTACGGCTTTGAATTTGATATCTATGCTTGAACCGCTTGCTTTCACGCTTCCGCCACCGCCGGATGCATTGGATGCGGAACTGCTGACATACTCCAGCTTTGACGAATCGTATGTCACGTTCATATCTGCGGTAACGTCAGCGTTATCTGCGCCTGCCGCATATACCGTTACCGTCACCGTATCACCCGCTTTTACCGACTGAGACGATACTGCGATCGTAAGAACCCCGGCCGCAAACGACGGAACGGATGCCCCAAACAGAAAAAGCCCGAGGATACAGACTGCCGCAGCTGCTTTTATTTTCAGTTTATTTAACATAATTTCCTCCAATCTGTGTATTTCAAATCCTTTACGAAACTATCCTTTCTTAAACCTTCGGATACTATTCAATATTATAGAAAATGTACGAAAACACGTCAACCTAATTTTCGGATTCCCGGACAATGTCCAGAAATCTGCCGATTTCCTTCCATGCCAAAATGGATTCGGGCATCAGCTGCATTGCCATCTGAAAGACATGGAACATCCCTTCGTAGATATGAAAACGCACTTTCACTCCCTGCTCTTTCGCCTTTTTCGCTACCGTTTCGGAATCGCTTAAGAGCATTTCATAAGAACCCGCCTGAATCAGCATGGGCGGAAATTCATCAAAGGAACCGAATGCCGGAGAAATATACGGATTTTTCGGATCTTCCAGTCCCAGATATTCTCTGTTATAAATCAGACTGTCCCTGGTATTGCCAAACAGAGGATCTTTCTCAAAATTTGTCTGATAGGATTCTCCGGAAGATGTCATATCTGTCCACGGAGACATGGCAATCACTCCGCAGGGCAGCTGCATGTTATGATCCCGAAGATACATGACCAGCGCAAGCGCAAGCCCTCCGCCCGCGGAATCTCCTGCCACAATGATCTTCTCTCCGTCATATCCTTTCTCCAGCAACCAGCGGTAAGCACAAACGGCATCCAAAAGAGCAGCCGGATAAGGATCTTCCGGCGCTACCCGGTATTCTATCGTAAGCACGCTCATTCCGTCTCCTAGCTGGCTGTAAAGATGTGCAAAATTGCGGTATGCATTATGCAGTTTTCCGACATAACCGCCGCCGTGCAGCTGCAAAAGTGCATAATCGGACACAGAGCCTTCCTGTGTCAGCCATTCCATTGCAAACGTATCCATCGGTATTTCGGTCATTGTAAAACCGTCCGGCACATTCCATGCAGGTTCCGTAATCTTTTTCCGGAATTCCCCGTTTTTTATTTTTTTTCCGATCAGATGGTATGACGTAAAACGCCCGATCAGTTCCCGGATCAACGTACCCTGTATACTTGCGTCCGAGTCTTTTTTCTCTTTGTATCCCATAATCCTTTACCTAACATGAAATCTTCGTTTTAATTCACTTCTCGCCCTTCTGTCCCCGATAATCAGCGTGCCTGCAAACAGAAGTATGGAAACGGCAAACGCCAGTCCCCCAATAAATGTCTCCGTCACAATATGAAACCACATCAATACCAGCGGTACTGCGCTTAACACGATCATAAACAGCTCTAGCATAATATAACTCTGCCAGTTACGGCGGTTGACAAACATCAGAATCACAATAAAAAGATCTACCAGCAAAAGACCTCCCGGCAAAACAAAATTGACCGACCAGCCATGGTAACCGATCACAAAATCAATCAGTATAACATATAAAACCCCAAAAAAGGTCAGCGCCAGAAATTTGCTCCGATACCCCGCATTATCATTGAGTACGGCAAATCTTGCTATAAAATAAACATATGCAAAGCCCGCGCCAGTGATCGCACTCCACCAGATTCCACGCACATAATTTATATTCAGATAAATAAAGAACACTTCCGTCAAAATCGCCCCAAACAAAAAAATGCGCACCGCCAGATTCAGTTTCCTGACGCGCAGCCGGATATCCGGATACATCGTTTCCGATTCTTTGTTCTGTTCGACGACGCATCTGCACAACGGGCATATCTGCGTATGGTCTAAAATTTCTACATTGCACTGTCTGCATCTGCCCATAGCATCTTCCTCTTCTTTACTTCGGATTCCATAATATATTATCCCAGAAGCATGGATAATTCAACCGATTTTTTGATATTTTCCTTGCATTCCCGGAAAAACAGGTGTATAGTAAAACAAAATTTCATAACGAACGGGGAGCTTGTGCGACAGGCTGAGAGGAAGGTTAACCTTCGACCCATTACCTGATTTGGATAATGCCAACGTAGGGATATGTGATATTTTGTATTGTATGGGAAGCTTTCAGATCAGAAGCTTCCCTTTTTTATGTGATTTTTCCCTCGTCGGACAAAGAAACAAAAACCTTAGGAGGAACTGCCATGGTAAAAATCAACGGAACAGAATCCGAAACCGCCGGTCAAACGATTCTTGCATATTTAACGGCGCTCTCATACGACCCAGACCGGGTTGCCGTCGAACGAAACGGATCTATCGTCCCAAAAGCGCTGTATCATACAACCGTTCTTGCAGACGGCGACGTCCTGGAAATCGTCCGCTTTGTCGGAGGGGGCTGATATGAATTGTATACCGACACAAGACCAGATGAAAGAAGCCCTAAAGCTGCGGCACGGAGAAATCCTGCAGAAAAAATTCTCCGAAAGCCGTGTTGCCGTCTGCGGACTTGGCGGACTTGGATCCAACATTGCAATCGCGCTTGCCCGAGCAGGCGTCGGAACGCTGATCTTAATCGACTTTGACCGCGTAGATATTTCAAACCTCAATCGGCAGCAGTACAAAGCAAACCAGGTCGGCTTACCGAAAACGGAAGCTCTCGCTTCTAATTTACTGGAAATCGCACCGTATCTTACACTCGTCACGCATACGGTCCGGATATCGAACATAACCTGGCAGAACTGCTCTTTGATGCGGACGTTATCTGCGAAGCCTTTGACCTGGCAAAAGAAAAAGCCATGCTGGTCAACGGCTGTCTGGAACGCCTGCCAAACGCCTGTGTCGTTGCCGCTTCCGGTATGGCTGGTCTTGCATCCGCAAATGCCATACGAACCAGAAAGATTACCGAACGCTTTTATCTCTGCGGCGACGGCATCAGCGGACAGGAATGTATTCCCGGACTGATTTCCACACGCGTTATGCTCTGCGCCGCCCATCAGGCACATACGGTTCTCCGTATCCTTGCAAAAAATCCGAACGCCGAACCAACTTCAGAAATAATACCATAGAAAGAAGGAAACGCTATGCAAAATAACGACGCCCTGATATTAGGGGGGCACAGATTCCGTTCCCGTTTTATTTTAGGCTCAGGCAAATATTCTCTGCATTTGATTAAAGCAGCCGTAAAAGACGCCGGGGCGGAACTCATTACACTTGCCGTCCGGCGGGCGAATACCAAAGAAACAGAAAATATTCTCGACTTTATTCCGGATCATGTCACGCTGCTCCCAAACACATCCGGCGCCCGGACCGCCGAAGAAGCGGTAAGGATCGCACGGCTGGCAAGAGAACTCGGCTGCGGCGATTTTATCAAAATCGAAATCATGCGGGATTCCAAATATCTGCTTCCGGATAATCCGCAGACCGTTGCGGCGACGAAAATTTTAGCGGACGAAGGATTTATCGTTCTGCCTTATATGTACCCGGATTTAAATACGGCAAGAGACTTAAAGGCGGCCGGAGCCGCCGCCGTTATGCCGCTTGCCTCTCCGATCGGTTCCAACAAGGGTCTTGCAACCCGGGATTTTATACAGATTTTAATCGACGAGATCGACCTTCCGATCATCGTAGACGCTGGCATCGGAAAACCTTCACAGGCCTGTGAAGCAATGGAAATGGGAGCTGCGGCGATCATGGCAAATACGGCTCTGGCAACTGCCGGAAATCTGCCGCTGATGGCTAAGGCATTCCGTCAGGCGATCGAAGCGGGTCGCGCCGCCTATCTTGCCGGACCGGGCAGAGTCCTCTCCCGGGGCGCGTCTTCTTCCGATCCTCTGACCGGATTTTTACGCGATGGGGAGGATGTGTATGGATAATCGTTTTTTTGTCGAATCCGGTCATTTATCGGACGAAGCCCAAAAAAAGAAACGCAGGCTGGAAACCGACCGTGCCGCCCGGACCGACCATATGCGGTACCTGCCGGGCATGGAAGAAATCTCATCCGATCTATGTGACCGGGTGACCGGGCATATGCATGCTTACGACGCTTCCCGCTATACCCAAAAGGACGTCCTTACGGCGCTGGAACATGAAACCTGTTCCGTGGAAGATTTCAAAGCCCTGCTTTCACCCGCCGCAGAACCCTTTTTAGAACAGATGGCACAGCGTGCCAGAGCAGAGACCGGACGGCATTTCGGAAACACCGTCTATTTGTTTACGCCGCTGTATATCGCCAATTACTGCGAAAACTACTGCGTTTACTGCGGATTTAACTGTTATCAGGATATTCGGCGAAAAAAGATGTCGTTGGAGGAGATCGAACGTGAAATGAAAATCATCGCCGAAAGCGGCATGGAAGAAATATTAATCCTGACCGGAGAAAGCCGTGCAGCAAGCAATGTGGAATATATCGGCGAGGCCTGTAAGCTGGCAAGAAAGTATTTCCGCATGACAGGGCTTGAAATTTATCCGCTGAACACGGAAGAGTACCGCTATCTGCATACATGCGGGGCAGACTATGTCACCGTATTTCAGGAAACCTACGATGCAGACGTTTATGAAACGCTCCATCTCCTCGGACACAAACGTGTGTGGCCCTACCGCTTTCATGCTCAGGAGCGGGCGTTAATGGGCGGCATGCGGGGCGTTGCCCATTCGGCGCTGCTTGGTCTTGCCGACTTCCGCAAAGACGCCCTTGCAGGCGCGCTGCATGTATACTATCTGCAGAAGAAGTATCCGCATGCGGAATTTTCCCTTTCCTGCCCAAGACTTCGTCCGATCCTGCACAATACCGCCATCCGTCCCGCAGATGTGGGAGAGAAAGAACTTTGCCAGATCATCTGCGCTTATCGTATATTTCTTCCGTTTGCAGGCATTACGGTATCTTCCAGAGAAAGCGCCGCATTTCGGAACGGAATCGTCAAAATTGCCGCCACAAAAATTTCTGCGGGAGTTTCCACCGGAATCGGCGACCATAAAAGCAAATATACGGGAAAGGAGGCTGACACGGCGCAGGGAGACGCACAGTTTGAGATCGACGACGCACGCAGTTTACAGCAAATCTATGAAGCCGTCACAAACGAAGGACTGCAGCCTGTCTTAAATGATTATCTCTATGTCTGATATCATCTGCGTGACCAACCGTACGCTCTGCGGCGGAGATTTTACGGCAAAAATTGCGGATATCGCAGCGGCACATCCCGCCGCCGTGATCCTGCGGGAGAAGGATTTATCCGAACGGGACTACCAGGCACTTGCCGCACAGGCGCTTGCCGTCTGCCGGGCGTACCATACGCCCTGCATCCTGCATGGCTTTGTCAATGCCGCCGTTTTGCTCAATATGCCCGCCATCCATCTGCCGCTGCCGATTCTGCGCCGGATTCCGGAGGAACAGAAACGTTTTTTCCATATCCTCGGCGCATCCTGCCACTCGATCGAAGAGGCAAAAGAGGCCCAGCGGCTGGGCTGCACCTATCTGACTGCCGGACATATTTTTCCGACGGCGTGCAAAAAAGGCGCGCCGGGGCGGGGTCTTGATTTTCTTCGGGCAGTCTGCCAGGAAATTTCGATCCCCGTCTATGCCATCGGAGGCATCGACGAAACAAATATCGCTTCCGTCTTTCGGGCAGGAGCCAAATGCGCCTGCAGCATGAGCGGTTTCATGCATTGCGAAGACGCGGCAGCCTATATTGACACACTAAAGAAAGGCAGGGAAACCCATGCAATTTAAAAAAGAACATCTGCTGTTATATGCCGTAACAGACCGGGCCTTCACGGGCAGACAGAGTCTGTACGAACAAATCCGGGATGCGCTAAGCGGCGGCGCAACTATGATCCAGCTGCGGGAAAAGCATCTCGATGAAGCTTCCTTCTTAAAAGAAGCCATTTTGGTAAAAAAACTGTGCAGCGCATACCGTGCACCGCTGATCATCAACGACAATCTTACAGTCGCTCTCCAAAGCAGCGCCGACGGTATCCACGTCGGAGCAGGAGATACCCCTGTCGAAGAGATCCGCAGGCAGTGCGGCAGAGATTTTATTATCGGCGCGACTGCCAAAACCGTCGAACAAGCAAAAGCCGCCGAAGCACAAGGCGCGGATTATCTGGGCGCGGGCGCGGTGTTTTCATCGTCCACCAAAGAAAATGCCCTGCGCATTACCAAAGAAACACTCCGGGAAATCTGCGCATCCGTTTCGATTCCTGTAGTGGCAATCGGAGGTATCCGACAGAGCAACATCACAGAACTTGCAGGCTGCGGCATGTGCGGATTTGCCGTTGTATCGGCGATTTTTGCCGCAGATGACAGAAAAGCGGCGGCCGAACAATTGAAACGGAAAGCGGCGGCTCTTGCGGCTGGCTCTGCTGCATCCAACGAACGCCTTTGGCGAACCCCATAAGGAGGCTGCAGTGAAAACCGTTTTAACAATTGCCGGAAGCGACTCTTCGGGCGGAGCCGGCATTCAGGCAGATATAAAAACCCTCACGTTAAACGGCGTGTATGCCGCAAGCGCCGTGACCGCACTTACCGCGCAGAACACAACCGGGATTTCGGCGGTTTTCGAAGTCCCCAGAAACTTCCTCCAACAGCAGATCGACGCCGTATTTGAAGATCTCGTTCCCAACGCCGTTAAAATCGGCATGATCTCTTCCGTAGAACTGATTGAAACGGCCGCAGACCGCCTGAGTGCATACCATGCCGAACATATTGTGGCAGATCCCGTGCTTGCCGCTTCCAGCGGAAAAAAACTGATCAGAGACGACGCCATAGATTGTCTGAAAAACCGGCTCTTTCCCATTGCCGAACTGATTACCCCAAATATTCCCGAAGCACAACTGCTTTCCGGCATTTCCGTCCGCAGTAAAAAAGATCGGATCCGCTGTGCGCAATGGCTGTACGAAACCTACGGCTGCGCAGTCTTATGCAAAGGGGGGCATGACAAAGAAACTGCCGACGACCTGCTGTACGCAGACGGCGCGTACCGATGGTTTCCGGGAAAACGTATCGAACAGCCCAATACCCACGGCACAGGATGTACATTATCCAGCGCCATCGCCGCAAACCTGGCGAAAGGCTTTGACCTTCCTTCTTCCATCGAACGGGCAAAAGATTACACAACCCATGCAATTGCTTTTGGGCTCAATCTGGGAGCGGGAAGCGGACCGTTGCACCATGCGTTTGATTTAAACAGTCGGTTTGCGGCAAATGCCAGACAGGAACAAAACAACACTACACTCAACGAAACAAAAAGAAAGGAATCCCTATGAAACATTATAAAACACAAATGGAAGCAGCAAAATCAGGCATCCTTACGCCTCAGATGCAGGCAGTCGCAAAAAAAGAAGCAACAGACCCCGAATGGCTGCGGGAACGAATCGCCGAAGGATCGGTCGTTCTTCCCTGCAATGTCAATCATACCGCACTTTCCCCGGAAGGCGTAGGCATGGGACTTCGCACAAAGATCAATGTCAATCTGGGAATTTCCGGAGACTGCAGCCACTATGATATGGAAATGGAGAAGGCGCTCCTTGCGGTCCGATTCGGTGCCGAAGCGATTATGGATCTGAGCAATTACGGAAAAACGGGTACGTTCCGCAAGGCGTTGATCGAAACATCTTCTGCTATGATCGGAACGGTTCCGATGTATGACGCGATCGGGTATCTGGATAAAGATCTCTCAGAAATTACCGCCGATGATTTTCTCCGTGTGATCCGCGCGCATGCCGAAGAAGGCGTCGATTTTATGACGATACATGCCGGCATCAACCGGCGTGCCGTAGAAACGTTTCTGCGTGAAAAACGCAGAACGAACATTGTATCCAGAGGCGGTTCCCTGCTCTTTGCGTGGATGAGGATGACCGGAAACGAAAATCCCTTCTATGAACATTACGACAAAGTTCTCGATATCCTCCGGGAATATGATGTTACCATAAGCCTTGGAGACGCGCTTCGACCTGGCTGTATTGACGACGCCACCGACGCCGGACAGATCGGCGAGCTGATCGAACTTGGCGCGCTGACCAAACGCGCATGGGAAAAAGACGTCCAGGTCATAGTCGAGGGTCCCGGGCATATGGCATTGCACGAAATCGAAGCAAATATGAAACTGCAGAAGCGTCTCTGTCATAATGCTCCGTTTTATGTCCTCGGTCCCATCGTCACCGATGTTGCGCCGGGCTATGACCACATCACTTCTGCAATCGGCGGTGCCGTTGCAGCATCGTATGGTGCCGATTTCCTCTGTTATGTGACGCCCGCGGAGCATCTGCGCCTGCCGGATTTAAACGATGTCAGAGAAGGCGTCATTGCATCCAAGATCGCGGCCCATGCCGCAGACATTGCAAAAGGAATCCCAAATGCAAGAGACTGGGACAACCGGATGTCAGACGCACGCCGCAATGTAGACTGGGAGAACATGTTCCAAATCGCCATCGACGGGGAAAAAGCAAAAACATATTATGAAACGACTCCTCCTTCCGACCGCCACACCTGCTCAATGTGCGGAAAAATGTGCGCCGTTCGGACGACGAACAGGATTCTGGAAGGAAAAACAGTCGAATTCTGCAGCGAAAACTAACTGCTTACTCATAATACACCCCGTTGCTTTCAACAGAAACGTCGATCCCGTCTTCCGATAATCTGCAGAAAAACGCCCGCTGCACGGACGTATCCGCAAGTACGGAACTAAACGTAAACATCAACCGGTCACCGTAAGAACAGATAGTTCCTTTTAACGGCTGCCCTTTTGACATCGCAAGAAATGCTCCGAACATTTGAATATAGGGGCGGTACGCATCTAAAACGCTGATGTTTCCGATATTTGTCACCGTCGTGGTATTCGCCAGTGCAGATTTTGTATAGACATAACGAATTGCCATATTCTTCAAAAACAGGGGAACTGCGCGCGCAATCAGATTTTTTTCATTGGAAACATTATAGGAAAACAGATTTTCCAGATGTTCTTTATTGATCTGTGCGCGCAGGCTTTCGCTTGTGATATGCAGAACTTCTTCAAACGTATAGTTTTCTTTTTCCGGAAGAAATTCTGCCGATACCATCGCAAAAAAATTTTTCGTCGTAACCGAATGAAAAAACGGGCGCAAATTTACGGGAACTGCCGCACGGATCGGACGTTTTCCTATCGTTCCATGTAAGTATTCGATATATATGCCGTATAAAAATGCCGCGACGAGATATTCGTTGATACTGACCTCATATCTGTGCGCCGCTTCCTTTAATGCGGCAACGCTCATTGTCCCGTGGATCACGCCGAATTCACCCGGCTTTAGCTTTTCTCCTTTTAACAAAAAGGCGCGTTCCGTCCGATATCCTTTGGTATGGCTCTTTTTATAATTTTTTAAAAAGCTGTCCTCCCGGTTTAAAGAAGTATCTACCGACAGCGTATCCCCCACTTCTTCGCCCAGTTTCGGATGCGCCATACGCAGATACTGATATGTCAGCTCTTTCAAAAAATTGATCCCTCCCATGCCGTCGGTCAGCACGTGAAAAACTTCCAGATTAATCCGGTTTTTGTAATAAGACACGCGAAACAGATAACTCCGGTTTCGGTTCTGCACGATATAACGGCATGGATATGTACTTTCTTTTCGTACATACGGCGCGGGTTTCCCGTTTTCTTCAAAATAATACCAGAATACCCCCTGCCTGAGCCTTACATTAAATCCGTCAAATTTCGGAAGCACGGCGGTAAGCGCCCGCTGCAGCAGCTGTTTGTCAATCTCTTCGTTTAAAGTGACAAAAATCCGGTACACATTGCTCATACTCTCGCCGGCGATTACCGGAAAAAGATGCGCCGTATTGTCCAACTTATCCCATCCAAGCACCGTATTCGTACCGTAACGATGCTCCTTTTTCAACGCTTCTTTGTAAAGGCGCTTTTCCCGCCTGCGTTCCAGCTTTGCTCTTTGTTTCTGTTCTTTTCGGTTTGCCTGGCCGGCTTTTTCTTTCTTTTTGTCCAAACTAAAAGCCTCTTTCATCTATAAAAATTTCTTTTTCTTAAAATACCAGAGACTGCCTATGATAATGAGCACACTCAGTCCCGAAACCACCGGATAACCATATTTCCAGCCCAATTCCGGCATATTATAAAAATTCATCCCATACCAGCCTGCGATCAGCGTCAGAGGAAGAAAAATCGTCGTAACGACGGTCAAAAGCTTCATGATATTATTTTGATGAATGGAAATTTCCGACTGATAGACGTCCTGCACCTGCATGGCGTATTCCCGCAGAGACTGCGCTTCCTGTTTTAACCGGTCGATCCGTTCCGAAAAATCACCGCAGGTATTCATTTTTCCGGAAAGAATCTTTGCCGCATCCATCAATTGGCAGTAATAACAGTAAAGACGTGAAATCTCTTTTTTGATTCCCAGCATCCGGTAATGAAAATAATCGGTTTCTCCCTGCAGCACCCGCTCTTCCATATCTGCAATTTCACGTTCCAGAACCGCCAGATATAATATATCCTCTTCTACCATCGCCATAAAAAAATCATCCAAAAACAATTCCATCGTATAATCTTCCTGGCGGATCCTTCCCCGGATTGTGTGGATCAAATCCTTGACAAACGAATCTTCCTCAATAAAGATCAGTCTGTCTTTTAATATATAAACCGCAAACCGGTCATGTTTTCGCTCTTTCTTTTTGACCGGAATATAAAATACGCCGAATAAATAGGAGGCATAAATTTTAAATCTGCAGAAAAAAGTATGTTCCTCTTTGCGGTCAAGAGAAAATTCTTCCTGCAGATTCAGCTCCCTGCTCCATTCTTCTTCATCAAATATTCCGATTGCGCCGGTCTGTTCTTCCCAACAGCGGCGGTCTGTTTCCACCAGTCCTTGTTCACAGATCCTATAATACATTTCAGAAAACCTTCTTCTGTCAGAGTATCCTGTATAGATACTTTAGTTATATACGGTTTTTCTGAATTTATGCATCTGCAAGATTCTCAATCTGCCAGTCGATGGGTTCTATGCCATGCTCCTGCAAAAATGCGTTTGCCTGACTGAAATGTTTACAGCCGAAAAATCCCCGATACGCCGAAAGAGGACTTGGATGCGGCGCTTTTAAAATCAGATGCTTTGGGTTGTTCAGCATAGGTATTTTGCTCTGCGCAGGTCTGCCCCACAGCAGATAGACGATCGGCCGATCCTGTGCATTTACCGCCTCAATGACTGCATCGGTAAACAATTCCCAGCCTTTTTTCTGATGGGAATTTGCCTGATGCGCACGGACGGTCAACACCGTATTCAAAAGCAGAACGCCCTGATCTGCCCATTTCTTAAGATATCCGTTGTCGGGAACATAGCAGCCAAGATCGTCATGCAGCTCCTGATAAATGTTCTGAAGGGACGGCGGAATTTCTTTCTGGCTGGGCAGAACAGAAAAACTAAGCCCATGCGCCTGATTCACATTGTGATAGGGATCCTGCCCGAGTAAAAGCACTTTCACTTTGCCAAGCGGAGTAAAATGAAAGGCGTTGAAGATATCGTCCGCCGGCGGATATACGGTGACTCTGCCGTATTCCTCCTTGATAAACGTGTATAATTCCCGGTAATAAGGCTTTGCAAATTCGTCCGAAACTGCGCCCAGCCAGTCGTTTGTAATCATTCCCATCGTACCTTCCTCCTTGGTGTCCCCTGCCTATCTTCTTACGGATACGCCCCTGTCCGCAAGATAATCTTTTAACTCCCGAATCTCCAGTTCTTTATAATGAAACAAAGACGCCGCCAGAGCGGCGTCCGCGCCGCCTTCTGTCAGCGCGTCATAGAAATGCTCCTTTGTGCCCGCGCCGCCGGAAGCAATCACCGGAATCGATACGTTTTCTGCAATCGTTCTGGTAAGCTCGATATCATATCCCGCTTTCGTACCGTCGCAGTCCATGCTGGTCAAAAGGATTTCTCCGGCGCCCAGCCGATCCGCTTCCATCGCCCATTCTACCGCGTCCATTCCCACATCGATTCTGCCGCCGTTTTTAAACACATGAAATCCCGAACGGTCCTTGCTGCGCCTTGCGTCTATGGCAACGACTACGCACTGGCTGCCGAATTTATCTGCCGCTTCCGAAATCAGCGTGGGCCGTTCGATCGCGGACGAATTGACGGAAATCTTATCTGCGCCTTCCCGAAGCAGTATTTTAAAATCTTCTACCGTACGGATTCCCCCTCCGACCGTAAAAGGGATAAATACCCGCTCCGCCACCCGGCGAACCATATCCACCACCGTCTTACGCTGATCCGAAGACGCTGTGATATCCAAAAATACGACTTCATCTGCTCCCGCACGGTCATACGCGGCGGCAATTTCTATCGGATCTCCGGCGTCTCTTAAATTCACAAAATTTACGCCTTTGACGACCCTGCCCCCATTCACATCCAGGCAGGGAATAATCCTTTTTGTAAACATGACATACTCCTCCCTCAAATCCGGGCAAAATTTCTTAACATGGCAAGCCCTGCGGCGCTGCTCTTTTCCGGATGAAACTGACAGGCAAAGAGGTTTCCCTGCTCGACGGACGCATGAATCTCTACGCCGTACTGCGTACATGCTTTTACAATGGCCTCGTCTTCAGCCTTTAAATAATAGGAATGTACAAAATAGACATAAGGCTCTTCCCCAAATCCTTCAAACAATCTGCCGTCGCCTTTGAGCTGTAGCGAATTCCATCCGACATGCGGAACTTTCAATCCCCCGGCATCCGGAATCCGAAGGATGCTTCCCTTTAGAAGGTGCAGTCCCTCGATGCCGGAACATTCTTCGCTTCCGTCAAACAAAAGCTGCAGTCCCAGACAGATTCCAAGGATCGGTTTGCCCTCTTCTTTCGCTTCCTCCAACAATTTATGTATCTCATATTTCCGAAGCTGTTCCATTGCCGCTCCAAAAGAACCCACGCCCGGCAGAATGAGCTTATCCGCTCGTTCCACTTCCCGGCGGTCTCTTGTTATTATGCTCTCTTCTCCCAAATGCGTCAGAGCCTTTTCCACGCTTTTTAAATTTCCTGCATCATAATCCAATATTGCAATCATATCTCTGCCCTATTCTGTAAATCCCAATGTTTTTACAATCGCATACACTCTCTGTGTATATTCCGCACGATCGCTTAACCCATAAATTTCCCTTGCCGTCTTTGCATTTACGCCAAATACATCATTCAGCTGCTTTGTGATCTTTTCTGCCAGACGATCCAGTTCCTGTTTGAGAGAATCGTCTGTTGCTTTCTGATAATTGGCGTCATACCGTCCCAATGCGCAGATATAAGAATCCAATGCCATCTCATATTTTTTTGATCGGTACAGGCCGTCTCCGTTGGTTACTTTCTCCTGAATCTGTGCCAGTAAAAATATCTTTTCCGCAAATTCTGCATCCCCTTCTTTTGGCTCCAGCCCTGCAATCTTCTCATAAGCTCCCACATAATCGCCGGCGGCATATAACTTCTTCGATTCGTTTATACTCATGGAATACCCGAGCAGATTGGAAGAGAGCACTACAAAAATCATTACGGAAAGACACATGATAAAAATCAGGATAACCGGAACCTTAGGAAGCGGAGGAGATAAATCGACTTCTTTCGGTTTCTTTTCCTTTTTTTCTTTCTTGGGTTTCTTCTCCTTTGGTTTTTTCTCTTTTGCCTTTTTTTCTTTCGGTTTTTTTTCTTTTTTCTTCTTTTCTTTTTTCTTGGGAACTTCTTTCTCTGCTTCTTTCTGACCGTCTCCGGCATCGGACGATTTCCCTTCCTCTAACGTCTCGTCATCGTCTGTTCCGAATAACACCGTAGAAAGTTTAGCAAAAAAGCCCTGCTTCTCTTTCTTTTCTTTTCTGCCTTTTTTTTCTTTTTTCTTTTTACCGGCGTTCTTGTCCGTTTCGTTAAAATCCTCTGCTTCCGCCTCTTCCGATCCTTCGGTGTCCTCCTGTATGGACTCTCCAACTCCCGCCAGGTTTGAGATCTCTTCTTCGGAAGGAGTATGTGAAAGTACATCCATCAATTCCTGCTCGTCTTCCGATACTTCGCTTTTGGGCGCAGGATTCTCATCGGTATCGCTTTTAGGCGCTTCCGTCCAGGAATCATCTCCGAGCGTATTCACTTCAAGTTCCGGTTCTTCACTCTCCTGCGGTTTTGAACCGGCAGACGATTCTTTTGCCGTATTGACAATTCCCTCCAGTTCATTAAAAAAACTGTCCCCGGATTGTTCAAAAGACTCTAAAGATTCCGGTTCTCCTTCAAATTCAGAAATCACGTCTTCGATATCCGTATCATCCAGTTCTTCTTCAAAATCCCTGATAAAATCCGCGCTGGTTCTCCGTCTCTTTTTATCTGTTTCCGCTTTCCTCTCGGGAGAAACGGTGTTGAGCAACGAATCAAGATATTCTTCTGTCCTACTCACTGCAAGGTACCTCCTGTATTTAAACTTAGGAAGGGATGTGACCATGCATCACATCCCTCAGCTATTGTTATGCTCCGGCTTAAGAATCGATCAAGCTATCAATCGTTTCTACCAGCTTTCCAATCTCCGGTTTCGTCAACTGTGCATCCGCTCCAAGCTGTTCTCCTTTTCGACGCATTTCATCGTTAACAAGCGACGAGAAAATAATCAGCGGAATTCGTTTGATCTCGTCATCGCTTTTCACCAGCTTGGTAAGACGATGCCCATCCATCAGAGGCATTTCGATATCAGTAATGATACAGCGCACCATATAATCAAGCGTACCTTTTCGTTTGTATTCACAGATTTTTTCCCATGCTTCCTGCCCGTTTGCAGTGACGATCTGTTTGGAGTAACCGGCTTTTTTGAGACAATCCGTAATCAGCTTACTCAATAACGGCGAATCTTCTGCAATCAAAATCGGACAATCACTTCTGTCCTTTGACTTATAATCGTCAAGATCTGAGATCTTAAGACCTGTCTCCGGACTGATATCCGTTACGATCCGTTCAAAATCCAGAATAACCACCAGATTATTATCCAGTTTAACCACCCCGGTCGATACGCCGCCGTCATCGGAATTGATCGTGGAATCCGGCTTGATAATATCTTCCCAAGAAACCCTGTGGATTCCGATCACTTCATCTACATGGAACGCAATGTTCAATTTATTGAAATTAGTAATGATAAACAATCCTTCTTTTTCATCTTCCGGAACGCCGATGCAGCGTTTTAAGTTGATGACGGTAATCATTACATCACGCGGCATAAAGATACCTTCCACACAGGGATTCGCATGCGGTATCGGCGTAATCGGCTGATACGATAAGATCTCGCGGATCTTTGCCACATTGATCCCGTAGCGATGATGCCCCAATGTAAATTCCAGAATCTCAAGTTCGTTTGTTCCGCTTTCCAATAAAATATTTGTATCCATAAATCTTTCCCTCCCGGCATGCAATTTATATTTTGCTGTCTGTTTTGCTTTTGCAGATCGTTTATAAGTCTCGTTCTTTTTTATTTTTTATTATAACACAAATTAGTTCGTTGTATATGGCTTTTTATAAATTCACCTTATATTGACTTTGGCCTATCGTAATTTTCAACTGTACCGCCGAAACCTCCTGTATATCCTGAGGAACCTGAAACAAAAGAACCAGTTCCGCTGATTTGCCCGCCGAAATACTGCCCTGATAGGTAGACAGATCATTGGGAAGAATCGTCATCTGCGCCGGAACGGTCTTCGACTCATTGAGCTCCGCCGAAATAACAGGCGCCATTTTCAGTATATCCAATGCAATATCTTGATCCGACTGGTTTTTCAAACTCAAATTCAGTACAAGAAGCTGCTGTCCCGGTTCTGCGTCTACGGCATACACATCGGACTTTTCATATGTAGTACACAGGCTGCATCCTGTGTAATCCGCCGAAATCTCCCCGAGGTTCAAAGCCGTCTCAAGCGCAACCGTATCCGACGCATCCTCCTGCGCTTCCTGCGGACGTTCTGCATCCGGCTTTGTCTCCTGCTGCGTATCCGACTCCTGCGTATCGGTCTCAGGCGCCTGCGTATCTGCACCCTCCTCCGTCTCTTCCTCTCCGTCCAGCACCTCTTGCTGCACAAATACTTCTCCGTCTTTCTGATAAGAATTGTACTTTGCCACCACATGAGACGCATAACTTACGACGGCAGCCTGTTCTTCCGGCGTCAGTTCATACAGCGCTTCTCCGCATCCGGCAAACATTAAAGCCGCCACCAGAAAAACTGCGGTCATTTTTATCTTTGAGCTCTTCATCCCGTGCCTCCACTGCATAAAAATTTCTATATCGTGTTTAGTGTAACATTTTTTATAAGATTGAGCAACTCCTAATTACTTTTTGTATCCAATTCAAACCAAAATTCCACACCGTCGGCATGATTGACTACGCCGCACTCCCGATGAAATGAATCCATAATTGCTTTTACGATGGAAAGACCGATTCCGCTGCCTCCATATTCTCTCGTCCTTGCCTTATCCACTTTATAAAACTTGATCCACACCCGGTCCAGATCTTCCGCAGGAATCGGCTCTCCGGTATTAAAAACGCTGATCCTGACATAATCTTCCATCTGGGTATATTTGATATCGATACGCTTCGGATCCTTTGCGTGATGAATCGCATTGCTTAAATAGTTCGTCATCACTTCTTCTACCTTAAATTCATCCGCCCATACATACATCGGCAGATCCGTATGAAAAGAAAGACTGATCCCGTTTTGCTTTAACAGGATCGAAGACGACTGAATCACGCCCCGGATTAATTCTGTCACATCAAACCGCTCCATCACAACCATATCGTTGCCGAATTCCAATTGGTTTAACGTCAGCAGTTTTTTCACCATCCGGTTCATTTTATCCGCTTCATCCATGATCACTTCACAGTAAAAATCCCGGCTCTCTTCATCGTCATGGATGCACTCCTGCAGTCCTTCCGCATATCCCTGAATCAGCGCAAGCGGCGTTTTCAGTTCATGTGACACATTGGAGAGAAATTCCTTGCGCATCTCGTCGATTTGATTCTTCTTTTCAATATCGATCTGAAGTTCGTTATTGGCGCTTTTTAATTCCGAAATCGTCTGCTCCAGCGTTTCGGACAACTGATTGATATGTTCTCCCAAAAGGTCGATCTCGTTTTTGCCCTTCCCCTGATATTTGGCATTAAAATCCAGGTCGGTCATTCTTCCGGAAATCTCCGTCAGGGCAAGAATCGGACGCACAATCTTTCTGGATGCAGCAATACTGATCAGGGCGCTTAACACTATGGCAAGCATTCCGGCATATGCAAGAAAGCGGTTGGAAATCCATGCGCTCTCGCGAATGCTTTCCAGCGCGGTCCGCATCAAAATCAGATTTCCGTCCGAAAGCGTTCCCCAAAGCACAAGATATTCGGAATTTAATCTGGAATCCACCTGTTTTTCCAGCACATAACTGTTTGTCTTTTCCAAAAGCTCCGTGGAGGTCTCGGACGGATCTCCAAAAATTGCGTCCATAAACTGGTTTTTCAACGCC
This sequence comes from Lachnospiraceae bacterium, assembly GCA_011959925.1. GTDB lineage: Bacteria > Bacillota > Clostridia > Lachnospirales > Lachnospiraceae > Roseburia_B. The sequence continues at coordinate 23,654 of BLMD01000416.1, forward strand.
CTCGTATCATTGACGGACGCCCGGATAATGGAACCGTCCGCACTGATAATCAAAATGGCGATATTGCCGTTTGCGCATATATTTTCAAATCCAACGTCAAACCCCGATGTCGCAAGCGTCCCTTCCCTGCTTTCTTCATTGATGACGGAGTATCCTTCCAGCATAGCGTTTTGTTTATTGTACGTATAGTAATATTCCAAAAAGGTTGTATTTAAAAACCAGCAGAGTAAGACCGCCCCTGCCACAAGCGCAAGAATCGTGCCTGTATACTGAAGCGTAAGGGAATGTCTTACCTGTGCATTCTTTCTCTTTCTCAAATCAGCCGCTCACCTCGCATGTATCATCCATAGTTTCCTAACGGATATTTTAACTCTCCCGCCTCTAAAAGTCCATGTCTTTTTCGTGAATTAACGCTCTGTGAAAAAGCCTGGAAACAGGAATTTGACTTATACAGACAGAGCCGGCATTTGTGATCCATCCGTTTCACAAACAGCCGGCTCCATACCGCCTTGTCAAGATGCTGCCTTTGCACATCCATCCGCTTTATCCGTTCACTTCAAATTTATAGCCCATGCCCCAGATCGTCTTAATATATTCCCCGGATTTCCCCAGTTTGTTCCGAAGTTTTTTTACATGCGTATCGATTGTCCTCGCATCGCCGAAATAATCGTAATTCCAGACGTGATTGAGTATTTTTTCCCTGGAAAGCGCAATCCCCTGATTTTCAATAAAATAAGCGAGCAGCTCAAATTCTTTATAGCTTAATTCTACCCGCTCCGTACCGACGGTAACTAAATGCGCGGCTTTGTCCATCCGGATAGTTCCCGCCTGTACCGTCTCTTCGTCTGCAATTTTATTGGACCGGCGCAGAATCGCCTGTACGCGCGCCACTAAGATTTTGGGACTGAACGGCTTTGCGATATATTCGTCTACCCCCAAATCAAATCCCTGCAGCTCATCCGCCTCTTCTCCTTTTGCCGTCAGCATAATGATCGGGATCTTAGAAGTCTCGCGGATCTCCCTGCAGACATCCCAGCCGTTGATCTTTGGCATCATGATGTCTAAAATGATCAGGGAGATTTCCTTGTCACGGTAAAAAATGTCCAGCGCTTCTTCTCCGTCTGCTGCTTCAAGCACATCAAAATTGTCACGGATCAGAAAATCCCTGACAAGCTTGCGCATCCTGCTCTCGTCGTCTACTACCAGTATTTTTACTTTATCCATGTATCTGTGCCTCGTTTCTTTTCTTTTATCTTAACAGGGATTTATGAAAAATATATGAAGTATCAGTCAAAATTTCCCGTTTCGGCTGCTTCCGAACGCAAAGATTGTTCCCGTTCACGCAGTTTTTCTTCCTTTTCTTTTAATTTCGTCTCCCAGTTCTCGTATTTTTCGATCAATGCATTTTCATAGTTAACGATATTGATATTTCCGCTTGTCGCCGTTACCGCAAACATCCCGATCACAATCAAAAGGAGGATGATGCTGACCGAGACGCTGGCTTTAAACCACGGCTTGTAATCGATGTTCTTTACTTTTTTCTGACGGTTTTCCGTGCTCTTTTGCCCGCCGGCACTTTTTCTCCGTTCGCCTGCCTGACCGGTCTGTTTCGTCCGCGTCTCGTATGCTGCCACGGGTATCGCAGGAATATCCTGATTGTAAATCAAAGGATCCTCCTTTAACTTTTCCTGCAGCCCGTGCAGATACACATAACCCACCGGCGTCTCAAACAACCGCTGTTTCACCATCTGGCAATACACATCAAAAACCATCCGGGTATCTTTCATATCCGCGCTGTTTTGGATGTAGCGTATGCCTTCCCCTTCTTTTACTGCCTTTTCCATCATTTTCTCATCCGGAAAAGCAAATCCCCCCGCTTCATAAGGTGTTCTGTTCATATTCCCTCCGTATTTTATCAAACATGTTATCCATAGCGTAAAATGCCTGTGTCCTGAATTGAACGCGCTACTTTTGATGCAGCCGTTCCAACTGTTCGGACCGTTTCATAATATTCTGCGCATATTCGGTATAATCCGCTCTTATACCGCGTTCTATCGCGTCCCTGCTGCCGTTGTACAGCATGAGTACCGTTCCCACATCGCCGTATTCCCGGAACAATTCCGCCAAATAGTCTGCCGCCAGAAGAATATTTCCCTTTTCATCAAAGATATCCGACACGCCGAGCATATTCATCCGATTCTTATGGTATATTACGTTAATCTGCATAAGGCCTTTGCAATTTCCGTTCTGCGCCCTTGGATTGCCGGAAGATTCCGACTCCATAATCGCTTCTAAAAGTTCCGGACAGATTCCGTAGCGGGCGCCGATTTCCTCACAGTAAGCCACACACTCCGGCGAAATAAACGTATCGGCATTTTCTGCCTGAAGCCTGTACTGTGTCACGAGGCATACCGCCAGAACCAAAACAACTGACAGCGCTCCCTGGATTCTCTTCTTATACTGCATAGTTTTCCTCCCAGAATTATTTCATTACAATAAGATATGCAATAACTTTCAATTATATAATTCTATGAGGAATTTTTCTTTTTATACCATATTTTTCAAATTTTTTCACGCGTCTGATCTGTGACTTTTCCGGAAAACCTCTCCCATATATTTAAGTCAGATTCATTTTAGCGGCGGCAGACGGAAAAGTCAATTTATTTGAGCATATTCGCTCCCTTGTTTTTTCCTTTCCGTCATGGTACTATATTTTTCAGAGAGCGCTTTTACATGCGCGCCATATCGGAAATCCCTTCAGAGGCGGCTTTATGAAAGCGCACAGAATGCAAAAAGCAAATACATTTCACAGGAGGTAATTATGGACTATTCAAAAGAATATGCACAAAAACTCGTCTCGGCAGACGAGGCAGTAAAAACGATCAAATCCGGCGATTGGGTGGACTACGGCTGGTGCAACGCCACTGTAGACGCATTAGACAAAGCGCTTGCAAAACGAACGGATGAATTAACCAATGTCAATTTACGCGGCGGCATCCTTTTAAAAACGCCCGCCGTATTTGAACGGGAAGACGCCGGAGACCATTTTACATGGAATTCCTGGCATATGTCCGGTATCGAGCGTAAATTAATCTCCCGTGGCTGCGCCTATTATGCGCCGATCCGCTACTCCGAACTGCCCCGTTACTACCGCGACTCCATTGTTCCGAACGATGTTGCCATGTTCCAGGTAACGCCGATGGACAAACACGGCTATTTCAATTTCGGTCCGAACGCCTCCCATATGATGGCAGTGTGCGAAACCGCCGGAAAGGTTATTGTAGAAGTGAATGAAAATATGCCGCGCTGTCTGGGCGGTTTTGAAAATGGCATCCATATTTCTCAGGTAGATTATATTGTAGAAGGAGAAAACCCGCCGATTGCAGAAATGGGCGCAGGCGGAGCTCCTACCGACGTAGATATCGCCGTCGCTAAATTGATCGTAGAAGAAATTCCAAACGGGGCCTGCCTGCAGCTTGGCATCGGAGGCATGCCCAATACCGTGGGTTCCATGATTGCGGAATCCGATTTAAAAGACCTCGGCGTGCATACGGAAATGTATGTAGACGCATTCGTTGATATCGCAAAAGCCGGAAAGATCAACGGTTCCAGGAAAAATATCGACCGTTTCCGCCAGGCGTTTGCTTTTGGCTGCGGAACCAAGAAAATGTACGATTATATCGACGACAACCCGGAACTACTAAGCGCTCCCGTAAGCTATACAAACGATATCCGTTCCATATCCGCCCTGGATCATTTTATTTCCATTAATAATGCCGTGGACCTGGATTTATTCGGACAGATCAACGCAGAATCCGCCGGAACAAAACATATCAGCGGCGCAGGCGGACAGCTTGACTTCGTGCTCGGCGCTTACCTTTCCAACGGCGGAAAAAGCTTTATCTGCTGTTCTTCTTCTTTCCGCACAAAAGACGGACAGTTAAAATCCCGCATCGTGCCGACGCTGTCTCCTGGTTCCATCGTAACGGATACCCGTGCCAATACGCACTATGTCGTAACAGAATACGGCAAGGTAAACTTAAAAGGCATGTCCGCATGGCAGCGTGCGGAAGCTTTAATTTCCATCGCACATCCGGATTTCCGCGATGAACTGATCAAAGACGCAGAGAAATTAAACATCTGGCGCAGAAGCAATAAATAGGCAATTCACAAATTTCAAGGAACTGTCGCTTTAACGATTGAATAATCGTGAAGCGGCAGCTTCCTTTTTGC
>BLMD01000417.1 GCA_011959925.1 Lachnospiraceae bacterium
GTGGAAAACTATTGACTGGAAGAAAGCGGAGCAGGAAATTAATAGGCTGCAAGTCAGGATTGTCAAGGCAACTCAGGAAAAGAAATGGAACACAGTGAAGCGGCTTCAGTATTTATTGACGCATTCGTTCTATGCAAAAGCGCTCGCCGTAAGGCGGGTGACCACGAACAAAGGAAAGAAAACCGCAGGAGTAGACGGAGAAATCTGGTCAACGCCTGCAACGAAGATGAGGGCTGTCCTATCATTGACAGACAAAGGCTATAAAGCAAAACCGTTAAGACGTGTCTATATCGAGAAGAAAGCTAAGAAAAAGAAACGTCCGTTAGGAATTCCAACTATGTATGACAGAGCAATGCAGGCGTTATACTCTTTAGCATTAGAGCCAGTGGCAGAAACAACCGCCGACACGAAATCATTTGGTTTCAGGAAAGAACGGTGCTGTCAGGACGCTTGCGAATATATCTTTACGGCACTATCACGCAAGGTATCGCCCGAATGGGTATTAGAAGGCGACATTAAAGGCTGTTTCGACAACATCAGTCACGAATGGCTGGTCGAGAATATCCTTATGGATAAATCTGTTCTGAAACAATTCCTCAAAGCAGGATTTATTTTCAAGGGAGAACTGTTCCCGACAGAGGACGGCACTCCGCAGGGCGGCGTTATATCGCCGATTCTTGCAAATATGGCATTGGACGGTATGCAGAAAGTGTTATCGGACAGATTCCACACCAACAGGCTTGGAAAGGTGGACTTGAGGTTCAAAAACGCCCATAAGGTCAATCTGGTGCGTTATGCTGATGATTTCGTCGTCACAGCGGCAACAGAAGAAATCGCCTTAGAAGCAAAAGAGCTGATAAAGGATTTCCTGAAAACAAGAGGTTTGGAATTATCTGATGAGAAAACGGTAGTCACCCACATCAATGACGGATTCGATATGTTAGGCTGGACATTCCGAAAGTTTAAAGGAAAGCTGATTGTGAAGCCGTCAAAGAAATCCATACAGGCAATCGTGAGGAATTTATCTGATACGATATTGAAACGTGGAAAAGCATGGAATCAGGATGTGCTGATTATGAAACTGAATCAACAAATCCGAGGATGGACGAATTACCACCAGTCCGTAGTGGCAAGCGAAGCATTTGCACATCTGGACTATATCCTCTACGAATTATTGTGGAGATGGGCGAAAAGGCGGCATCCGAAGAAAGGGCAATGGTGGATTTCCACGAGGTATTGGCATCGCAGGGAAAACCGAAACTGGGTGTTCGCTACGGACACAAAGGAGCTGATACGGGTAGACCATACGCCGATTGTCCGACACACAAAAGTAAGGGAAGCAGCCAACCCATTCCTTGATACGGAATATTTCAAACAACGCAAGTTCAATCAGGGAATGAAGAAACTGACAGGACGCTTCAAGCTAATCTGGAAGAATCAAGACGGCTGTTGCTATCACTGTGGAATGCCACTGGATATTTTGGACGAGAGGGAGATTTTCTTCAAAGTGCCGAAGTCCTGTGGCGGAAAAGAGGAAGTGGCAAATATGGCGTATGTTCACGCTGACTGCCAAAGAATCTATCTTGAGAGCCGCTCGAAAGAGTGATGAAATGCTTGAGCCGTATGAGTGGAAACGCTCACGTACGGTTCTTAGGCGAGAAAGGGGCTGTCGCACTAAGTGATTAGTGCGCAGCTCCTTTTCTATGAAAAAAAT
>BLMD01000418.1 GCA_011959925.1 Lachnospiraceae bacterium
AAATTACATAAAACCCTGCGGAAATATTCGTGCCTGGCATAAGATAAGAAGCTTCTCGAATCCGTCAGCATTCCGATAAAATTCCCCAAAAGTCCCAGATTTGCCAATGAGGTCAGCTGTTCTTCCATCCCCTTTTTATGATCGTTAAACCACCAGGCGCTTCCCTGCTGGATTTTTCCGACGGCTGACGCATCCTGAAAACATCCGATCAGCGTGCCGACGACGGCGTTGTCATTCGGATTCAGCGAATATAATATAGTCCGCGGCAGCTGTCCCGTCTCATGCAGCGCATTCAAAAAATCCGCCAGCTCCTGCAGCGGGGCGCCGCCGCCGATACAGTCAAAGCCGCTGTCCGGTCCCAATCTGCGGTATGCCGTCTGGTTATTGTCTCGCCTGCACCCGTAGTGAAGCTGCATCGCCCACCCTCTCGCATGGTATTCCCTGCCCAGGGCAAGCAGAACCGCCGTCTGAAACTGCAGGATTTCCGTTTGCTTTGGAATGCTCCCCGAGAGCCTTTTCGCAAAAACGGCTTCGATTTCCTGCTCCATGGCAGGGCGGTACATAACAGATTCCATCCCGTGATCCGAAATCACACAGCCTGCGGCGGCAAATGCGTCCATCCTGCCGTGCAGCGCGGAAAGCAGCGCCTGGTAGGAATTGACTTTAACGCCCGATGCTGTGCCCAGCTGTTCCAGGTAATCCAGATAATCCGGTTTTCCGATCTGCAGTGCGCGGTCGGGGCGAAACGTCGGCAGCACCTTCACCGGAAAACTTTTATCTTCCGCAATCTTTTCATGCCAGATCATTGAATCCGCCGGATCATCCGTCGTACAAAGCAGCGTTACATGAGATGCGCGAATCAGTCCCCGCGCAGACATTTCATCCTGCCGCAGCTTTTGATTGCAGAGCTCCCATACCGCCTTTGCGTTTTCTTCCTTTAAATGACCCGTAAAACAGAAATAACGTCTCAGTTCCAGATGGCTCCAATGATACAGGGGGTTTCCGATCGCCTTCTCAAGCGTCCCTGCCCATGCCTTAAATTTTTCAAAATCCGGCATATCTCCCGTAATATAGGCTTCCTCTATCCCGTTTGACCGCATCTGGCGCCATTTATAATGATCTCCTCCCAGCCAGATCTGCGTGATCGTTTCAAATTTTTTATCTTCCGCAATCTCCTTTGCACTGATATGGCAATGGTAATCCAGAATCGGCATGTGCTCTGCATACGTATGATATAATTTCTCCGCCCATCTTGTTGTCAGGAGAAAGTCCCTGCCCATAAATTCTTTCATTTACAAAAAGACCTCCTTGGCATTTATCGTTTACTTCTAATATCTGCCAAGAAAAGCGTCTTATTGCATGGAAACTTATGGAATAAAATCTTTAAGCGTTCCAAACGTATACCCCAGGTCCTCCCATTTCGTCAGAAGTTCATCCAAAATTTCCCCATTTGTTTTTGACGTCGCATGCAGCAGCACGACGGCGCCCGGGTGGATTCTCGGTAAAAGCTTACTGTAAGCTTCTTCTGCCGACGGCTGGTCGTCTTCGTACCAGTCCACATAGGCAAGGCTCCAGAAAAACGTACGGTACCCCAGCTGTTTTGCCATGCTGAGATTTTCCGTGTTAAACTTTCCCTGCGGCGGACGGTAGAGTTTTATCATCTCTTCTCCGGTGATCTCTTTGTATAAATGCTCCACATCCTCGATCTCTTTCCGAAACGAATCGAGATCGCCGATTTTCGACATATCCGGATGATGATACGTATGATTTCCTACCAGATGCCCTTCTTTCTGCATCCGCTTTACAATTTCCGGCGCGGTTTCCAGAAAATTTCCGACCACGAAAAACGTTCCCGTCGCATTGTGTTTTTTCAAGGCGTCCATGATCTTTTCGGAATTGCCGTTCTCATATCCGCAGTCAAACGTTAAGTAAATCGTCTTTTTTTCCGTATCCCCGACGTAAAACGCATCGTACTCCGCCAGTTCTTCTGAGCTGACATTTCCGGTCGGAACTTCTCCTTCCGTCCCAAATCCAAGCCCCCAGTTTTCCGTCGATTTCTGCATAAACCGGGAGCTGCTAAAAACATCTACGATTTTAGCAGCTCCTGCGCCTGCTCCATACATAAACAGAAAAAGTACCGCAAGAAACAGTGTCTTCTTATATTTCATATGCACCATTCCCGTTTCTTTTTTTCTATTCTATGAGCCGGTTTTTATTTTATTCCCGTCCGCTCCAGCAGTACGTGCACAATTTACATTTATCTATGCCGACCGCATCCGTCATATCGTCCAGACGATTAAATCTCAGAGAGGTAAAATTCAGTTCTCTGCGGATTTCCTCTACCATCCGTGCATATTTTTCGGATTCCGGGTCCGCGTACTCCTGCAGGATTTCATCGGTTACACTGCCGCCTTCCAGCCGGTCGATGACCCTGCGCGTAATCAGGTCCATCTCCGATGTGGACCGCGAAAAATTCAGGTATTTGCATCCGAACAAAAGCGGAGGGCACGACGGACGGATATGCACCTCTTTTGCCCCGCTTTCATACAAAAACTCGGTCGTCTCACGCAGCTGCGTCCCCCGGACGATCGAATCGTCGATCAAAAGCAGTCTCTTGTCCCGGATCAGATCTTCCACCGCCAAAAGCTTCATCTTTGCGATCAAATTCCGCTGGCTTTGAATCGTCGGCATAAAAGAACGCGGCCAGGTAGGCGTATACTTGATAAACGGCCGGGAAAACGGAATGCCCGATTCATTGGCGTACCCGATCGCATGCGCCGTCCCCGAATCCGGTACGCCCGCCACGATATCCGGCTGCACATTGTCCCGTTTCGCCATTTTACGGCCGCATTCATAACGCATCTGTTCGACGCTCATTCCTTCGTATGCGCTGGACGGATATCCGTAATATACCCATAAAAACGTACAAATCTTCATATCCTTACCGGGCTGTGCCAGAGTTTTACACTCTTTTTCCGTGATCACGGCAATCTCTCCCGGTCCCAGTTCCTTATAGTCTTTATAGCCGAGATTCTTATATGCAAAATTTTCAAATGAGAAACAAAACGCGCCCTCTTTCTTCCCGACAACCACCGGCGTACGCCCATAGCGGTCCCTTGCCGCATAAATCCCACGCTCATTCATCAGAAGAATGGATACGGAACCGTCTACCGACTCCAGTGCAAACCGGATCCCGTCGATTAAATTTTCCCTCTGGTTGATCAGGGACGCGATCAATTCGGTTGCATTGATATCGCCGCCGCTCATCTCCAGAAAATGAGAATGCCCGTTTTCAAACAGCATCCGTGACAGCTCGTCCATATTGTTGATCTTGCTTACGGTTGTGATCGCATAAGTTCCATGGTGGGAACGAACCAGCAGAGGCTGCGGTTCATAATCCGAAATACAGCCGATTCCCATTCTTCCGGACATCTCCTGGACGTCTTTATCAAATTTGGTCCGAAACGGCGCATTTTCAATATTGTGGATTGCACGGTCAAAACCGCCTTCCCCATACACGACCATGCCGCCTCGCTTCGTCCCAAGATGCGAATGGTAATCAATTCCGAAAAACAGATCAAATACGCAGTCCTCTGCGGCTGCAACTCCAAAAAATCCTCCCATATATTAGCCTCACTTCTTTCTATCCATGCCTGTGGGATCCCGCGGGTATCCCCGTTGTAACTTCATGATTATAATAATCGTTCATCGGAAAAATGTAAACCTATATTATAAAAAAAGAATCCTGACAAACAGGATTCTTCTTTTACTCTTCCTCGTGAATGGCATTCACCGGACACCCTTCGATACATGTTTTCACGGATTCTTGATTCGCATCCGTGGTTTCAGCAGTGGCAACAGCCTTGCCGTCATCGTCGATCTGGAACACATCCGGCTCCGTAGAAGCGCACAGGCCGCAGCCGATACAGGTATCTTTATCTACAACTGCATGCATAAGATCCCCTCCTTTTTCTGGTTTCTCCACCATTGTTCCCAAAAAAGGAAATCTTATACCGTTACGCTTTTTTCATCGCCCGGAATAAGGAACCGAATTTCGGCTTTGTGCCATAGAGCAGAACGCCCGCGCGGTAAATCTTGGCGGAAACGACGCCGACCGCCGCAACGCTTAAAATCAGCACACCGATGGAAAGGACAATCTCGTAGACCGGCACCGTGCTCATTGCAATTCTCGTAAACATCGCCATCGGGGATACAAACGGCACATAAGAACAGATCCGCATGAGCAGGCTGTCGACACTGCCGTTTGACATAGCCATCATAACAATGATAAATCCCGCTACAAATAAAAGCGTAACCGGCATCACGGAAGTATTGATATCCTCAACTTTTGACGCCGTAGAACCGATCGCGCCAAACATAAACGCATAGATAAAAAATCCCAACACAAAGAATATCAGCATATAAACCAGAAGTTCCAGCGGCATGTCAAAAATAGAAGCGATAATCTGGTTGCCCTCCCACTGCTGCTGATTGATATTATAGAATAAAATCGCAGAGCCGAAGACTGTCAGAAGCTGCAAAAATCCTGCCAGACAGGATGCCAGCACTTTACCAAACATCATGCTGACGGGTTTCGCGCTGGTAATCAAAAGTTCCATGGCCCGGGAACTTTTTTCCGTCGCCACGTTTGTCGCAATCATCTGCCCGTAAAGCAAAATCACCAGATACAGCGCAAAAATCATAATATATGTGTAAAAGAAATTCTGAAGCTGGTCCTTTCCCAGGCTTTCCGTATCATGGCTGATCTCTACCGCAAGGACGCCTGCGGCCTCATCCGCCGACATGCCGCCGCTTACCATCGCATTCATGCTGTATGCATTCCGAAGTACGGAATCTGCAATTTCCGCGTTCCTGTCATATAACGAAAGATTGTTTACATAATAAGTATACGAAGTGGGCCCGTCGATCACAAACGCACATTCCGCATCGCCGGACGTTACTTTCTTTTTCACGTCCTCTAGGCCGTCTTCTGTCAGGCAGACTTCATAGCCTGCAAATGCCTCCTGAAACTGAGGCTCGATAAAACTGCCGAATTCCGCGTCTTTTACCGAAAGAAGCAGCATACCGGACACTTCTGTTTCTCCCTCCGAATCGGAATCGCCGCCGGTAAAACTGTCGGCAAATTTCGGAAAAAACATCACAACCGCGATCGCCGCAACCAAGAATACGGTAACACCCACAAAGATCTTGTTTTTCAGATAATTGTTTAATTCAAATTTGAATATTGTTCCAAACTGTTTCATTCTCCTGCCTCCTCATTCCGGTCCTTTGTGTATTCCACAAAAATATCGTTCAATGACGGTTCAAATACTTTTACCTCATCGATATCATACGTTTCCGTCAAATGCTTCATCATATTCTGTTTCTCATCCGCAGAAGATAATTTCAGCAGCAGCCCGCCGCCTTCTTTCCGCGTACAGCAGGAAGCAAAATCGCTTAAAATTTTATCGGCTTCTTCTGAACGTACCACCAGTTTATCTCTTACATAATTATGTTTAATCTCCTGAATATCTCCGCGCAATACGACGGATCCCCCGTTTAAAATAGCGATACTGTCGCAGAATTCTTCAATATAATTCATCTGGTGGCTGGAAAAGAGAACAATCTTGCCTTTTTGTATCTCTTCTTTTACCACGTCTTTTAACAGCATGGCGTTGACCGGATCCAATCCGGAAAACGGCTCATCTAAAATAACGATCTGCGGATTATGGGCAAGCGCCGTCACAAGCTGGATCTTCTGCTGATTTCCTTTGGAAAGCGTATCCAAACGCTTTCCTCTGTGTTCCTCCATGCCAAGGCGTCCCAGCCAGTAATCCACGGATTTTACGGCATCCTGCTGCTTCATTCCGTGCAGCCTGGCAAAATATACCAGCTGATCGATAATTTTCTTTTTCGGATATAATCCGCGTTCCTCAGGCAGATAACCGATGGAAACCTCTCTGGCGCGAATCGGTGTTCCGTCAATAAAAATTTCTCCGCTGTCTGCGCCAAATACATCCATCAGAATCCGTATCGTCGTCGTTTTTCCCGCGCCGTTTCTTCCCAGCAGCCCAAACGCCCTGCCGCTGTCTGCCGAAAAAGAAATCCCTTTTAATACTTCTTTTTCTCCAAAACTCTTTGTAATATTTTTTAATTCCAGTCTCATACTTCCTCCATTGCCGATTCCCGTTGATTGTTATGTTTCCAAAACAGCAAAAGCAAGATTGCGGCCAGCAGAACGACCGTTACCGCAATGCCTCCTTCTAAGCCAAACTCCCCGCCATGAAATATCTCCCTGCCGTCTGCCGCAGCAGCAGAAAATATGCTGCAGGAAGTTTTCATGCCGCTGACATTCCCTCCGTACACGTTGCCCTGAACCAGGTTCCAGACCGAATGCACGGCGCCCACGAGCCAGATATTTTCCGTCCGGATAAAACAGATCGATGCAAAAATACCAAATAAAATCAGATTGGCGACTGCAAGCGGGGAAATACCCGGATTCAGCAGATGCAGCGCCGCAAAAGCACACGAGTTGAACAGCACTGCAGCCGACATCGGATATCTGCGCCCGACCGATACCAGAAAGTATCCCCGGCAAAGCACTTCCTCCGCCATTCCCTGAACCATATAACCTGCCGTAAACAGTAAAAAAACTGCCGGGGAAAACCCCTTGGGCGCATAGGAAAACGATAAGGATCCCGTCAGTACGCAAATGCCTGCCGCCGCCGAAAACATCGCAAATCCCAGGCATACGCCCTTTGCATATTCTTTCGCAAACCCCCGCCGTACAAATCCGAGGGAAGAAAGCGTTCTTTTCTGGATCAGCCGGCAGAATAAAAAAACGATTCCGATCATAGCCGCCGTTACAAACAGGGAAATAATCATATTCGTATCGGAATTTACGACACGGTTCACCGCTTCGTCGATACGCAAAATATCCCCGTTTTCCAAAGCATCCTGATAATCCGGATCCCGCAGGAGCAAACCCATCTGCACCGGAAGAGACAGTAAAATCTCTCCAAACGTACAGACAGCAAAGACCGCCAGAAAGATCAGAATTTCCAACGCCCAATGCAATCCCTTTTGCGACGCCTTCGCCTCCTCCACTGCCGGCGGGCAGTTCCATAACTTCTCCATAACGAACCTCCTCTCCCAAAACGTGTTTTATACGTTTAAACCGCATCTTCCTCCCTGGAACACGCATGTAAAAACTATTTTGATGCCACGCCTGCGTTCACTTTACTATACCACAGTGTTTTAACGCGTACAACAATGCAAATCTTAAGAATTTATTATATTATTTCTTGAAATATGACGCAAAAAAAGGTCTCTTTTGCAAAGAAACCCTTTTTTCTTACACCTCTATAAACGATTCATCGGCAGCTCCGGCAGCGGCTGCAGTCGCCGCCGCAGGATGCCTTTCCTTTTTTCTTATCCCGGACTATGCTGCGGACGGCAAGGCCGACGCAGCACAATACGATCATTCCAACCGCACACGTTCCCATAGATTCCTCCTTCTGCCGCACATATGCGGCGTTGTTCTAATTCATTCCTGCTGCCTTTCTCCGATATGTTCCGTTTTCCTGATAAGGCCGAACCATCCGGTACAAAAATCCCGCAATCACGAGTATCGCTGCAACCGTTCCGATTCCGAAGGTTCCCGTCGTAACGAAAATTCCGATCTGATAGATACAAAAAGATACAAAATATGCCAGAGCTGTTTGATATCCGATCGCAAACCAGAACCATCTCCCGCTGTTCATCTCCCGTTTTATCGCTCCCATAGCCGCAAAGCAGGGTGCACAGAGAAGATTAAATACCAAAAACGAATACGCCGCGACTGCAGGCATGCTCGCTGCAAGCACGCTCCAGATTTCCGATCCGTCCTCCGCCACATTTGCATATCCAAACAGCACGCCGAATGTCGTCACTACGTTTTCTTTTGCAATCAGCCCGGTCATAGCCGCAACCGCCATTTTCCAGTCTCCCCAGCCAAGCGGAGCAAATACGGGAGCCGTGATACCGCCGATTGCAGCGAGGATACTCCTGTCAAGTTCTTCGGCTTCAAGCATTGCAAATCTTCCGTCCACCCAGCCGAATCCCTGTAAAAACCAGAGTGTGACGGCAGAAACCAGGATGATCGTTCCGGCTTTTCTGATAAACGACCACGCCCTCTCCCACATGCTCCGCAGGATATTTCCGGCCGTCGGAATATGATACGCCGGAAGCTCCATCACAAACGGCGCCGGATCGCCGGCAAAGAACTTCGTTTTCTTTAACAGGATGCCAGAACAGATCACGGCTGCAATTCCTACAAAAAACGCACTGAACGATATCCATCCCGAGTTTCCGAAAAATGCCCCTGCAATCAGCGCGATAATCGGCAGCTTTGCCCCGCAGGGAATAAACGAAGTCGTCAGGATCGTCATTTTACGATCCCTGTCGTTTTCAATCGTTCTGGAAGCCATAATACCCGGGACGCTGCAGCCCGTGCCGATCAGCATCGGGATAAAGGATTTTCCGGAAAGCCCGAATTTTCGGAACATACGGTCCATAATAAACGCAACGCGCGCCATGTATCCGCATCCTTCCAAAACGGCAAGGAATAAAAAGAGCACAAGCATCTGGGGCACAAACCCGAGCACGGATCCGACGCCGCCGATTATGCCGTCTAACACAAGCCCTTTGAGCCATTCTGCACAGCCGACCGCCGACAACGCGCTCTCTGCGAGAACCGGAATTCCGGGAATCCATACGCCAAACAGGCTCCATCCCTCGCCGAATACCCCGTCGTTTGCCCAATTAGTTGCAAAATCCCCAACAGTCTGCACAGATACATAATACACCAAAAACATGACTGCCGCAAAGATCGGAAGCGCAAGGATCCGGTTTGTGACGATCCGGTCAATTTGATCCGATCTGCTCATTGTCTTCTTTTTATGTTTCGTACAGCATTCGCCGATCATGGTAGAAATAAATTCATACCGCTCATTGGCGATAATACTTTCCGTATCGTCGTCAAACGACTGTTCCAATTGTTCAATTTCCGCCGATACATCCGGTACTCCGTTCATCTGCGCTGCAATCTTATCGTCTTTTTCCAGAAGTTTAACCGCAAAAAAACGCTTTTGTTCTGTCGGAATTTCCGCGTTTATTTTCTCTTCTACCGCACGGATGACGTGTTCCGCTTCTTTTGAAAATGTATGAACCGGCGGCGCGGCTCCTTTTCTTTTCGCCAGAGAAACGGCTTTCTGCGCCGCTTGTTTAAGACCCTTTCCTTTTAACGCCGAAATCTCTACGACTTCACAGCCAAGTCTGCTGCTTAATCGGTCCATATGAATCTGATCCTTATTTTTTTCCACGATATCCATCATGTTGACCGCCATAAGGACCGGAATCCCAAGCTCCAGAATCTGTGTAGACAAATACAAATTCCGTTCAAGATTCGTTCCGTCTACAATATTTATAACTGCGTCGGGACGCTCCAGAATCAGATAATTCCTGGCAACAATCTCTTCCGGCGTATACGGGG
This sequence comes from Lachnospiraceae bacterium, assembly GCA_011959925.1. Classification (GTDB taxonomy): domain Bacteria; phylum Bacillota; class Clostridia; order Lachnospirales; family Lachnospiraceae; genus Roseburia_B. The sequence continues at coordinate 9,533 of BLMD01000418.1, forward strand.
ACAAGGAATAGATCCCCGGCAGATCTACGACCGTTACGTCTTTGTTTCCTTTTAACTTTCCTTCCTTTTTTTCTACGGTAACGCCCGGCCAGTTCCCCACAAACTGATTGGAACCCGTAAGGGCATTAAACAATGTTGTTTTTCCGCAGTTTGGATTCCCTGCCAATGCAATTTTTACTGACATTTCTGCTCCCTCCTGTTCGTCTCTTCCACTTTTTATTAGTTTAGACTAACTCGTTGTCAAAAAAATGATTCGATTTCAATCATCGCGGCATCCGATTTACGCAGAGACAATTCGTATCCGCGTATCGTCACCTCAATCGGATCTCCCAGCGGAGCAACCTTTCTGACAGAAACCGACACGCCTTTGGTAATCCCCATATCCATAATTCTTCGCCTTACCGGTCCTTCTCCATAAATTTTCTTTACTTTTACGGTCTCGCCGCAGGCGGCTTCCCTTAATGTCTTCATCTTATTCTCCTTATACCATAATTTTATTTGCCATATCCTTTCCGATGGCAACGCGTGAATCTTTCACATTTACAATTATATTCCCGCCAAGTTCGGATACAACCGTCACATAACTTCCCACAACAAATCCAAGATTCTCCAAAAATCTGCGGGTGTCTTCCTTTCCTCCTACTTTTTTGACGGTAATTCTTTCTCCCTGTTTCACCATGGTCAGCGGCATCGTCTCATCCTCCCTGTCTTTTTTGATTTTCTGACTGGTTATCTTTTTTGTTAGTATATTCTAATATGCGTTAGTTGTCAATAACTTTTTTGCAAAAAATAAGAAAAATGCCTCCGGTCCTTTCCCCCGGAGGCATTGCATTTATGCTAATATCTTATCTAACGTATCCAATAAATGCTGGATATCGATCGGCTTTGCAATATGACCGTTCATCCCGCACCGGATCGCTTCCTGCTTATCTTCTTCAAAAGCATTCGCCGTCATTGCTATAATCGGAACCGAAGCCAGATCCGGATTCTTGAGTTTTCGGATTGCTTTGGCGGCGTCGTATCCGTTCATCACCGGCATCTGAATATCCATCAGTATCAGCTGATAATATCCCGGCTCCGACCGTTTCATCATATCCACTGCAATTTGGCCGTTTTCCGCAACTTCTGTCGTAAATCCGGCGTCTTCCAGAATAACCGTAGCGATCTCCTGGTTCAGGTCGATATCTTCTGCTAGAAGAATACGTCCCGTACGGATCTTGTTTTCTTCCGAATCCTCTTCTTCCTGTTCATCCGTTCCCGAATGAACGACAGAGCTTAAGCAGTTTCTCAATTCCGACAAAAACAGAGGTTTGCTGCAGAATGCCGTAACGCCGGCTTCTCTCGCTTCTTCTTCAATATCGGACCAATCGTATGCCGTCAAAACGATAATCGGGACGTCGTCTCCCATTTCTTTGCGGATCCTGCGCGTCACTTCCACACCGTTAATATCCGGCAGCAGCCAGTCGATGATGTATACGGAATAATTATCTCCGCGCATATTCGCCTGCCGTGTACGAAGAACGGCTTCTTTTCCGGACAACGTCCATTCTGCACGCAGTCCGATCTGCCCCAGCATATAAGATACGCTGTCACAGGTGTTAAAGTCATCGTCTACGACAAGCGCTCTGCAGTTTTTGAGTTCCGGAATCGTCTGGGTCACTTTTTTACCGGAATACAGGCGGAAGACAAAGGATACTTTAAACTCCGTCCCCACGCCCTGCTCGCTTTTCACCTCAATCGTACCGTTCATCATATCTACGATATTTTTTGTGATTGCCATTCCAAGCCCCGTCCCCTGGATTCCGCTGATCGTACTGCATTTTTCCCGTTCAAACGGTTCAAAAATACGCTGTACAAATTCTTCGCTCATACCGATTCCGGTATCTTTGATGCTGAATTCATAGTTGGCGTATCCTTCCGGCGCTCCTGCTTTTTCTATAATCCGCATGCTGACGATTCCTCCGGCCGGCGTATATTTCACGGAATTGCCCAGCAGATTTAACAAAACCTGATTGAGGCGCAGCTTATCGCAGTAGATATCTTCATCAATCACGTCTACCGTATCTATGTAGAGATCCAGCTGCTTTGCGGAAACGTCCGCCTGCACGATATTCCTCAGCGCATGCAGAATATCCGGAAGACTGCACGGTTTTTCATCCAGATGCATCTTACCGCTTTCGATCCGGCTCATATCCAAAACGTCGTTAATCAAGCTCAGCAGATGATTGCCGGACGACATGATCTTCTTTAAATATTCTTCTACCTGATCCTTTCGCTCAATATGCGTAAGCGCCAGCGCCGTAAAGCCGACAATCGCATTCATCGGCGTACGAATGTCGTGAGACATGTTGGAAAGAAACACGCTTTTCGCCTTGCTCGCCCGGTTCGCCTGATACAAAGCGTCTTCTAACAGATGTTTCTTCTCCATTTCACGGCGGATTTCTCCGTCGACGCTGCGGAATCCTAAAACAATGCCCAGACTCCCGTTTTCCATTCCCGCGCGCACGGCTTTCATCTGATAGTATTCGATTTCTCCGTCACGAACCCTGCGGTAGTTGATATGGAACACTTTTTTATCTAATATTTCCTTTTTCATACTTTCCAAAGAAGCGTACTGCCGCATCATCTTCTTGTCGTCTACATGGACATATTCACGTATGTACTGATCTATACTGTCTTCAAACGGAAGATCTCCGCCGAACAAATCATCCAGCTCCTCGCTTCCCGTTACCTCGTTTCTAAGCAGAGAACCTACGCCCGTATCCAGATTGAAAAAATAAACGAAATTATAATCGATACTCAACGCCTGCACCAGTTCTGCATGCAGCTGCTCTTTCTTCTTTTCCTGCAGCTTCTGATCCGTGCAGTCGAGCAAAAACCTCTGGTAGAACATCTCTCCGTTTTCCTGTATCAGTTTGACATTTCCCATAATATGAAGAATTTTCCCGCTTTTATGCTGTACACGGTATTCTACGCTGACACTGTCGCCTTCTTTCTTCAATTCTTCGATACGTTTCCTGAGTTTTTGCTTATCCTCCTCCATCACGGAATCGGCAACCATGTGGAAACCTTGTTTCATCAATTCTTCCTTCGATTCATACCCTAAAATTTTAAGCGCCGCACGATTTATGCTTAAAATCTGAGATCCGTCGAGCGTATGATGCATGACGCCGCAATCCAGATTTGTAAAAATCGCCTCAAGCGTATGATTCTTATGAATGATTTCCCGTTCATAATCCCGCTCTTTTGTCACGTCGATGGCTACGCCTACGGTACCCATAACGCTCCCGTCCAGATCGTATAACGGAGATTTATATGTCGTAAGCTGACGAAGGCCCCCTCCTGTCTGAATCGTCTCTTCCGATATATAGGTTTCTCTTTTTGTCATTACCTCGTTCTCTGACTCGATGCAGGCGGGATCGTCCTGCTCCACGTCCCAGATATACGCATGTCTTTGGCCTTCTACCTGTTTCTTTGTCTTATTTACCGTTGCACAGAAACTGTTGTTTACTTTTTCATGCACACCGTTTTTGTCTTTGAACCAGACCAGATTCGGCGTATGATTAATCGCAGCGTCCAAAAACTGGCTGGCCTGCCAAAAATCCCTGCTCATCTTGCAGGTCTGCTGCCACCGTAAAAAACGAAACGCCGTCTCATCCTCTGACATCGGCAATATCCATATATCTTTTATTTCAGGAAGCTCTTTGGTAAGGACTCTTAGGTGTTCTCTCTCTGCAAGCAAAATCAGTTCCGCGTCCTTTCTCTTTCCCGATAACAGCGTGTGCAATACTTCCTCCGGGTTACAGTCCCTCAAATCAACAAAAATAACGTCTGCATCTGCCGCCAATGCTTCCTCCGGCTTCTCACTTTCCATAAATTCATGGGTAAAATGTTCGAACGGAGCCATCTTTTTTATAACGTCAAACATTCTGCCCGAATGACCTGTCAAATAAAAACGAATCTGGCAATGGTACATATGCGCTTCCTCCTATGCTTGCAACCGTTTACTCATTGTTATATTGTAGCAAGCATCCAAATTTATGTCAATATTGTGAACTCTAAGTTTTGCAGTCCGGTTCTTTTGGCTCTGTTCTGTTTTGAACCCGTCCGGTCCCGTTAAAATAATCGAGCATCTCTGTATCATTTTCGGAATCGCCAAACACAGCCGCTTCCTCTTTCCGATATCCCAGTTCTCTGCAGATCTCCAAAATCCCTTCTAATTTCCCGGTTCCCTGCTTTGTGATCTGCATACGGCCTTCCTCCCACAATATTCGGCAGGAATCCGGAATTTTAAGCAGATGCGCCAGATTCCGCCGTTTTGCCTCTGTCCGCCCGGTCCCTGCCCTGCCCGGGCGAAACGCCAGCGTCACTTTATAAACCTCTCCCCCTTTTTGATACGTATGCGCCGTAAATCCATGGCGCTTCCCCAACTCCTTTGCCGCTGCCAGCCAGTCCGTATTCATCGGTGTAATCACATCCAGAGTTCCGCCCGCCCCGCTGCACTCCAAAATCAACCGCCTTCCCCCGTTGGCAAACACGCCTCCGCGAATGACGTGCCAAACGGGAGCGAGCTTTCTTTTTGCGTAGGAAAGAGGCAGCGATGTTGCAAGAAAAATTTCACAGCGCTTTGACAGGTGAAGCAGGCGTCTTGCCGTCTCTTCTGTGATCTGCTTCTCTCCTTTCGGCACCAGCGTGCCGTCAATATCAAAAAAAGCCGCTTTGGGATAAGCGGGAATCCGAAACGCCGGGTATTGTCCGAAAAAAGGAAGGATTACGTCTTTCCGGTTGCAGTATGCCAGATAGCAGGCGCATTCCTTCTTTGTACATACGCGCAGATCCTCCTCTTTTGCATCTGCATAAGGCTCCTCGTAAAAATTTCCGAGACTTTGACGGGAAATATTGCAGCGGCGCATGGACCCGTCCGCTTCCACAAAACGGTTCTCCCCGCACGCTGCGGGATTGGCCCTGTGATGCGCCAATTCCTGAGAAAAAAACGGGTCGATTTCCGAAAACGCTTTGACTTGCGCGTCCGTATACTTTTGTTTACATCCGTCCATCCGATTGATCCAAAGATACGCATTATCCGGCAGCAGATCCCGCAGCATACGGATCTCATCCATCTGACGGGGATCGCCTACCGCGCCCGCACAATAGGAAATGCCCTGACTGGCCAGATACAGACACTGGTCTGCAAACTGTCTGGCTGACGTCATTTCCGGATGAAACGTCCCCCACAAACGCAGCTTCTGCAAATCTCCGCCGCATGCTCTGTATACGGCAAGCATCTGTTTGGCAGGAAAACTGAAATTACTCTGGGCGCCTGCAGCATCGATTCGGCCGCTCTGGCTTAATGTTGCAAGACCCTCCCAGTAATGGGGATACAGCAGCGCCTCTCCGTACGGAACTACCAGCACGGCTCCTTCGCATTTTTGAACGAGCATCCTGTCCGTAAAACGGAAAAACGCTTCTTTATCCTTTTGTATGCCTGCCCGGCTGCAGGATCTTTTTGAAAAAGGACAGTAACTGCAGGAATAGTTGCAGTATTTCAGACTTCCCCGATAATACCATTGTCTCTTCATCTTTACTTACCGCTCTCTGGGCATGCCGCCCCGTTCTTTCCGCAGGAGAGTTCCATCCGCGCTCTTACCTCATCGGAAATCAGCTGGGGTCCCAGAAAATCGGATAAGGCAAGCCCCTGCCTGGTCAGTGAAAAAAACTCCTCTCCTTTTACCGCATATCCAGCCCCTGCCCAATCCGACAGCAGCGGAAAATCATCTTCTGCCTCGCTTCCGAAATGCGCCCGGTAATCCTTACGGCAGACGCCGCGTCCGAACAGGATATGCCGGATGACATACCTGCGCTTTTCTTCTTCTTTTGACAGCCAAAATCCATGCGTAACCTGCAGATACTCCTCCTGTTTGATATAATCCTGCAAAATGGCATGGCATTGGCGCTGCTCCACTGCATAGGGCGCGCAAAAATGCAGATTTCCGATATAGCTTCTGCCGCCACATCCGACGGAAAGCGTATTGCCGAATCCGCACAGAGACTCCGGAAGGCCTGCATCCTCCCCCTCTTTGTTTTGCTTTACAAAACGGCGCATGGAATATGCCCGGTATCCTTTCGCTTCTAAAAACCCGCAGACAAACCGATACATCTCAAATGCCGATTTCCCGCATTCCACTCCCATTTGAAACAGATACGTCCCCGGTTTTACGTACAGCGGATAGACAAACAATTCAACCGGTTCAAATTCCAGCCCCTGCTGCAAAGAATCCTCAAGACTTTCGAGTGTCTGTCCGGGAATCCCGTAAATAAAATCCATATTGACACATTCAAATTTCATCCGACAGATCAAATCCAGCGCTTTTTTTGCAGCTTCTGCCGTATGAAAGCGATGCAGTGAAAGAAGCTCCCTCTCCTGAAAACTCTGCACGCCGATACTGATCCGGCTTACGCCCTTCTCCTTTAAAATACAAAGCTTCTCTTCCGTCGTCTGGTTCGGAGACGTCTCTACAGCGATCGGCTGCTTTCCCGCCGTAATCCCAAAACAGCGTTCCGCAGCGGAAAACACTCTGCGCAGCAGGCGCTCCGGCAAAATCAAAGGCGTTCCGCCTCCTAACGTCAAATCGGAGAATGTGGCGTCGTGCGGCAGAATTTCGGAAAGCTGCCCGGCATGACGTTCCATCGCTTCTACATAGGCTTCCATCTGCCGCTCATTTTTCCCGGCAAGCGAAAACAAATTGCAGTATCCGCATTTATACTGACAGAACGGAATATGTATATACAGGCTGTTTTCCCTGCCGGAAAGCCTGTGTATATAGCGCTTCAAATCTGTTTCGGAAAGCGTCTGATATGCCTTTTTATGCGGATAACTGTACATATACTGCACATATGGATATTTCATCTAAACTTCCTCCTGCAGCAGAAAATGCTTATACGGAACCGTAAGAACAATCGGGTGGTTGATTCCGTGATACCAGACGCCGTCTTCCCCATAACACGTCCCATGGTCGGAACAGCAGATGACAAATGTCTTCCCCTTTTTGCAAAACGCCGCAAACAGTTTTTCCAATTGTCCGTCTACATAACGCAGCGCTGCCGCATGAGACGCTCTGCTGTCTGTCTTCTCTCCGTCCGTATAAAAATAATTGGGATAATGCAGCGCGGAAATATTGAGATACATCAGGATGTTCGTATCCCCGGTCATCTGCTCTAACCGGCGCACGGCAAATTGAATCTGATGCCCGGCAGATTCTTTTACCCGGCATCCAAACGACGGCTTCCAGTAACTGTGCTTAAAATACGAAGGCATGACGCGCCCCACATCCGTCCGTTTATCAAAAAAACTGACGCCGCCGATACAGTACGTGTCATAGCCTTCCCGCGCGAGCCCTTCGATCCAGGTCGCACCCCGAAACGCATACGAACCCGCCGGCGCTTTGCGTCCCATGCCGATGTCTGCCGAGAAAAAAAGCGTCTCACGTTTTTTCATATTGCAAACACCCTCTTCTATGGGAAAAAATCCGGCAAACATCGCCTGATGCGAAGGGTACGTAAAATTTCCCGGCGCCTGGCATTTTTTCCATCTGCCGTAACGGTTTAGTACCGGCGTGCCCCCGCTTTCCTGCTCCTCAAACGCCACGTCATACCGCAGGGAATCTATGCACACAAATAATATGTGGCACGTTCCCACAATCTGATTCATATCCGTTTTCTGCATACCATACCCTCTCCAAACAAACGTACATCCCGCCGTCTTTGGTCTGCGCTCCGCCTTCAGATTTCGGACAACCAGCGAATCTGTTCCTGATAAATACGGTTTTCCCCATAAATATCCCGGTAAATCAAATCTCCCTGCCCGTTCATTTCAATGATTCTCGGACGCATCGTCCCTTTTTCCAGTAAAAGATCGATTCCCGCCATATGCATACCGAAAGAAGGAAACGCCGCTTCTTCTTCCAGACAGCCGCAGTATGTATCATAAGCTTTCTGACATGTCGACGCAATATCGTGCAGTACCCTGTCATCCAATCCCAGCGCATCCACGCACACCGCCTGATTATTCAAATGCAGGTTTGTAATCGGTCCCATCGACTGCCGCGCTACCGCGGAAGTGATATGTCCGAGCTGACAGACGATCCGCAGATCATAGCATCTCCCGCGGACAGCCGCTTTGGGATGCCATCGTTCTACCACGCAGCCCAAAGACAACAGCTGATCCAAAAGGTCCTGGATATCTGCCGCATCTTCCATACAGACCAGCCGTTTGGTGTTGACAAGCTGACTCTCTTCCAAACGACAGGACGTATACAGCTTCCTGCTTCCGGTAACCGGATGCAGGCGGAACGCCGCCACGCCCGCAGCGCCGGAAAAACATTCCGGCTTTACAAACACGCTGTAACACCGGCGTTCCCGCAGCACTTCTTCTAACTGCCGCGCCGTTTTTATTTCTTCGTGAAACATTTCCGTCACAGGAATGCCCCGCTCTTTCAACAGACGGTTTGTCTTCCTTTTCTGAAGCATCGCACAGATCGCCTCCGGAGAATTGAAAAAAATACTGTCTGCGTTTGCCAGATGACGCAGTTTCCTCCGGTATTCGTGTAACTGCTCCTGCATCCGGGATAAACGGATAGTCGAATAAGAGGGCGGGTCTATTTTTACCGCCGCCCCCTTAAACATATCCAAATCAAACGTTTCCGTCACAATATTCCAATCCGCCGTACGAAACGGCACACCCAATGCTTTTGCGGCTGCTTCAAAAAAAAGAGTCCGCTTGGAAGACGGATCCCCGATTAACACAACCGTCCGTTTTGCCTGCTTTACCGCTTCCATAGAACTGCCGCCTACTCGGTCAGCATGGCATAATAATAAAGCTCCCCGCCGTCCTCGTCTGCTTCCTGCTGCTCGCTTACATTTGCTTCTATGCCGGGAAGATTTTGTATCTGCTGCATCATATCATCCGACATAAAATGGTATTCCAATTCCAGGCGTTTGATGTTCGGATACTGGGGCAGCTTGTCCAAAAGCATCCTGCCGCCGGCATCCGTCAGCGTGCCCATGGACAAATCCAGCGTTGTGATCTGGCCCATGTATTTACAGTCCAAAACTGCTTCCGCCACTTCATCCTGGATTTCACTGTCTGTAAGCCCCAGATAGGTAAGCTTCGGAAAGTCGGATTTTGCCAGAAGCTCCTGAATCGATTCAAAACCTCCGTCAAATCCGTAGTCGTCTACGCCGATATACAGCAGCAATTTCTGCAGACCGGGCAGTTTGGCTTTTTGTATCGAGGACATCACGCTCTTAGGAAGACCGCCGCAGATAATTTCCAAATGATTCAGTTTCTCATGCACGATCGTTCCAAGCTTTAACTCGCTGCTTCCTTTGATCACCAGTTTCTCCAGCTGGGGCATCGCTTCCCAGAGCCTGGAATAATCCGCCTGAATAATCCAGGAAACTTCGCAGTCCTCATAATCCATATCTCCGAAAAACAGACTTTTGATATGAGAAAACGCTTCTTTATTTGCCACGATCCCATTTACGATCGCCTGTACGCCCTTTTCCTCATCGCCTTCACTCTCTCCCCAGGGATCTCCCCAGGAACCAATCACGATCTCTTCCAGACCGGGCAGCTCGGCATCATTTATAATCTCCTGAAATAAATCCTTCGCCGTTTTCCCGCCTTCCTCATAATCTTCATATGTATACGCAAACCGCTTACTCCTGTACATAATTCTCCTCCCATTCCTCGTTTGATTTCCGGCGTTCCTTCCTGCATGCTTGAAAACGAACCCCGGAACGGTTATTGTCTCCATTGTTTTATAGTTTTATTTTATGCCATTGAAAAACGAATTGCAAGGTGAAATACTCTGATCTGATTTGCATCGGCAAAGAAAATATGATTGGCTTTGATCAGGATGACAGTCTATGTATTCTCTTTTCTTTATAAGAAACAGCATCCCCCATCCTCTTTCGTTAAGCTGTTATGCGTACACGGACGGCACAATGGTCCCAGCACTGTATGATTCTGCCGGGCAATTTCGGCAGCCTCATGTACAACCTCCAATAAAAATTCCACTTTGGGAGCAGGATAGCGCTCCATGAATGTGCCCTGCGCGGGGACAAATGCGCTCAATACCGGAATGCAGCCGCAGGCTGCCAGCTCCCTGACACCCGCCAGCGTATCTTCCTTATCTTCCAGGCCAACCACTAGGGAAGACCGGATTTTTCCCTGCCCGAACACCGCCACTGCTTTTCGGATAAACTGCATATACCGTTCTTTTCCGATGGCATATTTCTCCGGGATATATGTTTTCCTAACATTTTCGTTATAAAGTTCCAGGTTAACGGACAGAGTGGAAATCCCACAGTCCTCATGAAGATATTTTAGAAAATCTTCATAAGCACTTTCATCATTTCGGTCTGCATAAAGTCCCCGCGGCGAAAGCATAACGTCAAATTCATACTCTGCATACTTGCGAGGGAAAAAGCGATAGACCCGGTTCAGATATTCATAACTTTCTGCTTCCGTTTTCGGCGTCCCCCCACTAATCAAAACATGCCTTGGCGGATGATTGAGATCCCTGAGCGCCGCCTCCACAGCCTGTTCCAACGTCTCTATCGGGATTTCCCTGTATTTCTGGTTATTGCAAGTGCAGAACTGGCAATGAAATTCGCAGCCACGTACTGGAGAAATCCGCATCCGATCCGCATGAACCATCACCAAATCCCGGATAGGCGTTCCGTCTTCCAGCCGCATATTATTTAAAGCAAATTGCGGCACGGGCATGATCTCGATCTGCAGTGCAAGGACACTGTCCTCTTTTTTAAGTACAAATCGATCCTCTATCCTGTCAATGGAAAAAGGAGTCGTATCAAACCGGACCGGCACATTCGCATAAAATGCATCCCCTGCCGCTATGACGATACCGCCGGTCGTTGCATAATCTGCAAAGGAAACATGACCAAACCTGTTCTTTGACATATGCTCTCTGGCCTTTTCCGTAAATACGGCCCCGTTTTGCATCAATTGTATTTTCATCTCGGTATATTGCATCATTCCAGCCCCTTTGCCAGCCGATATTCTTTCAGCAATTCTATTGCCGCCAGCGTAACAGCACAGAAAGGCTTTTCCTTATCCGAAGGTGAATTCCAATGCCCGTGCTCATGCTGCATATCCAGTACATGGCTGACTGCTTGTTCCAACAAAGCCCATTCCTCTTTTCGCAATGGCAACCCAAACATATTGTATCCCTGCAAAACAGTGAATGCAGCTATCATATCCGGATAGCTCTGCCACTGGTACATTCCGACAGAATATTGGAACGTACCGGGGGTCTGAAAGGAATATTTTCCGATCTTTCCTTTTACATTTTTCTCTTCCTGCTTCCAGAATGCAAGAAAGTCCTGATAATACTTCCGTAGCTGTCCTCTTTCTTCCTCGTGCTGCCACCATACGGAAATGAGCGACCTGCATACCCTTGCCGCGCTGACAATGACGTCGGCAACCGGATAATTTTCTACATGTTCCCCAAAATACGGTGCCCAAAGTGATTGTTTCTCCGTTACAGCCGAATGTGTCTTAATATATGTATACGCGCTGTCGATACATGCACTGCATTTCACATAATATTCGTATGCTTCCCTGGCGTCGAATATCCCGCTTCCTTTACCGACTCCCATGGCGAACATTACCATTCTGGTACAATTTTCATTCGGCAGGGCAACCCCGGTGCTGCATTCCGTATCCAGCGCCTCACCATCGGGATATTCCTGCTCATAGCGGTAGATTCCATAACTGCCTGCAGGCTGCTGCATGCGGAATAAAAAATCCAGCCCGAACAGCACTGCGCCTTCCAATTCCCTGTCTTCTGCGGCAAATCGAATCTGCAAGTCGTCCTCCATAGCCTTGCGGTTACTGTAAAAATTACACAATGCCATAACAGCCAGGCAGGTCGCATCCACTGTAGGATGCTCCGCCTCCGGCTGATCCTCCAGCGGATAAAACCCACCGTGATCCCTGCCGTGATCCCTGCACTGGCATTCCAATATCTGCGCAACCAGATAATCAAAACTATCCGATAATTCTTTCGAATCAATGCCGCATTCTCTGAGATACGTTCCACCGACGCATAAAAGCGATAATGCATCCGACGTGGCAGTTCCCGCCGCCTTTTTCCCGATCAGTCTGTCCTCTCCGCCGCATCTCAAAAAAGCCGGCAAGCCTTTCATCTGTTCTTTTTTTGCCAGATTCACCATATGGATGCACCATCGGATTCCCTGAATTATCGCCGTCTTCTTTTCGTCCGTCTGCAAACCTTGTTCCCGAACCGCCTCCTTTTCACGAAAAAAATTTATTAAATTTTCCTGCGTAACCGTCCTGCCACACAGCTCAAGTTCAGAAGGAACCGTCCAATTTCCGCCATCCAGAAGAAAGCAGCCGGTCTGAAGCAATAATTTTTCTGCATACTTGACGGAAACAGGCCGACTGCCTGCCGCTGTCTCCACCGCCAGTGCAAACTCATCCTCGTCAATCTCCCGACCCGAATGAAGATTCTGAAGCATCCAAAGTAAAAGCTTGTACTGAAGCTGAATCTCGGTCTCATTTGACCCATTTAAAAATAACGCATGTGCCAATATACTATCTTTCACGTTTTATCCCTTCCTACTTTTTTACTTACAAAACCGACAGAAGCAACCGCAGGGAAGGCACGTAAGGAGCCGGTCTGCGTACAAATTCCTTACTTTCTATGATATACTCCGGAATGCCGGTAGACGCCAGCAAATCAACAGCAGCAAACGGATACAGGATCTCTTCCTTAAATGTCTGCTCGCTCATGGAAATCCCACTGTTTTTTGCCAGTTCATACAGCTCCGTATCCGTAAATCCTGTCGCTATGCCGTTCCCTTTCGGATACATCTCGCGTAAATATTCGCATAGCATGTCCCAAAACTTTTTCTGGTTTTGATCCAGCTGCAGAGTCTGGTCTTGACAAAGGAAATCACGAAACGTTTCTATTGTCAGATATGCTGCCTCGCCGTTATAACGAACGTACCTGTCATCCGCAACAATCTTCTGAAACAAAGAAAAAATACCACGGAAACTATTTACGGACTTCATCCATTCCGGCGCCAGATAATCGATCAGCTCCGGCTCCATTACCTGGTCGATCTGAAAGTCCTCCAGATCCAGAAAATGCTTAAACCGCTGTTCCAGAACGCCCCTTAGGAACGCCTGATCAATGTCTTCAAAATGCAACAACGGAACTGTATACTTCAGGCAGCCGCTGATCGCCGGATTCCGCAGTGAATAATCGCCAAGCAGGATGGCCTTGCATTCGTTTTCGTCCAAATACTCCGCAAGCAATTTGAGCCCTTTCCTCAATTTTTTCACAGGCGTCTTGATATCCGCTTCGTCTACCACCAGCGTATCTCCCGGAAAATCTTCCATTATCTCCGGATCCTCCGCAATACCTTTGACTGTCAAAAACGTGCTTCCCGCCGGAACGGGAATCCTTTGATTATTGATCATATAATTGACCAGAAACGTCTTCCCTGTTCCCAAAGGCTGTGAAATCGTCAAAACCTGACGGGGCTTTAATCCGTCCGTCAGCCCCTGCATTTCTTCAATCGTTTTTTCTCGCCCGTAAAACGGAACCTGATATGCCGCCGAATAAGAAAACAGCTGTTCCTTGCAGGCTTTCAAATCTCTATTCGTAATCATCGCCTAGTTCTTCTCCTTTGTTCGATTAATTGTCAGCTTATACGGCACTTCCGAGTCTTCTCCGTCCAGATATTCAATAATTTCCTCTTCTACCTTTTCCATGATCTCATTCAAAGTCAGTGCCTTGTCGTACACGCGTGTAATAAACTCCTGTTCAAACACGTTGCCGATCGAAGCATCTGAAAAATCCGAAAGCTTATATGTGCTCATCAGCATGCCGAATATTTCCGCCGCCGAATATTGCTTGTAAATAATATCCTTATACGGGCGTTCATATACCTGCCTCATCATAGAAAACATCTTAGGCGTCAGAAAAAACACTTCACGTACCGCCGCCGGTGCAACGTCCTTCCCGTCAAAGATATTTTTTATGATTCCCACGAACTCCAGCAGGCTGTCTTCCTCTGCCTTCCTTGGAAACAGATACAGGAATACGGTCTGTATCTGAAAATTATGAAGAAAATAATTCAGGCAGTCCGTAACATCCATCCTTGAAAAAAACGGAAACTTTTCGTAAAATTTCTTTCGATTATCCTCACATTCTTTTAACTCCCTTCTTTTTTCGCGCAAATGCCCTCTCCATGGCTTCTCTCCGGTATCCTCAAATTCAAAAACATCATACATATAGAGTTCCTGGAGCGACTGCTCCATCATAATGGCAATCATGCCGCTTGCCATCTTCCACTTAATTTGAAAAATAAAATCTTTTTCTACAAGATCTCCATCCTGAAAATCATCCGCCTCAAAATCAAACATGACAGTCAAGTTCAGCCTGTTGTACCGAATATCGTCTGCCATATACCGATAAAGCGTACTGGCTCCCCACCCAGGCTGAACCTGTATGTCAACCAGCTGGTTTGTCGCAATCGCTTTCCGTATCTCCTGGGCGCGGCTCTGAGAAATTCTAGCTAATCTTATGTTTTTTTCATCCAAAGGAATTAAATGAGGAAAATTATACTCTTCTAAACCGACCAGTTCCTTCCAATATAAAAAATTGCTTTTACTCATCTTTCCTCCTCTTCTCGTTTAAAGATTGCTCCACGCTCTTCAACAAATCGTTCCAGAGATAGATTCATACTTTTGGCATTTGAAAAATCTGCTTTTGTGCAAGTTATCTTCGCCTCGATGGGTCTGTCAATCAGGCTGTAGCATCCCGCATCCATCTTAAACACTGCCAGAAAATCCCCTGAAAATGCCGCATATCTCCCATCGCCGGATATGCTGAATCCACCCACTTGTTCCGAGCTCATACAATAAATTCTCTCTTCCCATAACCAGTCTATTTCAATTTGGCTGCATATCGAAACATCAGAGGATAAATCAATAGCGTGTATATGTCCCAGGCTCTCCCCTTCTGACATGGAAACAGCCATAAGCACATTGCTCTCATTTGCCCAGCTTAGCGCAACCGTTTCTGCCTGCGGAAGAGATAATAATCTTTGTCTTTCATGCAAAAGCTCCCTCTCAGAAATTTCATCAATTACTTCATCCACCAGCATCCCATAAATGCCTTTCCCTACCACGGTGTAAATCAACATGTCATCTGCAAAGCAGATATCACCAAAGCAATATCTTTCTGTATCTATATGGCACTTCGCCTTTACCTGTCCTCTATTCCTCCCCTCTAATTTCAACAGTACAAGCAAGCGCCGATTGCTTAGCGTATACGCAATATAATCCTCATTTTCCGTATTGGAATAATAATGAATATCGGAGATCCTGTCCATCCTGCTTCCCAGAGGCTCATTTATTACAACCTCCTGCTTGCTCCCGGTATGCCAGTTGTATCTAAAAATCCCCTGATTGTCGGCACCTACATAAACACAATCTTCAACATTCGTATAGGTAATGGACTGCAGCCTACTCTCGGCAATATAAGCCTTTTTTAAATTTCCGTTCTTATCCATATAACCGACCCAGCCATCCGAAGAAGCCGTATAAATGCCGCCCCTGTCACCTGCCAAATCATTGATCACATCATTTTGTATATCGAAAATCTCCCGTTCCCCGTCATTCACCCGGTATGTGATCAATCCCCCGCTTTTCGTCGCTGCTACGACGCAAAGTACGTCGCTTTGAATCAAGAAGGCGCATTTTGTCATCCTCTCATGCTCTCTCCACATCGTTTGCGCTAAATTGGCATAACTAAAACATACGGCATCCAGTTTCGTATAGGAAAAATCGGCTCCAGACAGATCCGAATCATAAAAGTCCGTCCCGGACAGATCAATTCCTCGGAAGTCTGTCCCCATCAGTGGGCTTCGACGCAAATTACGTTTAATATCCTGAAACTGCTTCTTATAATAACTTATTCGGTTCAAATCACATAAAAGCGTCAGTGCATTAGATCCGCGATATCCTACCTCCTCCTTTTTTCTATATTTCACAAACTCCAATTGATCTATTAAGTAAGTCAATTCCTTCTGAATAATATCCTTTTTCCCTAATTCCTTGCAAATCCATTCCCTTACCTCCCGGATCAAAAAATAATTTCTGATCAAGGCATCGATACCGTTCAAATTATCAGGCGGTGTTTTTAACTCTTCCAATGCAAAATGCGCCCAAAGAAATTCCTGATAAGCTGCCAGGCAAAATTCAATTCGTTCTTCCTTGTCATCAATTCTTACAAAATCAAAAGACCGCAGACTCGTTATAATTTCATTCCACTTATCCGCATCACAGGCTTCGCGGAGCTGTTCCAGAGGAATGCTTCGGTTAAGTCCGGCATACAAGGTCTGAGACACCAGCTCTTTCAAAAATTTCTCGTCCTTCACAGCATGTTTCTGTTCCCAATCTCCCAAAATAATGCCAAGGAAATGATACGTGTCCGCCTTCTCCCGGCACAAATCAATCTGTCGGCTGATTGCATCATAATGCTGCACTAATAACTTGAGATTCAGCGGCTTTGCAAGCAATTCGCTATTCAATTTCCAGCCTTCTTCCACCCATACGTCCACATCTGGAAGAACAGCTTGATTTCCTTTTTGCCTGCATTCTTCAGAATCCCTGCGAAAATATTCCTTTACCGATTCTTTGTCAAACCCGGTCAGTTTGTATAAACCGGCATTCTGGGACAAATACCGCCTTCCTCTGTCTTTTCCTTTCAACTGCTGCTGATAAAAAGAACGCCTGCACGTAATCAATGCTTTTCCCTGCTTGTCCCACAAGGCACTCAACTGACTTAGATCCCGATTAATGGGAACAATCTGTCTGGTATCCCTCATTTGATCCCATGCGTCCAGTACGACCATAAAGATGCCGTTTTGACATAGCTTCTCAAAAATGCGGTAAGAGATGGCAACATTATATTTATTAAACATTTCCGATTCGATAAATTTATCAATGCTCCCACTGCGAAACTCATTTAAATCAAAGACAAATGGAAATGCAGCCTGCCCTTCTAAAAAAGAACCTTTGATTTCATCTGCCACAAGTCTGCGGATTCCGTTGCAATACGAGCTTTTGCCTACCCCATATTCTGCAAGAAGAAGCCTCAAGTTTTGATGTACTCCATTATCCAAAGGTTTCTTCGTCCAAAAATTTCGCATATACTCATAGGACCTTTGCGGTCTGCCATCCGACTCATCATTAATATTTGTCTCCAGATACGGTATCCCACTGTTTTCCAGCTTCCACCTTTCATATTGCTTCCTGTATGTAGCACAGACGCGCTCCAGTCTGCAGATTTTCCAGACAATATCCTGCATTCGTTTTGTCACAGACCCCACTAAAGAACCGTCGATCCACTGTTCTACTTGAACAGAATCATCCCCTGCGGCCTTATATCGAAAAAACACTCTATCGCTATCATCCATGGGATTTTCCACAGGCACCTCCACATACGACTCTTCTGATTCATACACCGCGTCATATCTAAGTATCCCTGATAAAATATCTATTACTTCCATTATTTCCATATTTATTCCCTTATTCATTCAAACACTTCTATTAAACTGACACTTGTTCCAAAATATCCGCTGTTAATTTTGATAACGGACGCTCTCCCCATTCGTCCTGGCAAATACGACTAAAATATATCATATCCATTGCCATAACCATAATTTGCTCTTGACTTATGACTCCATGCCCTTCTTTACTCATCTTCTCCTGAATCATCGGACATAATACACTTCTTATATAGTTTTCATTAAAATAATAATGATTCCTAAGTATATCGCGAATTTCTGAATTATGCTCGCAGTATTGTTCCTCTAAGCTAAATACTTGAATTGAATTTTCTATACGTTTCCGATATGTTTCATCTTTAATATCAGACAAACGATATGACAACGGAGTATTTTCAAGCAAAGAAATACACTCATTACCCATAAACTTTATATAGAAAGAATCACTCTCTCCTATCAAAAAAGAAAATGGATTACCATTTTCATGTGCCAAAGCATCGATCTTAGGAATTACTCTGAATACCGCCTTCTTTTCAAACGCTTCATCGTATGGATATACAAGTTCGGTTCTGGTAGCATGTTTATTTCCATTACATATATGGCAACTTGGAACTAAATTAAATAGACTTAAAGCTAAAAACGGACATTCATCTTGGGAATAGAAATGATCAAATGTCGGTCGTGTCGGTCTAAATCTATGTCCTGGTGCCAACTCTTGCTTTGACGGCAGCGTAATCGTATAAATACGATTACAATAGGGACAAACGTGTACATTTAAACTCCTTAAGAGTCTATACGCATCTTGTGACTTTCCAAAGCCATTCTTATAACGAAAAATTGTTTTACAAACTGCTTTTGCCTCACTTTGATTTTGAGGCATGCATTGCTGCCTAAGCCATATAAGGAAATCATTCATAGTTGGAAAACAATCTCCTTTGCCTCCAAAACTAGCAGGCATTTTTTCCGGACCGACTAACAGCATTTTAAGGTTTTCTCTATTTACCTTATTTAATTCCTTATCCTGAAACAAAAAATTATATAATTCAGGATATCTTTTCCTCAATATTTTCGCTGTCTCCGTTGTTTTTCTTTTTGTAGAAGATTTTGTATCGTCATTCAGAATATCGGATTCGTCAAACCCAACATACTTAACCATTAGCTTTAAATACTCTTGACGCAAACGGGAATATTCAGTTTTATTTCTCAAACGAATTCTTATCATAACATTAACTTATCTTTCTACTAGCTCTTTACATTTAGCTAGGTATAACTGCATCTGATTCTTAAATACAGGTTCTGCAACAATTTCTATTACTTTTTCGCATTCTTCGATGCGATGTTGTGAATCATCCATATTTTTTTTATTGAACAAGCTCTTCTCTAAATCTCGTATTTCTTTTAATATGTCTATTATCTTATTACTTGCAAATACCCCTAACACACCCTTTTGAAGACATAAAGATTGATTAAACAATACATATAAATTTTGTCCAAATGTTTCTGTGTCCAGATTGCTTATTCTGTCAGACAAGTAACTGACAGATATTCCTGGCACATCCGAAAGCATAATTGGAGAATGTGTCGCAATAAAAATTTGAATATTCTTGACGCTTCTATTTATCTCGCAGCTTTTAATAATCCAATTCAGCAAATGACGCTCCCATTCTGGATGAAAGGTATTGTCAGGCTCGTCCAAAAACAAACATATATTTTGTTCTTTCAGAGAAGCATCACATAAAACAGAAAAAAGACTCATCCAATTTTGTTGTCCGCTGCTTGCATTCCAATATAAAAACACATTGTTCATGCAGAAAGAAATTTTGCTATATATTTCCCAAAATTTACGAAACAATTCTGACGTCTTATCGTCCGTGCTTATTTGCCAAATATTAGATGCAGCCTTTAAAGACTCATGATTCATTTCAAAAATCTCAAATAAGTTTGCTCTCTCTAAATAAAATTGCTCTGATGCCATATCAATGAATTCATTAATATTTTCTACAATCCTTTCTCCCCAAAATTTATTAAAATCATTTCCATATCTATTCTTTGAATAATGAATTCTACAGTCAATTAATATATCTTTCAAAAACTCTCTAAGCCATTCACAACCTGCCTTGATCTTAGGTTCTTTTCTTGACCACTTAAAGAATAGAATTTTTTTCAATTCTTCAATAACTATTTTTTTATCAGTGCTAACTTCGTTTTTCCTCTCCCATTTTATAAGATTACATATAACTCCAATCAACAGATTCCTTAACAATTCAAGAATCAAAAATTTCTCATCGGATATGTTATTTATATATCTTTTAAAATTGGTATCCCACAAATCAGATAAATCTTTCTCAATTGCGCTGTCCTCATCTTCCAACAAACTGCCAATCATAGAGAATTTTAATTCAAAAACTTCCATTTGTATATATTTTGGAAAGACATTTTCATTCTGTTCTATTAAATCAAACTTTTGGGAACGATATTTAAATAAATTATACTGCCTATCAAACTCATGTTGTCTATACTTTACAATAATATCCCTATCTGCGATAGGTCCATAACTATTAGCCTCATCAATCCTATTTGGCATAGCATAATTTAATAAAATATCATAATCATCGGTATCCAGTCCTGTCATAGTATTCGAGAAATAAACCAGCTTTAAATCATGAAAAAAATCTATCAGGCAATCTTCTGGAAGTAAATCCATTCCTGAAATTTCACATATAATTTCCATTTTCTTCTTTTGGTAGAATGAAATATATTTCAAATCATTTTTTTCTTGAAAAACAAATATGCCTTTTTCCAGCGGATACATTCCTACTGAAAGCTGACATATCCACTGACAAATTGTTTTTATCGCTCTTGTCTTTCCAGAGCCATTATTTCCTATCAACAAATTAACATCGGAAATATTAGATGCCCAAAACTCATTTGGAAGAGATTTTACGTTGTCATCCTGATTTAATAACAAAATATTATTTACTTCGTCATAATGAAATCTTATATCAGCACAAAAGTTGAATTCCTTTTTACAAAATCCTCGAAACCCATCAATGTAAATAAACAATAATTTCTTTTTTCTCATCTTTAGCCTTCTATCATTCAAAATATTTCAAAGATTTTTCCCAAAACCTATGCAAAACTCTTTCCCTGGATTCTTCCATCTCGAAAAATTCCCCGAACATTCCGATATAACTTCCGTATTTAAACAATTCCTCCTCCCCGGTCCCGCAAAAAAAGGTTTCAAAATACCCGTCTCTGCTCCCAAACCATTCCGTTATACCGGAATATGATTTTAATCCCTGGTAACTTCTTCCTTCCCTGCCCTTCACTTTTCCAAGAACCAGGCGTTTCCCCTCATATACTGCTTCCTCCGTATCACATCCCTGCAAAACGCTCCAAAAACGATCCCCATAGATACATGCCGCCAGCAATGAGCCAAACCCTAACCTGGCGTTCACCTCCACCACAGAAAGTCCCTCGTCCCCAAGCACGAAATCCACGTTATAAAACCCGTAATACCCAATCTTCCCCAGTTCTTCCCCTATGAAAATTGTCAAATTGCGGATTTCGTTTCTACGATTCTCATTTAGAAATGCAGGAAAGATCAATCCTTCATACGCAACTTCCCGGAACAGCACCTGCTCGGTCACAAGAGGGATAAAAAACACCCCTCCGTCTTTGTGAATCACACCCATCCCGGCAAAAGACTGCTGATGCGGAAGATAAGCACTCAATAAAAACTCCTGTTTCAGGCTTTCTTGATCCAGCTTCCTGCGATACGACTCCAGATCCTGCGGCAATGATAATACTTCCATTCTGTAACCACCCGATAAACAGGCTTTTTTTATCACTACTTTCTGATACCGGTTCATCATTTCCCAAATCATGCGCTCTGCTTCTGCAAAATCAGAACACTTGCAGGTGTACGGCGTCATGATGCCTAATTTCCGAAAAAAACGATACTGCCACCACTTATCATTACACAGTTTTGCCGTCCGTCCTCCCGCCAGAAAAGAATCCAAATTTTCACTCTGCGGCAAGCCTGCGCCGCTAAAACTGACAACCAAATTGTTACGGCCAAAATCCAAATATTTCACAAACATGCGGTTAATGTCATCCGGCTCCATCAAATATACCGACTTCTCGTTCTCCGGAAGCAGACAGATCTTTCGAAGCCTCTCCCTCGCGTTTCCATGATAAGATTGTACGAAAATGATATCATCTTCTTTTATTCTGTACTCCTGCATAAACGAATGTATAAGAAAATCAAATCTGCAGTCCAGCAGCCAGTAAATTCCCCCGTCATATTCCTGAATCATCTTACGCAATCCTTCCAACTATCTGTTCGTAACACAAAGTTCCAATTCTTAACGCTGCAATATCTTATTATCTATGTTACAACGCAAATCAAAACTTTTCCACAGAATTTCTTCGACATAATTCGACGTTACCAACAGCTGCATACATAAGCAATTACCGCTTGACCCTGCAAATGATGCCATTCAAAAAAACAGCATCTAAACCCTATATGGTCCAGATGCCGTTTTCCTTATTCTTTATTTTTGCATTCCATACACTTTTTTACAGCCGCACAAAAATCCTCTTTCGCAATCTGATACTTAGAGGGATCCCGCAGGATTGCCGAGGGATGATACGTCGCGGTCAGCGCATAGTTCTTGCGGTATGTCCAGGTTCCATGCTGCCTGGTAATTTTAAAATCAGGAGAAATAATCCTCTGCGCCGCCACGCGCCCCAGACAGACAAACACTTTCGGTTTCAAAAGAAACATCTCATATTTCAGGTGTGAAATACAGGCTTCTTTCTCCTCTTCTTTAGGATCTCGGTTTCCGGGCGGATGGCGTTTTAAAATATTGGTCATATAGATTTCCTTCCGCGTTAATCCGCAGTCCCGCAGAAGCTTATCCAATACTTCTCCGGAGCGCCCGACAAACGGAAGTCCCTGCAGATCTTCCTCTACTCCGGGCGCTTCGGCTATCAGCATAAGATCCGCCTGATGGTCTCCGAACCCCATAACGGGACGGTTTCTGGTCCGGCTTAACGGACAGTATGTACAGGCAGCAACGTGTTGTTCCACATCCTTCCATGTTTTATTCATACGATCTCCTTCGCAAAATGAATGTATACCCTATTTCACCGTTTTCCACAC
Source organism: Lachnospiraceae bacterium (assembly GCA_011959925.1). Lineage (GTDB taxonomy): Bacteria > Bacillota > Clostridia > Lachnospirales > Lachnospiraceae > Roseburia_B. The sequence goes on from BLMD01000418.1 coordinate 32,328, forward strand.
ATGCTCGTTCAGATAAATCTTCCCATCCCGCAAATCTACGGTTCTGATTCTATACAATTGATTCACCGCATCTGCAATCTCTTCTCCTTCTACAATATTTCCTTCCTTCTGCCGGTACCATTCCTGCACCTCATTGATCAATCGTTCCTCTTCCATCCCGCTATCATATGCGCCATTTTTATGCAGCAGATAAACAACGGCAGCCTCCATTCCGCTTAATTCCTGTTTTACTGATTTTTCAATAAAAAAAGCAGAAACGATAATGAGCTGGATATAATGAAATATGCTCTCCGGCGCACCGATAGATGCCGCAAATTCCAATCCTGCTGCAAGCGCCTTTTTCAAATCGATTTTTACATTGCCCGGTTTATAAGACGCAGGGGTTTTTCCAAAAAATATCATGCCTTTTCTTGCATCTTCCGGAAACACAGTAATGTAATGATCCACAATATAAACGCCTGACGACTCCGCCAATCCAAATCGTACTGCCGCCTGCTTCAATTCCTGTTTCAGGCTGTCGTCATATTCCATTGCTTCTTTCCTTGTCATAGTCCATTCTCCTTCTCATCTGTTCTCTTCGTTCCTTCCATATAATCTGATCCAGTTTCCCTCGTTCCATTTTCAGAAGAAGCTGATCTTTAAATTCGTCATACACATCCAGAAATCCACTGTATAAGTGGTTCCCATCCACTGTATTAAACTCATACTCATCTTTATCAACAACTGCAAACAGCCTGTTCTTACGCTTGATCGGTAACGGATGCTTCCAGCCATAGAAAAACGTTTTATACAATACCCGGTCCGTATAATAATACAGGTCAAAAAAATCCATATAAATCATCGGCGCCAGATACGTATATTCTTCAAGAACCGTATCTGCACCTTTTTCTTCCATAATAATTTTCAACACAATATGATAGGCGATGCTGTCCGCATCATATTCTTCCTTTTCCGGGTGTTTTTCCGTATACTTTTTTCCGATACTTGCCAGATAAGCATGTGCAACCTCATGCGCTAGGCTGAATGCTGCGATGGTCCAATAACAGTCCTCGGCAAGCTGAAGTATCTGAATGTCTCCATTGACCGTATCCATTAAAGCATTATTTGCATCCGTGCCCTGCATTTCCCCAAATATGCACACGTCATTCATCAAAAACAACACATATTGAAAACACTCTCCATATATCTTTAAATTATCAAAGTCTTTCGACCACTTTAGCATTGCCAGAAGAAATCCCATAACCGTTGATTCAAAAAGCTCATCAATATGTACAAATGCCGGACTTATCCCGTCATTATAGATATAACTGTTGATCGTATTCTGGTAACGGTTACTTAATTCAATCTCCATTCCCGTATAACCGTATTCCTTTGCAAAATATTTTTTCACAAGATCAAACATTACCTGCAGATTATGCCTTATATTATTTTCTCTTAACTGTCCTTCCGATAAATAGGACGGAAAATATTTTAACATCGTTGTTATCCCGCGCTCTTCATCTTTTAAGAAGCTTCCTCCAAATTTAAATATCTCATAATCATCTGTCGGCAGCATAAACTTTTCCAAAAACGGAATATCATTACTTGCTTTTCCCATGGCCTGTCCTCCTAAATATTTTCCACGTTTCACAAATAATCCTATCGCTTCTGTCTTTTCAATCCATTCCGAAACACTTAGTACAAATGTATGTAAACCTGCTTCGCTTTTAAAGTGGCCGGCTTCGACCACTTTAAAGGCAGGATTATAGATTTGTTCCCACGTACCTAAAAATTCTAAAAGTTTCTCTGTTTCCCATCCTTCTTCTCCCGTATAGTACTGATCAAAATCTTATTTTATTTAAAAAATTATATCATATTAACTTTACTTTTCCAATTATTTTCAAACACAAGTTCTGATTTAATCTTAAACTTTTCATGTGATTTATGAATTTTTATTCGTTTTGACTCCACCAAGCATCTACGCTATTCTACCCCGGCAAACTATCCTTCACACACAGCACGCCCCACCCGATCTGCGGATTCGGATACTCTTTCAACGCATCGATCTTTCTCGCGCCGCGGATCAGATATGCTTTTAACTTCTCTCCATACAAAAACGGGTCTCTCCCCTGCACGATTCCCCACTGCATCAAAAGCGCCGCACTGCCCGTTACAAACGGCGCCGCCATAGACGTACCGCTGCGCGCCGTATAGCCTCCCCCGGGAGACGGCGCCATAATATTGACGCCCGGCGCCGCAAGATCCGGCTTTACCTGGTTTGTCCACGCGGTATACCCTCTTCCGGAAAACGCCGCCGTACTGTCTGTATTGGAGTCATACGCCGCCGTACTGATTACTTTTGCGGCAGTGGAAGGAATGGTCAGCGTCCGAATTTCGGATGGATAGGGAAAACCGGTTCCCTCATTCAGCACACCGCCGGAAGGCAGCCACATATCATACGTTCCGTCCACGATTTCTCCCGCTGTCAGGCGGATTTTCCACAATCCGGAAGGGATATACCTTCCTTTGGGGATAAAATCAATATAAATTTCCTGATAGATACTGTAGGGAACCGGTTCTCCGTAAAAAATCAAAAGTTCCACCGCCTCAAATTCTACCCGCAGCGTCCCCTGCCCGATCAGCTGCCCGCTCGTCTTTCCGTCCGGCAGCAGCACTTCGATCCGAATGTCGTCCTGATAGCGTTTCCAGATCTGCAGATTCAGTTTCGTTTCATAGCTGCTGACCGTAACTTCTGCATCCTGGACTTCCCCGCTTTGAATCCGGTTCTGATAATGACTGGCATCCGCCCCTTCGTTTCCCGTTCCTGCCACAATACTGCACTGATGATGGTCTGCCATATCATTTAAAAACGTCTCCAGCAAGCTTGTGCCACTGTGTGAACCATAATTATTTCCAAAGCTGAGATTTATTGCGAGGGGTTTATTCAGCGCTTCCGCCGTCCTGACGCAAAAATCAACGGCTTTCATAAGTTCCGTTGTTTTCGGAAATGCATTTTCTCCCGGCGTCCCCAGTTTTACGATCAGCAATTCCGATTCATACGCTACGCCGCGGTATCTTCCCATAGACGCCCTGCCGCAGCCGGCTGCAATACCGGCGACATGGGTTCCGTGCCCGGACGTATCCCTGCTTGGCACGATCTTTCCTCTGGCCGCGTCGTCATTACTTAACAACGCCTGATTGATTTCTTCCGACGTAAACAAAACGCCGTCCGAATATCCTTCCGGCGAACGGTACGTTATCGCTTCGTTTTCCTTTGTTTTTTCTTTATTTAAAGTATCCGCACGCAACGTCTGATCCCATAAAGCAACGATTCTGGTCATACCGTCTGCTTTTCTGAAATCCGGATGCGCGTAATCGATTCCGCTGTCAATAATCGCCACCAGGCAGTTTTTCCCGGTCAGATTCAGCACGTCCTCCGGCATCTCTCCCGGCGTCGCGGTCCCGGTTTGCTGCAGAACCGTAATACAAGAGACTCTTTTTGCCTGATTTGCGGCAAAAAAGAGTCTCTTTGGTTGTTCCATATAAATAATTCCGTCCATTTCCGCCGCCACGCCGACCAATACTTCCGGCAAGATCAAAACGGCATACGAATTACTGAGCACTGTGATATTGGAAATCAACGTTTCATACCCATACATCAAAAGCAGATCTTTTACCTGCTCAAGACCGTTTCTCACATAACGGATAATCACTTCCCAGGTATTGGAAGCCGGAATGTAGCCCACACCCAGGTTTCCCGATTTTTCGCGTTCGTTATTATTGGCATCCAGTGCAAGATTTAAAAGATTTTCTATTTTTGCATTACTCATAAACGTCACCTTCCGTTTTTATGAGTATATGCAGGGTTTATTCCAAATATTTCCGAAGTACGCGAATGCATTCCTTGATATCCAGCGGTTTTTGTATATGGGCGTTCATTCCGTAATCCAGGCATTTTTGTACGTCGCCGGAAAAGGCATCCGCCGTCATGGCAATGATCGGCAGATTCTTATCCTCCCGGTCCAGCTCACGGATCGCTTTTGTCGTATCATACCCATTCATAACCGGCATACGGATATCCATTAAAACCGCGTCAAAATAGCCGACCGGAGAATTCTGAAACTTCTCTAAGCATTCTTGGCCGTTCTTCGCCCACTCCAATTCCATGCCGGTAATCGAAAGAATTGCGCTGGCAACTTCCCAGTTGATTTCCATATCTTCTGCCACAAGAACGTTCTTTCCGGTAAAATCAGCCTCATCCTCCGCGTTTTTCTTCTCTTCTATGGTATAGCCATCTGCGTACTGGATCAGACGGTGATACAACGTAGATTTAAACAGCGGTTTTGAAATAAACCCTTCGATCCATGCATGGCTGATCTCTTCCTCCAAATCGCTGCAGTCATAGGCCGATATTAAAAATACCGGAATATCCGATCCCACCCGGCTGCGTATTTCATGTATCGTTTCAATCCCGTCCATGCCGGGCATCTTCCAGTCGATCAGGACAAAGTGGTAATCGTCCTTCTTGTTATGGCGTTCCTCGATCATCTGAACCGCGTGTTTTCCGTCTAATGTCCATTCCACATGTACGCCCAGTTCTTCCAGATTGGAAACAGCGCTGATACATAAGTCCTGATTGTCATCTACTACAAGCACATTCCATGCCGGCAGTTTCATTTCTGCTTCCGTCATGCCGCTCTTTTTCATATCAAGCGTCATATGAAATGAACTGCCCTTCCCCAGCTCGCTTTCCAGCGTAATTGTTCCGCCCATAAGATCCACGATACTTTTTGTGATCGCCATGCCAAGACCGGTTCCTATAATATGGCGCACTTCGTCATTCTCTTCTCTGGAAAAATTGTCCCATATCTTTTTCTGAAATTCCGGAGACATACCGATCCCCGTATCTGTGACGCAAAAATGAGTCCTTACATAGTCTTCTCCTTTGGGCGAAGCTTCCTGATAGACACGAACATCAATCCTGCCCTCTTCCGGCGTATATTTCACCGCATTGGAAAGCAGATTCAAAAGTACCTGATTTAAACGCAAATCGTCAAAGCAGACCTCTTCCGTTATAATTTCCTTGATAAAAATATCAAAATACTGCTTCTTGGCTTTCACCTGCGGTTGCATGATATTCACGATATCATCCATCGCATCCCGCAGAGACATCGGAGCAATATTCAGCGGCATTTTTCCGCTTTCAATTTTTGACATGTCCAGCACATCATTAATCAGTCCCAATAACTGTTTGCTTGAAAGCCTTACCTTTCTCAAACATTCCTCTACCCGCATAGGCTCCTCGAGGTTCCTCTGTGCAATTTCCGTCATCCCGATAATTGCATTCATCGGCGTGCGGATATCGTGGCTCATACTGGAGAGAAATTCACTTTTCGCCATATTTGCACGATCTGCATCTTCTTTTGCCTTGGCAAGTTCAAAAAGCTGCTTCTGCGATAACCTGTAATAAAGAAAAAAGATAACGGACATCGTCAACAGAATGACTGCTCCGGAACCGATCATAACAATCGTACGCATCGTATCCAGGCTGGTAATGGATTCTCCCAGCATTTGAGAAGGCATCGCCGTAATCAAATACCATGCAGAACTGACTGAAAGCGGCGAACAATAAATTCGTCTCTGCTGCCCGTCAATGGAAATCAGCGTAGAATAGACCTTTTCGCTCTCCATAGCGTCCGCTAACTCCTCCACATAATCTTCCGGCTGTTTTCCGTCCAATTCTTCGTAGACCTCTCGGATGCGTTCAAAATAACTTTCTCGAAACGCGTCGGAATTGCGGACGACAAAATTTCCGTTTTTGTCAATAATATGTGAATACGCCACCGCATCATTCTCTTCCAAAAAAAGTTCCTTGTTCAGATATTCCATGGATATTCCGGCAATGATCGCTGTGCTTTTCATACCCTGTTCCATTTTGTAAGAAGTCTGTTTTCCAAGCAGTAGAACTTTTTCTCCGTTGTCTTTCTGTCCATAAGTCACTAAATCGCCGTTTGCCTTTAACGTACGGAGAATATCCTCTTTCGTATCAAAAATTTCAACAGAATCCCCATAGATCACTTCCAAATTGCCTGTTTCCCCATATAATCCCAAAAAGGTGAAATTACGGATTTCCCCGCTGACCTGCAGCTCCTGCAAAAGCTCCTGATTCGTCCTTACCGTATCCAACGCAGTCCGTTTGATAATTCCTTCTACCTGATCCAAACGCAGTCGAATGATCGACCTGAATTTCTGTTGAATCTGCTGATTCATTTCAGACATGTAGATATTGCTGATTTCTTCAATGGACTGCTCTGTCTTATGTGCCATAAATACCGTCAGGCTGAAAAATACCGCAATGCAGATTAAAATCACACTGATAATACTGCGTCTGAAAAATCTTATCACTTTTTTATCCATCTTTTTTCTCCATTACATCAGTCAACTGACAGAATTACTCCATATGCTTTTTGATGCAGCAGATAATCTCTTCCTGCACCGGCAAAATATCGTTCAGCACCTGTCTGGCTTTCTCTGCTTCTCCCCCGCGGAGCAGCTTTAAAATTTCCGTATAAGACTCATACAGCGGGGTAATGGAAAGATTACCTGCAGTCCCTTTAATGGCATGCGCTTTCTCGATTGTTTCCGTACAATCCGCTGCCTCAAAATCCGGTTTCACACAATTCGTCTCAATCGTCTTTACGAAAGAACCCAAAAGGCGCTGATACAGCTTTTCATTACCGGCCAGACGCTTGAGACCTCCGTCGATATCCACTCCCAGTTGCTTTAATTCCTCAAATAATGTCATGAAAACACCTCACATTCCGTATATACTATACTTTTTACCGCCGAAAACAGACAGGCACAGGAACGATTGCCCCTGTGCCCCCTCATCTTAATATTTTCCAAAATCATCCTCTAAAGAAATCACCTGTTCATTGACATTATCTTCAGAGACCGGAGAAGACACTTTAAACGAAGTTTCTGAATGTCCTCCTCTTAAGTTGTAGATAGAAAGCATATCGCGCATCTTGGATGCCTGATTGGACAATTCTTCACTGGCTGCCGCACATTCTTCGCTGGTTGCAGAGTTTGTCTGCACAACCTGAGACACCTGTGAGATCGCCTGCTCGATCTGTGCAACTGCAGTTGCCTGATAATTGGAAGATTCCGCAATACCATTGATGATTACTTCGCTCTCCTGTACCACTTTCGTGATTGCTTCTAATGCACGCGCCGTATCATCTGCAATCTGAGATCCCAAGCTGACTTTTGAAATCGAGTCTTCGATCATTTCTGCCGTTTCTTTTGCTGCAGACGCGCTCTTTGCTGCAAGGCTTCTGACTTCTTCCGCAACAACTGCAAATCCTTTTCCGGCTTCTCCTGCTCTTGCAGCTTCTACTGCAGCATTTAATGCAAGAATATTGGTCTGGAACGCAATGTCGTCGATTGTTTTAATAATTTTGGAAATGCTCTCGGAGGACTGATTGATATCCTGCATTGCATTGACCATGTCTTCCATCTGCTGATTTCCTTTTTTCACATCTTCAATTGCATGAAGCACAAGACCTGCCGCCTCATTTGCCTGCTCAGCATTCTGTTTTGTTTTATCTGCGATCTCGTCAATAGACGCCGTAATTTCTTCGATTGCACTTGCCTGCTGCGTAGAGCCCTGTGCCAGTGCCTGGCTTGCGCTTGCCACCTGAGAAGAACTGATCGTAACCTGCGTACCCGCATCGCTGATGTTGGAAAGCGTAGATAAATTGTCTTCCACCAATTTTTTCAGAGAATTTCCAAGTAAATCTTCCGAAGATTTCGGATTTACGGTAATCGTAAGATTACCCTGAGATACTTCTTCTGCAATCTGCGCCTGATATTTGATATTGTCGATGACCTGCTTGTATTCGTCAACCAAGTCGCCAAATTCGTCATTGTTGTGTTTCACAAGTTCAATATCTACACGTCCCATTGCAATATCCTTTGCAGCATCGGAAAGCTGCCTTACGGAAATCATAATGGCCTTAATAATCGATAAAGCAATCACCAACGTAATTACAATGGAAATCACGATCAGAACAATGCTGATGATGTTCAACTGATTTGCCAGCTTATTAAGGTTTTCTACGCTCGCCGTGATCTCTCCGGTAATCGCATTCAGCAAAATCTCGCTTTTTTCACCATCTGCGCCGATTTCATGTAATGTCTCCTCAACCGTCGCATACTCATCCGCATACATACTCTGTACCACACTGCTCGTATGCCTTGTAGACCATACTCCGATTACAGCATTAATGACTGTAAGCACGATGGGAATAAAAAATCCCACAATTAATCTTGTTTTCATCTTTACGTTTTTCATGTCTCTACCTCTCATTCTTTTACTGAAACCATGTTGTTCGACTGCTCAATCGCTGAAAGATCATCGTCATTCAGCAACTTATCAGGGTCTAACAGTAATTTTACAGAATTACCTACCCTGGCAATACCATATACAAACCTGTGATCCGTCTTATCCAAACGCCCGGCCTTCGGCGGCGGAAGAATATTTTCTTCCTTGATTTCAATCACTTCGGCAATCTGTTCTACGATCAGGCCCACAGCCACAGAATTTACAATAATAACAATGATACAGGTTCTGTCGTCATATTCAAACGGCTCCTGTTTAAACCGAAGACGAACATCGATTACGGGAATAATTTTTCCTCTCAGATTGATCAAGCCCTTAATATAATCTTCTGTTCTGGGAATAGCCGTAATTGAGGGAATCTGAATAATTTCATTGACATACTGAATTCCCAGTCCGAAATGTTCGTTTCCGGATTTAAAAGTCATGTACTTACTTTTTTGTGTATCATCCTCGTCTGAAATATCCAGCAGCTCATCCTCATTCAACTTTCTTAATTCATCCATATGGATCTACCCCTTCCTTTCTATCGTTTTAAATTAATCCGGCAGGGTCCAGGATCAAGGCTATGCTGCCGTCCCCAAGCTGCGTACAGCCGGAAAGTCCTTTGACTTTCTTAATATAAGAAGGAATTGGTTTTACAACAATCTCCTGCTCTCCGATCAGCCGATCCACCAAAAGACAGATTTTCCTGTCTTCTATTTCAATGATCAGCATCATTCCGTCTTCTACGGATTGCCGGTAACTGCTTTCCTCCATACCGTACCATTCGCCCAGCTTAAGCACCGGGAAACATTCGCCGCGGATCATTATGTATTCGTCTCCGTTCGGTTCATGAATCATCATATCTTCTTTTACGCGGACAAATTCTTTGATCACACCGATTTCCACTACAAAAGAAGCGTCTCCGGTTTCTACTACGATACCATTGATAATCGCAAGAGTAAGGGGAATTTTCAGGCTCATCGTGCTGCCGCATCCAGGTGTACTGTCAATATCCAGCATACCGCTGATTTCCTGAATATTCTGAACAACCACGTCCATGCCAACGCCGCGCCCCGAATATTCGGTCACCTGCTCATTTGTGGAAAATCCCGCCATGGTGATAAACTGGAAGACCTCTTTATCCGTATAAGCCGACTCCGGTTTTCCTTCCTCTAATAAGCCCTGCTTCTTTGCTTTCTGGAGGATCTTATCTCTGTCGAGTCCTTTTCCGTTGTCTTCGACGCTGATCCATACTTTTCCGGCTTCCGTCTTTGCGGAAAGCGTAACCTTTCCCTTTTCTGTTTTACCGCTTTGCTCGCGCTCTTCGTTTGTCTCAATTCCGTGGTCTACTGCATTTCTAACCATATGCATCAGAGGATCGGAAATATGCTCAATGATATTTTTATCTACTTCCGTATGCTCCCCGACCATTTCAAATTCAATATCCTTGCCCAGTTTTCTGGATACATCGAATACGATACGGTTCATCTTCTGGAACGTATTCGTCAGCGGAACCATTCGCATCGACATGATTACGTTTTGCAGATCCGTAGAAATCTTGGACATCTGTGTCGCCGCTTTATTAAAATTATCCAGATTCAGCCCGGGAACTTTAAGATCCTGATTCTGTAAAACGACAGATTCCGAAATAACCAATTCCCCGATCAAATCCATCAGCTGATCCATTTTGCTGACATTGACGCTGATGAACGAAGATTTTTCTGCTTTCGGTTTATCTCTTGCAAGCTTTTTCTGCTTACCGGGTTCCTTGGATTCAATGACAAAATCTCCCGGAGCCATTTTGGAACCTTTTTCTTTCTTGCCAGGCTCTTTTTCATCTTTACCGGAATTCTGCGCTTTTGATTCAATATCTTCTACGCTGGATTCCAGGTCGATCTGCGGTCCGTCCTCACCAAAATCAAATCCCCGGAAAAACTCATCTGCCTTGCATTCAAAAATATCTACTTTTTCAATCTCATATCCTACGCCGATAATATCCCGAACGTCTTCTTTTCCGCTCTGCGTCTGCAGAAGGATTTTAAATCCGTCCTGTAAAATCGGTTCCGCGCAGCTTTCATCCGAAATAATATCCTCCGGCGAATACAAAAGATCTTCCGCAACTTCTTTCAGTGCGTACACAATCTTATACGCATGAACATTTGCCATTTCCGTTTCCGGAGAAAACGTGATAAAAATCTTGTAAAAACGGCTGTCGTCCGTCGCAACAGGCGCAATATAAAATTGTTTCGGTTCTTTATGAACATTTCCGGAGATTTCGGTTTCTTTGCCTTTTTCTTTTTTCCCGCCTTTGATTGCGGTCAAAAACTCGTCAAGATTCGCTACGATTTCCGAAGAGTCTCCGTCTACCGGATCTCCGTTTTGAATCTTCTCCAGTTCTCCCGAAATAAAGTCCTCCACTTCCAGCACATGTTCCACAAGTTCCATATGAGGAACATTATCCGGATGCGCTTCTCTTAAAAAATAAAAGACGTCTTCCAGTTTATGGGACACTGCCGTAATATTATCAAACATCATAATGCCGGAGGACCCTTTAATGGTATGCATCGTCCGAAATATCTCGTTGATGCTGTCTTCATCAAAACATTCCTCGTCCTTCTGGTCCAGAACAATTTCCTGAAGCTGTTCCAGAAGCTGCTGATTCTCAAACAGATATACGTCTAACATACCCTCTGTATTAAATTCTTCAGCCATATGTTTCTCCTTTCCTGCGTAGTCTTATCTATGTGATGCGCCTCCGAACACTAAATCAGATTCAGTTTCTTAAGCGCCTGCTCAAACCTGCCCTGATCAATCGGCTTGCCGGAATAAATCGTACACCCCAGCTCAAACGCCATTTTTACATTTTTTTCATCATTCAGGGCAGTCGTCATAATAACTTTAACTGCTTGGTCTTCCGGAATATTCCTTTCTTTTTCCAGATTACGAATACCTACCAATGATTGATATCCGTCCATAACCGGCATCATGATATCCAGGCAGACCAGATCATACGGCTCTCCGTCTTCCAACGCCATCATAAACGCATCCACCGCTTCCATACCATCCACAGTAACATCACACTCGCCGTACTTTGACAGGAAATTCACCATAAATTTTCTTGTTACAAAATCATCTTCCGCCAACAAAATTTTCATATTCGTTCTCCTTTACATTTTATTTAATAATGCGTACGTCCTTCCCGCAATATCGGTCAGTTTTTCCTGATACTGCACGGCTCCCAGATCATATGCAACTTTGGGCATTCCATAAACAATACACGTCGATTCGTCTTGTCCGATTGTTTTTGCGCCGGCTCTTCGCATGGCAAGCAGCCCTTTCGCTCCATCGCCGCCCATTCCTGTCAGAATAATACCGACTGCGCCGGCGCCCGCCGTTTTCGCAACAGATTCAAACAATACATCCACAGAGGGACAATGGCCGTTCACCTTCGGGCCTTTTCTGCATTCTACCTGATAAACGCCGTTTACTTTTACCAGATGCATATGCTCGTCGCCGCCCGGGGCGAGAAGCATGCGCCCCGGCATAACTCTGTCACCGGTCTGCGCTTCCTTTACCTGGATACGGCACTGATCATTCAATCGCTTTGCATACATACCGGTAAATCCCACGGGCATATGCTGCGTCGCTACAACGCCCGGGATATCGGTTCCGAATTCCTTTACTACGGCCAAAATAGCCTCCGTACCTCCGGTAGAAGCGCCGATCGCGACGATATTGTTTTTTCCTTTTGCAGAAAGAGGCTGCTGCTGCTGGTTCATCACCGTCTTTTTGATGTTGCCGATCTTCGCCGTGGAAGCAATTTTGATTTTCACTAACAGCTCGTTTCGGATAAAATCTTCCAGCTGCATACGGTTTGTCACCGCCGGCTTTGCTACAAAATCAACCGCCCCTGCATTCAGCGCGTCAAATACTTTATCGCTGAGGGCGCTGATCACAACAACCGGAAGCGGATACTGCGGCATCAGCTTCCGCAAAAACTCAATCCCGCTCATTCTAGGAAGTTCTACGTCCAACGTCATAACATCCGGTTTATATTTGACGATCGCGTCTCTTGCCTCATAGGGGTCTTTTGCCGTTGCTACAATCTGTATTGCCGGATCCCTGCTTAGATTCTGGATCAAAAGCTCCCGGAATACCGCAGAATCTTCTACGATCAGAACTCGAATCGCTCGTATTGCATACATCTAGTTTTTTCCTTCCTTTTTTCTGAAAATTGACGGTTTAATTATCTCAAGCGGAACGCTGCTTCTGTCAAGGGTCTCTGTTGTCCCGATAAACAGATATCCCCCCGGTTCCATATAATTGTATACCTTTTGCAGAAGATCCCGTTTTGTCTTCTCATCAAAATATATCATAACATTGCGCAAAAATATAGTATGCATTTTTCTTTTAAAAGGAAAAGGATCCATCAAATTGAACTGACGGAATAAAACCTGCGATTTCAGATCGTCCGTGATCATATACTGACTGCCCCCGGCAACCGGTTTAAAAAAATGCCTTTTCCACTTTTCCGGAAGGTTTTTTAACTGCTCTGCGCTGTAAACCCCGGCAACTGCCTGCTGCAGAACTTTTGTCGAAATATCGGTTGCAAGAATCCGCTTATCCCATTGCTCCCGTTCCAGACCGAAATAATCATCCAATACCATGGCGATCATATAAGGTTCTTCTCCCGTAGACGCTGCGCCGCACCAGATCCTTAGATCCTTCTGTCTTTCCTGTTTTTTCTTCAGCCACGGAAGCACTTCTTTTCTGAAGTATTCAAAATGCTCAAATTCCCTCATAAAATATGTATGATTTGTCGTCAGAAGATTGACCAGCATTTTTTCCAATGTACCGGTCTTGTCAGTCCCCAGGGCATTTAAATACTCGGTACAGCTGCCATAACCGCCTTTCCTGAGATAATTCTCCAAACGTCCGTTGATAATTACCTTCTTCTGGCTCAGATCGATACCGTAATTCGCCTTCATATAAACCGAAATTCTCTGAAACTCCTCATCCGTGATCAAAACTGCATTCCTCCCTCATTATTTGTACCATAAGGCATCCCTGTACGAGCCGCTAGTGCAAAGCGTTCTCACAGAGTATCCTACAATTGCATGATCAGCAGAGCTGACGTGAAATCATGCAACATATTTCAAAAATATCAGGATTAATTTTTGTCCCTGCATTCTGCTTCATCTGTTTTAAAGCCGCGTCCTTACTGCAGCCTTCGTCTTCCGTCAGAGTACAGAACATTTCTACTACAGCGGCAATCTGCGCCATAAGCGGGATCTCGTCTTTTGACAAGCCGTCCGGATATCCGCTTCCGTCCCAGTTTTCATGATGATGGCGTATCATCTGGATTGCCGCTCCCACAAAGTCATTGTAATCGCTGTTCACATAAAGATCCGTTAAAAACTTTGCGCCGATTTGCGTATGCGTCCTTAACACACCTTTTTCTTCTTCCGTCAGCGGCTCCTTATTTTGCAGAATTTCTTTTGAAATTGCAATTTTTCCTATATCGCAGAGAGGAACCGCCAACTCGATCGTATCCACAAATGCGTCCGAAATTTTATCTTCAAACAACGGTGAAAGCTGCATACCCTGCGCTAAGATCCTGCAATTGCGTTTCATCCGTTCCACACGGTTTTTCTGATATCCCGCATGATGCGCCGCAATCTCTCCCAGCGCATATAAAATATTTCTCTTTTCCTGTTCCATCTGCTTTAGCTGCTCGCTGACAGAAACCTGAAGCCTCCGGTTCATTTCCAAAAGTTCGCGTTTTGCTTCTCCCAGCCTTAATCTGACGCCGACGCGCGCTTCAATGACTTCCGGTACAAAGGGCTTCGTTATGTAGTCTTCTCCTCCAAGAGAGAGTCCCTCTACAATATCTTCCGGATGATCGAACGCCGAAATAAATATAACCGGAATATCCCTTGTTCGTTCGTCTTCCTTTAATCTTCTGCACAGCTCGTATCCGTCCATTCCGGGCATGGAAATATCTGTCAGAATCAGCTGCGGCAGCACTTTATGCGCCGCCTCCAATGCCTGTTCCCCGTTTTCCAGTAAAAGCGGCTGGCATCCCATATTCTTTATAATCTCTTCGAGAATCAACCTGTTTGTCTCTACATCGTCTACTATAAAAATTGTCTCCTGACCTGTACCTCCGCTTTGATATAACATTTCTACACCTCTTTTAATTCAGGAAATGATTCAGCGCTTCAAATTCTGCCGTTATTTTATCATAATTCTCTTTTTGGATCGCCATTTTAAGCCGAAGCACGACGCGTCCCACTTCCCGCGGAGCGCCTTCGGTCAGCTGTTTTACGGTATCCATAAACATCTCTGCTTTCTCCCAGTTGTTCATTTCTACACAGAGAATCAGTTTGGAAAGGTTGTTCTTTAAACTTTCCTTATTTTCCGGCGTACCGAATTTTTTCATGTTTAAAAAATCATGCTCTTCATCGGAAGCAATCGCCCCATCCGCCGTATACAAGGGAACTGCCGTCTCTTTTAAAGCTGCAGCATCCTCCTCACAAACACCTGCCCATACGGAAAAAGAAAAATTGCTTCCCCTGTTTTTTTCGCTTTCCACCTCAATCCTGCCGCCCATCAGTTCTACGAGCTGCTTGGAAATATTCAGTCCCAGTCCCGTGCCTCCGTATTTTCTGGAAATAGAGGCGTCTACCTGAGAAAAACTTTGAAACAATTTATCTTTGTCGGATTCGTCGATTCCGATTCCGGTGTCCTTGACCATAAAAAACAACTCGATCTTATCGTTTACCTGGGCTGTCCGAACCGCCTCAAGCGTAATTTTACCGACAGAAGTAAATTTCCTGGCGTTAGACAAAAGATTTCCCAGAATCTGTACGATACGCAGCTCGTCTCCGATGATATATTCCGGTATCTGCGGAGAAACTGTCACAAAAAATCCCAGCCCTTTTTCGGTAATTTTATTGCTGTGGCTGGCTTTTACATAATCCATCATGTTTCTGAAATGAAATTTACGCGGTTCTAACGTGAATTTTCCCGCTTCCAGCTTGGAAAAATCCAAAATATTATTTATGATTTTATTCATATCGTCACAGCAGCGCTCGATTGTCAAAAGCGGTTTTTTGATCTGCTGCTCCAGCTCTTCTGCAAGCAGTTCTTTTACATTGCCCAGAACGCCGTTTACCGGCGTCCGCAGTTCATGCGTCACATTTGCGACAAATTCCGATTTGACTTTCAGCGCTTCTGCCGCTTCTCTGCGTACCTGATCGACTTCTTTGTTTAAAAATTCCTTTTCCAGAATATCATTCGCCATGCAAAGATATCCTCCGGTATCCGAATGATCCTTCAAAATCTTTGCTTCCACCGGAAAACAGGTCATGTTCTTTCGATAAGCCGAAAGTTTCTGCACGTTTCCGTCAAGCGCAGCGTCTGTCTGAAACGTCGCTCTGTCCCGAAAAAATTCGTTTGGAAATATATCATAAATATATTTGCCGCACAGATCTTCTCCATATTCCAATTTTTTCATCGCCGCAGCATTTCCGTATGTAATCTTTCCGAAACCGTCAAAAAAAAATCATCATCTCCAGTGCATGTTCCACAGGAAACAGACTGTTTTCGCTTAATCCCATAGTTCCCTCCTGTAAAAGCCAAAAAGGGGCAGCAAAAAATATATATCTATATTTCTTTGCTGCCTGCTATATGCTTTCGGTATTACGAAAAATTAAACATATCACTACTTTCCATAGTGACGAAAAAATCCTCTTTTGCAAGCCTGAAACATTCCAGTATGTCCGGCGGGAATTGACCGCACTTTCCATTCATGATCATTTCATATGCTTCATCTTTTGAATATGGACTTTTATACACCCTGGGGCTTATTAAGGCATCATAAACATCTGCTATGGCAACAATCTGAGCACTGATAGGAATTTCATCCCCTGCCAGATGGTCAGGATATCCCCTGCCATCCCATCTTTCATGATGAAATCGGCATATTTCATAACAATATTGATCAAATTCACTTGTCTGGTTCCTGTAAAATTTCTCCAGTATATCGCAGCCTATCGTCGTATGCGATTTCATAATATCAAATTCTTCATCTGTCAAACGCCCGGGTTTTAACAAAATAGCGTCCGGAATACCTATTTTTCCTATATCATGTAAAACGGATGCCCGGGTGATCAGATCCGCCTGCAAATCTGTAATCTCATATTTCGGGAAATACTCTTTTAAGTATTTGAGTATAATTTTTGTAAACAGCTTGATACGCTTGGTATGGTCTCCTGTCTCTGCATTTCTGGATTCAATTACGGAACTAAGGGCATCAATGACAAACTCATTGTTGTCGTTGATTTCCTTCTGCTGCGCCAAAATCTCTTTTTCCTGCTCTTTCAGGCGCATCTTCATGTTCTGTTTATTCTGATACAGCTCTATGATATTCTTGCATCTCTTTTTAACAATATATGGATAAAAAGGCTTATGTATGACATCGGCTACTCCGTATGAATATGCCCGATCCTCACTGTCCCCAATTGTTTCACTCGTAATCAGTATCACCGGAATCTCATCTAACAGCTTCCGTTCCTGCATATATTCAAGAACTTTAAATCCATCCAGTACCGGCATAATAATATCAAGTAAAATCAATACGATATCGTGGCTGTTTTCAATATGATAAATGGCCTCCTGCCCGTTGGCAGCCTCAAGTTTATCATATCCTTCCCCCTCAAACATTCCATCTAATATCAGTCGGTTTATTTCTTCATCATCAACGATCAGTATCTGTTGCTTTGTCATGTTCCCCTCTCAAATGTCTCTTTCCTTTTATGCTTATCTGTTAACTAAAATACCACTTTTAAGCCAAAATGTCAAATAAATTCTGGTGAACAGATTCTTCCAGAGCTCTTCTGGCATGGTTAAATTTCAAAAAACTGGCTATTTATCACAAGCCACTTTATGCATATGATAAATGAAACAAACACAAGGAGGAACGTCGTTATGAACTATACTACAAAAAAGCTGGTGATCGCCGCACTGATGACCGCCTTCACCTGCATTGCAACTATGGTGATCAAAATTTCCACGCCTACATTTGGCTATATACATTTGGGCGACGGAATGGTTCTTTTATCCGGCATCGTTTTAGGTCCTGCCGCAGGTGCACTCGCCGCGGGCGCAGGTTCTATGCTCTCGGATATATTTTCAGGGTATGCGTCCTGGGCGCCGGCTACATTTTTCATCAAAGCGTTTACGGCAGGCTCCTGCGGGTTGTTGTTCCATATGGGAAGACGCAAAAAAAGTCCGCGCAGCAGCCAGATACGTGCCGTAACAAGCGGATTGATCGGTGAAACCATTATGGTAACCGGTTATTTTCTCTATGAAACATGTCTGGCAGCGTTCGGTTCCGGCGGCTTTACAAAAGCCGCGCTCTATGCGGGAATCGGATCTGCCGCAACCGGCATCCCCTTTAATATATTACAGGGCGTGACCGGAATCGTCATATGCTGTTCCCTGCTTCCTGTTTTACTGAAAATACCTGAAACCGCAAAGCAAATTCTGGCTCCTTTGGATTAAGGAGCCAGAATCATTCGGATATTCCTATTTATATATTGTTTATATATTGTCTAAAGTTAAGCGATAGACCGTTTCCGACCGGTATACGTCTCCCGCCTTTAACAACGGCGTAACAAAGGCTGTCTGATTGGGGGCATCCGGAACATACTGGGCTTCCAGGCAGAACCCATGGCGCTCTTTGTATACGGCGCCTGCCTTTCCCCGATGTTCTTTTATAAAGTTACCTGTATAAAGCTGCACGCCGGGACAATCCGTATACGCATACAGATGAATCCCCGTCTCTTCGGATACGGCTTCCGCCATCAGTTCTAACTTTCCGTTATTCTTCAGTAAGAAATTGTGGTCGAAGCCCCGGACGTATACAATCTGATCATAGTCGCTGTCGAATTCTCCGTCAAACGCCTTAAACTCTGTAAAATCCAGCGGCGTCCCTTTCACCGGGCGGATTTCCCCTGTCGGGATCGAACCCGTCTGCGTAAGCGGCGTAAATTCATCTGCATAGATCTTTAATTTCTGCCGTCCGATATATCCGCTGTCATGTCCCGATAAATTAAAATAACTATGATTCGTAAAGTTCGCAATTGTATCCCGATCAGAAACAGCCTCATAGGAAATATGAAGCGCATCGTCCTCTGTCAGTCGAAATGTCGTCCGGATCGTCATGTTTCCGGGAAATCCCTGTTCCAAATCCCCGCTGAAAATCTGAAACGTTGCCGAATTCTCTTTTTCATCTGTTTCTGCAACTTCCCATACTCTATGGCTGATGCCGTTGCTGCCGCTGTGCAGATTATTTCCGCCGCTGTTTGCTTCCAGTGTATATTCCACACCGCCTATGGTGAGCTTTGCTCCGGAAATACGGTTTGCATTTCTTCCCACAGTAGCTCCGAAATAATATTCGTTCTGTTCCAGATAATCCGAAGCGTCATCGTAACCGAGCACAATATCCTGCATCTTTCCGTTTTTGTCTCTGCGTGCAAACGATATGATGGTCGCACCGAGAGACGCAATCTTTACGCGCGTATCGTTTTGATTGGAAATGGTAATTGCTTCGACGCTGTTCCCAAGCCCGTCTTGCCCAAAACTTTCTCTTTCTATCATATGCCTCTCCTTTTCCCGCTGCAGGATCCGCCTGTTATTTTGCAGTTCTGCCGCAGCACTGTTTATATTTTTTGCCGCTTCCGCACGGACACGGATCATTTGGATATACTTTGGCTTTGCTGCGTTTTTTCGGAGCGTTCCCGGAAGAATCATCTTTGTTGGTACCGGTCACTTTTGCCACCTGCTCCCGTTCCACTTTCTGCTCGATCTTGACATGATAGAGCAGACGAATCGTATCTTCCTGAATGCTGGCGATCATGCCGTCAAACATGTCAAATCCGCTCATCTTATACTCTACCAAAGGATCTCTCTGTCCGTATGCCTGTAAACCAATGCCCTGCCGCAGCTGATCCATATCGTCAATATGATCCATCCATCTGCGGTCGATTACTTTCAGCAGGACGACGCGTTCCAGCTCCCGGAACTGTTCCGGCTCCGGAAATTCCGTTTCCTTCGCTTCATAGAGCTTGACTGCCTGTTCTTTTAACAGATGTTTCAGCTCTTTGCTGTTTTTCATGCCTTCTGTCACATCCGGCGTAACCGGTTCCATCGGAATCATCGGAAGCAGAATCTCATTCAGTTCTTTCAGATCCCATGCGTCGGAAGCAAGTTCGCTTGAAATGCAGGTATCTACAGCGGCTTCCACACGGTCTGTGATCATCTTAAAGATCACGTCGCGCATGCTTTCCCCATTTAATACACGCAGACGTTCCGCGTATATAATTTCTCTCTGCTCGTTCATAACCTGATCGTACTCCAGCAGGTTTTTACGGATGCCGAAGTTATTGAATTCGATCTTGCTCTGTGCTTTTTCGATTGCACCGGAAAGCATTTTATGCTGAATCTGCTCACCATCCGGAACACCCAGCGTATTGAATATACCCATCAGCTTTTCGGAACCGAACAGACGCATCAGATCGTCTTCCAGCGCAATATAAAACTGGGATTCGCCCGGATCTCCCTGACGTCCGGAACGCCCGCGCAGCTGGTTGTCAATTCGCCTGGATTCATGGCGTTCCGTACCGATGATTTTAAGTCCTCCGGCTGCTTTTGCCTCGTCGTCGAGTTTGATATCCGTACCGCGCCCCGCCATATTCGTCGCAATCGTAACGGCGCCATGCTGCCCGGCCTGCGCTACGATTTCCGCCTCAAGCTCATGAAATTTCGCATTTAATACATTGTGCGGAATCCCTCTGCGTTTTAACATTTTGCTGATCTCTTCCGATATTTCGATCGTAATCGTGCCGACTAATACCGGCTGCCCTTTTGCGTGGGCTTCCTCTACCGCGTCGCATACTGCATGGAACTTTTCTTTTTTGGTCTTATATACCACATCCTGAAGATCCTTCCTCTGTACCGGAACATTGGTTGGAATCTCAATAACGTCCATACTGTAAATATCGCGGAATTCTTTTTCTTCCGTCAGCGCAGTACCTGTCATACCGCATTTTTTCTCAAATTTATTAAAGAAGTTCTGGAACGTGATCGTTGCCAGAGTCTTGCTTTCCCGCTTCACCTTTACATGTTCTTTTGCCTCGATTGCCTGATGCAGACCGTCGGAATACCGGCGTCCCGGCATAATACGTCCGGTAAATTTATCTACGATGAGCACCTCATCGTCTTTTACGACATAATCCTGATCTTTGAACATGAGGTAATGTGCGCGCAGCGCCAGAATAATATTATGCTGGATCTCCAGGTTATCGGCGTCCGCCAGGTTGTCGATCCGGAAAAACTGCTCGACTTTTCTGACGCCTTCCTGCGTCAGATTTACGATTTTATCCTTTTCATTGACAACAAAATCTCCACTTTCTTCTACTTCAACCCCCATAATGGCGTCCATTTTGGAAAACTCATGGTCTTCTTCTCCGCGCGTCATCTGCTGGGCAAGAATATCACAGGCTTCATATAAACGCGTCGATTTTCCGCTTTGTCCGGAAATAATCAGCGGCGTTCTCGCCTCGTCGATCAATACGGAGTCTACCTCGTCGATGATGGCATAATGCAGCCCTCTCTGTACCAGCTGCTCTTTGTAGATTACCATATTGTCCCTTAAGTAATCAAAGCCCAGTTCATTGTTCGTAATATAAGTGATATCACAGTTATAAGCGTCCCGTCTCTCGTCATTGTCCATGGCATTTAAAACAACGCCTACTTTCAGGCCCAAAAACTCGTGAACCTGTCCCATCCATTCCGCATCACGCTTCGCCAGATAATCGTTGACCGTGACAATGCAGACGCCTTTCCCTTCCAATGCATTCAGATATGCCGGCAACGTCGAAACCAGCGTCTTTCCCTCTCCGGTACGCATCTCTGCAATACGTCCCTGATGCAGTATGATTCCGCCGATCAGCTGAACTTTATAATGTTCCATATTCAGTACGCGCCTTGCCGCTTCCCGTACGGTTGCAAATGCCTCCGGAAGAAGATCGTCCAACGTCTCCCCTTCCTGAAACCTCTTCTTATATTCCTTTGTTTTATCCCGAAGCTGCTCGTCCGTCAATGCTCCCATCGCATCACGGTAAGAAAGGATCTTATCCACAGTCGGTTTGATTCTTTTTAATTCCCGTTCACTATGTGTA
The DNA here is from genome assembly GCA_011959925.1 of Lachnospiraceae bacterium. Lineage (GTDB taxonomy): Bacteria > Bacillota > Clostridia > Lachnospirales > Lachnospiraceae > Roseburia_B. The sequence goes on from BLMD01000418.1 coordinate 53,940, forward strand.
CCGAAAAGTTTTGTAAATGCACTCATAAGTTACTCCTATCGATTTCTTTTTCTCTACGCACAACGTATATTGTACCACGTTCTTTTGGCATAAACAATAGAGAAAACCGTGAATGATTTGTTAACTTTTTGAGAATAGGAGCGAAAAATATGCTATACTATTTTCCGTAACCATATAATACGATATACAAAGGAGATGCTGCATATGAAATATACGTATCATACGAAAGGCACCTGTTCCTCTCAGATCGAACTGGAATTGGACGGCAATGTCGTTCACAATGTCAAATTCGTCGGCGGATGCGACGGCAATCTAAAAGCAATCCCGCAGCTAGTCGAAGGCATGACGGTCGATGAAATCGAAAAACGGATCGGCGGTATCCGCTGCGGCTTTAAGAATACGTCCTGCGGCGACCAGCTTGCCAAGGCCTGCCGTCTCGCATTAGAACAGAACGCTTAAAAAAATATGTCGGCACAACGATGTGCCGACATATTTTTTATGTGAATATATTCTTTTTTATTCTTCGGAAGGCTTTTGCCCTATCTGTTGTGATCCAGGCGCAGCTTTCTGCTGTATGCAAACAACCCGACTCCGATCAGGAAAATAGATGCAAACAAGAAGTAAATTCCATAATCTTCCACGCCGGTCTTAGGAGTGGATGCATTATTCCTGTTTCCCGCATTTCTTGAAATTGCAGCCGTCTGTCCGCTTCCCGATGCAGAAGAAGATGCATTGACGCCCGGCGTATTGCTTCCCGTTTGTGTCACATCGCCCGAGTTCTGCCCGCCTTCTGGATCTTCGATATGTTCGTCTTCGATCGGCGTTCCATTCTCATCGTTGGAACCGTTTAAGCTTTCAAACACATAATGATTATCGTTTGCCCATTTTTCAGCCGTAGATCCACTGTATCCGAATACAACGTTCGGAACCCAGCCTGCCTGTGAACCGATGGAAGTAACTCCGGTCGGAATCGTAACAGACTGTATCGCGCTTCCGCTGAATGCATTAGCCTCTATGACATCCGTCGCATCTGGTACTACCGCCGACAAAAGATATCCGCAGCCGGAAAACGCTCCTGACGCGATCGCTGCCATCTCCGGTGAAAAAGCTATTCCTGTCTTACCCTGAGGACAAAGCAGTAACTGACTGCCGTCCGCCGTATACACGCATCCGTCATAAGAAGAATAACTTCCGCTCGCCACCGAAATCGACGCAAGATTCACATCTCCTGCAAACGCATTCCGGTCAAGAGACGCCAGGGTAGACGGAAGGGAAATACTTCCCAAATTCGCACAATTTCCAAACGCTCCTGCTCCAATGCTGGAAATTCCCTCAGGAACCGCCACGCTCTGTAAGCTGCTGCAGTTATTAAATTCATTGGATACTATCGTTCCGGTACCCGCGCCGATCGATACGTTTGCAAGCGCGGTACAGTTTGCAAATGCGGAATCGCCTACGCTTGTTACGGAATCCGGAATGGCTACCGCCTCTAAGTTCGTACAGCCGTTAAATGCCGAGCTTCCGATACTCTGCAGCGCCCCCGGAAAACTTACGCCGAGAATCGTATTATTTCCTGCAAATGCTCCGTCTCCGATCGCCGTAATCTGATCGGGAATCTTGATATAGCCGCCTGCTCCCGTGTATCCTGTTACCGTCGTTCCGTCGATCACAAAATCCTTTTCGTCGCTATTAAATTTGTCGGCTATTTCTTCCATATCCATAGTTTCCAACCGGTTTTGAATCGACGTTCTCTTTTCCGGTGAAATCTGTGATTCATCTAAAAGTGCCAGATAATCTTCTACCGTGTCCATGACGCCCGACGCCGAACCTGCAGGCGGCTGACTGTTATCTACCGGCTGAGAATCCGCAGCGCTGTCTTCCGGATTTTGTTCCGGAGGCGTCTGCGTACCCGGATTTTCTGTACCCGGCTCTTCCGGTTTTTCGGATCCGTCGCCCTTGGGATCTTCTTTCTCAGACGAATCTTCGGAAGGCTCCTCCGTATCCGGCGTTTCCGTATCCGGTGTTTCTGTATCCGGCGTTTCCGTGTTTTCAATCTCCGTATCCGGTACATCTACATCCGGCGTCGTTTCATCCGGTATTTCCAAATCCGGCAAATCACTTTCTCCCGCATTCTCGCCCGGCTCTTCCCCGTCGGCTGCATCAATTGCCGGCAGCCCGTCCGTGATATCATCTTTCGACGTTTCCGCTGCCAATTCGGATTCCGCCAGTGGTTTCGGATCGTCCCCTTCCGCATTTACAAATTCCGGTAAAATGGAAAAGAAAGCCACCATTAGTACCACGGCAATCGCTCCTGCCCGTACTGCTAGATTTTTTTTCATACTTCTCACTCCTGACTCCATAGCTTCCATGCTATTGTATTTTTTTTGCTACGACAAAAAGCCTTCCGTCTTCCACGTAGCTGTTGCAGGTAGAAAGCGTCAATAGGCTGTCGCTTTCCGTCACATCCTGTGTTCTATCGTAAACAGCGCAAGTTCGGATATTCTCCAAGAATCTCTGGAAATCCTCACTGCTTTCTGCCTCAATAAAATTATAATACCGGTAGGACCCTTCGTCCCCCACGTCTGAGAGGCACACGGCAATAATCTGATACATCTGTTTTTCATAAATACTGTCAAATTGTATCTTATCATGTTCGGACAGATAGCTCTCTTCCAAATACTGTTTCAAACCGCCGAACATGGCGCCGCTCTTCATATTGTGCCCGTATATAATCAGATTTGTACTGGGCTTCTTCACATCGGCCCGATAGTCCAAAAAGAGCGTTCCGTTCACGTCTTCTGCCTTGTCGATATTTTTATCCAGATAATATGCATTATCCGACGTCTGCATAACCGGAAGATCGATCTGCGTGCCTTCCACATAAATCCATCCTGCCAAATCCGGATATTTGTTATGCATCGTCACATATTCCGGCAGAATTTCCGGCGCCTTTACCGTCTCCTGCCCTTCCTGCGGCGCTTCTGCTGCAGATGTCTGCTCTTTTGAAGACTCGCTGCGGATCCGATCCGCATACCAGTCAAGCGCCTGCGTGATATTTTTCTGCTGCTGCACCTCCTCCAACTTTTTTACCGCCCTGCGTTCCCGGTATACGGAAAAGCCGTAAAACAAAATACACAAAAGCGATAATGCCACGCAGGCAATCCCAAGAATCTTAAACATCTGGGATTGCTGCGTTTCTTTTTGTCTGATCTGCCGCTCTTTCTGCAGTTCTTCGTCTTTTTGAAGTTTTTTCTGTCGAAGGACGCGGTTTCTTTTCAATTTGTGTTCAAAGTTCTGGGCAACCCGGTCCGACATATCACAGAAGAAAATAGTTCCCAGTTTACTTTCAAATGTAAGCTTTCCTTCGCGGACCAGATGGTAAAGATCTTCTGCAATTTCAGGATCGTCAATATCCAAATGTCCCACGATTTTTTCAATTTTGTCTAAATCTCTCTTCGCAGCTTCCCATTCTTCCCGGGTGGCAAATTCATGCTTCCCCAGTCTGTATATTTCCTCCATGAGATCATCCCTTATTTCGCCTTTACTGATTTCGGAGCAGAATATTTCCCGTATACTTTCTTTCCGTTGACCTTTTTATATGCCCGGATTTTATAATAATACTTCTTCTTACTCGTCAGGCGTTTATTGGTATAGCTTGTAATAGAAGCTTTTGCCGCCGTTCTTATTTTCTTATAACCGCTTTTTTTCTTTTCGCTCCTGTAGATTTCATATCCGCTCACTCCCCGGATTCTCTTCCAGGATACTTTTGCACGGCTCTTTCCCGCTTTTACCGTAACTTTTGGTTTTGCAACGGAAGTCGTCGCTTTTACGGTGTTTGAAAATCCTCCGTAATGCGTAACCGAACCAACCATAATATACGCACGGACTTTATACTGATACGTCGTCACCGCATCCAGATCCTTCTGCCGGTACGTAAGCGCCGTCGTCTTTCCGATCAGGCGGTCATTTGCATCATACACCGCGTAACCGTCCGCCCCGGAAACTTCCGTCCAGTTTAACTGCACATAATCTCCGTTTCCCTTCGCCTTTACGGCTGTCATATCGGCCACTTTGATCTTATAGAGAATCGTCTTGATGCCACCGTAATTGCCGATTCCGGAAATCTCAAGCGTTGCGGCGCCCGGATTTGCATGGTTTGCATAAGCGACCGTATAATCTTTATTTAATGTCAGCTTTCTGTTCCCGTCTTTCACAACGAGATTCTGGCTCGTCGGCGTACCGGCATATGTTTTATCGACTACATTTTCAAATTTACAGCGTGTAATGCTCCGCTTCACAATCTCAAATTCCGTTCTGCCGAGACCGTCATATCCGTTAATTCCGCGAATGAGGACAGCGGCAGTACCTACATCGATATTGTTTTCATATTCCAGCTCATAATCCACTCCCGCCGCTAAAACGCCGCCTTCAAATTCAACGACTGCCGTCGGCCTGATTTCACTGCCGGTATAAGTAAACGCCCGATCAATCAGACGAATTTCCGCCCCGGCAAGATCCCTGCTGATCGAGAACGAAACCGTCTGGCTTCCGGTATAAAGCGTGCCTTCTTTTGCGGTAACCGTAACGGTTGCCGTTCCGCGTTCTATATTATTGGCATAACTTACCGTATAATCAAAATCTTTGACCAAAAGCCTTTCTCCCAGACGGACCACCGGCTCCGGTGTAACCGGTTCCCCTGTATAGGGCTGCCCCGGAATTTCTTCAATATCGGCAAGCGCAAGATCTGCCTGTATATCAAACATCTGTGTGCGGGTTCCCGCATAATTTCCGATACCCGTAATCGTCACCACTGCAGGCAGAAGGTCCGACTCTAATTTCGGATAGATATTATTGGTATACGTAATTTCGTAATCCACGTCTTTTTGCAGCGTATATAATTCGCCTTCTCTTGCAGCCAGCGCCGTTCCGTCACTGTTTCTTCTGGTATCCGTTAGAACCACTTCCGGACAGATCTCGCTTCCGGTATATGCCTGCGGCGATTCAATAACCGAACAATCAATATATCCGGCTTCCAGATCTGCCGCAACAATATCAAATTCGACTTCTCTCTCACCAATATAATTTGAAGTTTCAACCGCCCGAAACGTCACGGACGCCTTCCCGATATCCGTATTATTGCGAATTGCAATTGTTTCATAAATATCGCCGCCCAGCACTTCTTCGCTGATCTCGCTGTCAATACCTATGATCACCGGATCGATCGGACTTCCGGTATATGCCTGCGGTTCGATCGTAAATTCGATATGTCCGATATCCCGTCGATGAATCGTAAACGGCAATTCCAATTCGCCGCTGTACTCGCCTACGCCCACAATCTTCACGATATGCTCTCCGGCGCTCGTACAATCCTCGTCATAGACAAGTTCGTAATCGTCTTCCGTGATCGTGTTTAAGCTGAACCGGATATTAACCGGCGGATGATGCTCTTTGCCGTCATACTCGATCCGTGCCGCATCCACTTTTGCTTCTTCGATATATTTGATCAGATCGTTTGTAATCTGATAGTCCTGACTTCTTTCTTCATCAAAATTGCCGATTCCCTTTACGGTAAGCGTCGCCGTTCCGACTGCGGTTTCGTTTGCATATTCCAGTGTATAATCATAACCTTCCCGCAGCGTATAGCGCGTCGTCGCATCCGGCGTAAAATTCAGTTCCGGTTTCGGCCGGCAGACCTGCGTAATCTCATCCAGTTCATACGACGGTTCGATTCCGGTCATTACTACCAGTTCATCCGAAATATGTCGTTTAATTATGGCAAAACGCCATGTGACCGGATCCCCCTCACAGTTACCGGTAGGATCCGCCGTAATCGTAATCGTACCGCTTGTCGTTCCAAGCACCTGATTCGCCCCGTAAGTGATGGTATATCCCCACTGCTCCGGCGAATTCATGATAACGGTTCCGCCGTCCGTATTCAGATACGTCATCGCCACAGGCGGCGTAATCTGTTTTCCGGTCCACTGCTGTGTTTTCACATAGTCCGGAATAATATCGGAAAGCTTTACCTTGACGATTCGAAACTGTGTATGGATCGTTCCTGTATAGTTCGTATGTCCTTCGATCGTCATTTCTACGGTTCCGACATTTTGATTGCCTTCTTCCCCGTAGGTCAGCTTGTAATCGTTCTGCGTCACCGTAATCGGATGCTCCGGATCGTCTCCCCAGTGAATGTTTAGATTCGGTGTAATCAAATCTCCGGTATAAATCTGATCCGGAATTCCTTCCAATGTCACGTCGTCGTCTTCGAGGTTCTTCGGCTCAATCGTAAACGGATATTCCGCACTGCTGCCGGTAAAATTGTTATTTCCGTTGGCAGGCACGATTTTTACCGTTCCGGTTCCGGCATTGATATTGGAACCGTATACATATTTAAAATCTGCTCCCGCTTCCAGTACGAGATCCTGGCCGTCTTCTTCATATCCTTTCCAGGTTACGGCAGGTTCCGGACAGATTTCTTTTGTCGTATAGACATATTTTTCAGACGCCAGAGACGCAACTTCAATCTCTGGAGAGTTCAACGGTTTTCCCTGAATCTGGAACGTAATCGTTTTGCTTCCGCAGTACTGTGTACTGTAACCGTCCTGTCCGCCCAGACCGAACACCATCACCGTAACGGTTCCGGCATTGATATTGTCTGAATACGTCACATCATAATCTGCCGCAAAATCCGTTTCACTGCTTTTTTTCTTTAACGTATAATTCTTTTTCTTATCTTTCACCACAAGTTCCGGTGTAATTTCTCTTCCTGTATAGACAAACGGACCGCTGTTTCCGCCTGCAAAAGTAATCTCTACATCAAAATTATTTCCGATGGTATACTCTTTTTCTGCCTGGCCGACAAAATTCCCGCTTGTTCCCGCTACGATCTGAAGCTTATACCTTCTTCCGATTGCCATGGAAGGCTGCCAGCAGAACTCTTCCGGTACGCATATGTAATCTGTTTCCTGCTTCAGCTGATATCTTCCAAGCATAATCGTAAGCAGGTTTTTATTCTTTTCATCGCCCGGCCATACATTTTCACCGTCGCCGAGGAAATCTACGCTTGCCGCCATATTGATCTTAACGGAAGCATCTGACAAATCCACCGGTTTAATCGCAAATCCGATCTCTCGTGTGGATCCTGCGTATGCGCCCAATCCTGTCAGCCGAAGCGTAGGATTGCCTTTGTTGATATTGTCCCCGATCACTTCCAGCTGATAATCGGTTCCTCTTGCCAGCGTTTTCGAATCTCCGTTATCCGTCGTAGTCTCTACTTTAATCTGCGGATCGATCTGGCTTCCGGTATACCAGTATTCTCCGGAATTCGGCATGTTTACGGTTGAGTTTAAAAACGTAATCGTTGCATTGGAAAGATTACCAGGTATCGTAAATGACTTTGTCACGGAACCGCTGTAATTGCCCATACCGGTTATGACAACCGACGCTTTGCCTGGAACTTTATTGTTGGTGTACCGAAGAGTATAATCCACGCCTTCTTTTAATACATACGTTCCGTCCGCTTCGATATACGCGCCTTCATTCTCGCCCGCGCCCTTCCGCTTCGTATCCGTAATCGTAATTTTAGGCTGCGCCGGAAGATCAACGACATCGCCAAGTTCTATGTCGGGGATCAAAATTTCTGCGGAAGAAACCGGCTTTGGTTTGATCGTATAATATGCCATGTTCAAAGGACCGGTTCCGGGACCTTTGAAGTTCCCCATAGGCCTTACCTGAAGAACTTTGTCTCCGCCTACATTAATATTGGCGTCAGACGCAGCCGTCGTGATCACATAATCGACATCCTCTTCCAGCGTATAGATAAACGATTCTCCGGAATTCGGATCTGTCGCACGGTATTCTATTTTCATCGTCGGCATTACCGGATCACCGGTAAACATCGGGCTGTTGCCTACGCGGTAAGACAGCGGCGCTTTCAGCTGTCCGTAGGAAGCCAGCGACATCTCTACCTGAGTGATCGTAAACGTCTTTTCACTTACTCCGCCGTATTCATTGATACCGGAAACAATAACCGTCGGCGGATTTTCTGCATCAAGTTCCGCAGCGTTGATATTGTTCTTATAAGTCACTTCATAATCTACGCCTTCTACCAGCTCGGCTCCCTCGAGCGTCACTCTGTTCGGGCGCGGTCTGCACTCTCTGGATGTATATGTATAAACAAGATCATCCAATCCGCTGATCTCTGCTTTTCCAATACTGTCACGAATATGGAACGTTACCGTACGGCTTCCCTTAAAGTTTCCGGTTCCCGTAATTTCAACCGTCGGAAATTTCGCCGGATCCGTTACGCCGTTATCTTTCTCGGTATTATTTTTATAGGTTACCGTAAAATCTACGCCAAGTTCCAGTTTGGTTCCGTTATAAAGAATTTCCGGAACGGGTTCTGCCGCTTTTCCTTCTTCAAACGGATAATTCCCAATCGGCGTCACCTGAACGTCGGACGAACCGATATCCTGCCGTTCGATCGTAAATTGAACCGATCCCGAACCTACGCTTCCTTCATAGTTTTTTGTTCCGGTTAAAGTAAACGTCCCGGTATCTCCTACGTTAACGGCATTAGAGGTTATTACAAATTCGTCCGCAATCTCGTCCGGATCCAGCTCTCTGCCGTCAATCTCAAGCGTTGTAATATTCGGAATAATCGGATGCCCCGTGTAGACGTACACATCCGGATCAATCGCCATCGTTATGGACGCTTCGGAAAGTTTCTTTTTGATAATCCTGAAATCTTTCGTAACCGTACCGGTATAATTTCCTTTACCTGTAATCGTCACCGTCGCCCTGCCGGCATTTTTATGGTTGGAATAGCTCACGTCATAATCCGATGAAGCAATCGGAAACCCTGCCGTATGCGTATCTGAATATTCTCCGTTTGCAGCGTTCCTGTGCTTATCCAAAACATTCACCGTCAATTCGATCTCCGAACCGGTATATGCGATCTCCGTTATTTCCACACCGTTTTTCAAAAGCTTCACCGCATACTCCTGATCATCCCTGACCAGTTCTTTCTGTTCGATCGTAAACGGCAGGCTTAAGTATTCCCCGTTATAAAAATCAAGCTTATCGGACTTCGGGCTGATCCGCACTTCATACGCCCCCGCATTCCGGCAATCGGACGGATTGCCGTTTCGGTCGGAATAAACAATATCGAAATCACCCTTCGGCAATTCCACGCTGCCGCTTTGATCCGTGATTGTAATATCTTTTTGAATCTTGGAACCGTTAAACGTAAAGGTATTATTTGCAGCCTGCTCTTTAAATGAAAGCTTCATATTACTCATATCACGCGGCGTGATATTAAAGTTTGCGGTCGTTTCTCCTCTGTAGTAGGTACCGTCGCCCCGTACCGTAATCGTGCGGCGTGTACCGATCCCCGTATAATCTCCGTCCGGATAAGCAAGCGTATAGTGCTTCTCTTTCACCATAACACTGTTTTTATCCCGTACAACCGGTTCCGGATGAATCACACTGCCCGTATACGGCTGATCCGCAACGGCATCCACACGTATATCCGAACTTCCCATATTCTTCCAGATCACAAAAGAAACATCCTACAGAAAATTGCCGACCGCTGTCATGTGGAGATTGAATTCGGGCACACAAAGC
>BLMD01000419.1 GCA_011959925.1 Lachnospiraceae bacterium
GTGCTGTATACAAAATACAACGGGATACTGCAGGATGTTACGGCGGAGGATGGTCGATGGAACAAATAACGGTCAATGCATATGCAAAAGTCAATCTGGGTCTGGATGTGATCCGGAAAAGGGAAGACGGATACCATGAGGTTAAGATGATTATGCAGACGGTCAGTCTGCACGACGTGCTTACTGTCAAACGAACGAACGATTCCGGTATTACGATCCGTACCAATCTGGATTTTTTGCCGGTGAATCGGAACAATCTGATCTATCAGGCGGCAAAGCGCTTGATGGAGCACTGTAAGATGCGGGAAGGCATTTCGGTCGATTTAAAAAAGCATATTCCCGTGGCTGCCGGGATGGCGGGCGGAAGCGCAGATGCGGCAGCCGTACTGCACGGTATAAACGCGATGTTTGAATTGGGACTGAATCTGAAAGAACTGCAGGAGATCGGTGTAAAGATCGGAGCGGATGTCCCGTACTGTCTGATGCAGGGGACGGCTTTGGCGGAAGGAATCGGAGAGAAGTTAACGGAGCTTCCCGCGATGCCGGATTGTCCCGTGCTGATTGCCAAACCGCCGATTTCTGTTTCGACTAAATTTGTGTATGAAAATTTAAAGCTGAACGCAAAGATGCATCATCCGGATATTGACGCGCAGATACAAGCCATTCACAGGCAGGATCTGAAAACGATTGCAGAGTGTATGGGCAACGTTCTGGAAACCGTTACGATTCCAAACTATCCCGTGATTGATCAGATCAAAAGCTGTATGACGGCAAACGGAGCGATTCGTGCGATGATGAGCGGCAGCGGTCCGACCGTGTTTGGACTGTTTTTTGATATGGAGACGGCAAAAGATGCAGAAAAAGCGCTGCGCCTGTCCAATCTTGCGCGGCAGATCTGTGTTACGGGTATGCAGAGAAAGCCGTACGGGAGCGTGTGATCCAAGTGATGATTCCGCAGGGAATCTGTAATCCGAACGCCGGCAGGAAAAGATAGAAAGAAAAGGTAAACGGAGGAAGTATGGAGAATCTGGAATTAAATGCAAACGCATATCTGCCTTTACGGGATGTGGTTTTTAATACGCTTCGGGAAGCGATTTTACGGGGAGATTTAAAGCCGGGAGAGCGTCTGATGGAACTTCAGCTTGCATCGAGCCTTGGCGTGAGCCGTACGCCGATTCGGGAAGCGATCCGTATGCTGCAGCAGGAAGGGCTGGCAGTCACGGTTCCCAGAAAAGGGGCGGAGGTTGCCAAAATGACGGAAAAGGATATGGAGGATGTGCTTAAGATCCGGGAAGCGCTTGAAATTTTAGCGGTACAGCTTGCCTGCGATAATATTGAGAACGAGCAGCTTATGCTGCTGGAAGAGAAGGTAGAGAAGTTTCGCATAGTGGTCAAAACCGGGGAGATCAAACAGATTGCCGAGGCTGACATTGAGTTTCACGATATGTTATACAATGCGGCACAGAATCCGAAGCTGGTCGTTATGCTGAATCATTTACGGGAGCAGATTTACCGCTACCGGATCGAATACCTGAAAGACGAACAGAATTATCCCCGCCTGATTCAGGAGCATGGGCAGATCTTGGAAGGATTGAAAAAAAGGGATAAAGAATATGTTTCTGAAACCATGAAACATCATATGCTCAACCAGGCGAATGCGGTAAAGAATATTATCCGCAGCCAGGAATAAAACAAAATGAAACAGAGGATACTAGAGTAGGAATAGACTTGGTCTGTTCCTATTTTTTATTGCTGGAAGTGAATCTATGGAAAAAGAACTTGAAAAAAATAAACGGGCGTTTCTGGCGCTTTTGGGGGAGTCTGCGGATGTCAAGAAAAAGACGATGGCGCTTGGCAAAAAAAAGGATATTGCGTGTTTTCTTGCCTATATCGAAGTAACGGGCGGAAGCTTCCTGTTTGAAAATTCCGTTGTCGGAAAGCTGTTAAACCAGCTGTGTACGATGTCGGAAAAAGAGATTTATGCGTGTCTGGATAAAAATGCCCTTGGAATTTCCGATATGACGACGTTTGATACGGTGAAAGAAGCGGCGGACGGTATGTTCACCGGCGACGTGATCTTGTTTGTGGACGGGTATGACAAGGCCGTGAAGATTCCGGATAAGGGATATCCGGCGATGACAATCCAGGAGCCGGCATCGGAAAAGGTAATCCGGGGGTCCAAAGAAGGATTTGTGGATTCTATCAAAGTGAATACGGCGCTGATCCGTAAGCGGCTTCGGACGCCGAAGCTTAAGGTGAAAGAAGCAAAGGTCGGCACACGTTCCAATACAAACGTGGACCTGGTCTATATGGAAGATCTTGTATATCCGAGTATGCTGGAAGAAATCGAGAAACGAATCGGACGCTATGAGATCGACGGGGTGTTGGACAGCGGAATCATCGAGCAGCTTTCGGAAGAGAAGTGGTATTCGCCGTTTCCGCAGTTTCAGACGACGCAGCGGCCGGACCGTGCGGCGATGGCGGTATTGGAAGGCAGGGTCGTGGTTCTGACCGATAATTCTCCGACGGGATTGATTCTGCCGGCGGATTATAATTCATTTATCAAAACAAGCGACGACTATTATAACCGCTGGGAGATTGCGTCATTTGGACGGATGATCCGGTATATGGCGTCCTTTTTTGCCATGACGATGCCGGGGCTTTATCTTGCGGTCACGAATTTCCATACGCAGATTCTGCCGACCACGCTGCTGCTCTCTTTTGCGGCGGCAAGACAGGGAGTGCCGTTTCCCGCCGTCGTGGAAGTGCTGCTGATGGAAATTGCCTTTGAACTTCTCCGGGAAGCGGGCGTGCGGCTGCCGGGGGCGATGGGAAATACGATTGGGATCGTGGGAGGTCTGATCATCGGGCAGGCGGCGGTAGAGGCAAATATTGTAAGTCCGATCGTTGTAATCGTCGTTGCGTTTACGGCGCTCTGTTCGTTTGCAATTCCCAATGAGGAATTTGCCACGGCATTTCGGATATTGAAATTCGGTTTTATTTTTTTGTGTTCCTGGCTGGGATTTTACGGATTTTTGTATGGGCTGCTGCTGCTTTTGATTCACCTGTCTCATTTAAAAAGTTTTGGAATCCCGTATCTGATGCCGTTTGTGGGAGCGGATTTAAACGGCTATGAGGACGAGCGTGATTCGATCATCCGACAGCCGCTGTTTTGGATGAAGAGACGTCCGATCTATGCTAAAAGGAACCGGAGAATACGTTTGAGAAAGAAGGATCAGAATGTTTTCAAAAAACAATAAAATTTCAAAACGTCAGATGTTTCGTCTGCTGACCTACGACCTGCTGGGGATCGGGACGCTGCTTTTGCCCTCGGAACTTGCAAAGAACGCAGGAAAAAACGGGCTTTTGGCAATCCTTGCAGGAATTGCTGCGGGACTGCTGTATTGCTTTTTGATCGGCAGGCTGCTTGCCTGGATCGAAGAGAATGAAACGTACCCTGCTTTTTTGAAACGGTGTTTCGGCAAATGCATCGGTACGGCGGCGCTGTTGTTTTATGCCGGATATTATATCTGTCTGGGGGGATATACGGCATATATATTCGGACATCTGATGATTACGGAATTATTAAAGGAACAGTCATTTTACGGCATTGCCGCTGGAATTGTGCTGCTTGGCGTATACGGAATTTTTCAGGGAATAGAGGGACGGGCGAGAATATATGAAATTCTGTTCTGGTTTTTGATGGCGCCGCTTTTTTTGATGTTGTTTTTTGCGGCAAGGGATGTAGAACTGCCGCGGCTCTTCCCGCTGTATACGGCAGACGCAGAAACAATTGCAGTCGGAGGATTTCTTAGCTTTGCCGTATTTTCAATCGGCGGCATGTCCCTGTTTTTAGCTCCTTTTGCGAAAAAGAAGCAGTCGATTTCCGGGGCGTGTATGGGCGCGGTTTTATTCAGCGGTTTTGTGCTGATTTCGTTGTTTGGGATTCTGCAGGGAATTTTCGGTGTGTCCGGCATACATGCGTTAGAGTATCCCGCCGTAACGCTGATGAGCATGATCCAGATTCCGGGCGGATTTTTTCAGAGACAGGATGCGCTGATGATAGCGATCTGGTTTTTTACCATGTACGCCCTTTTAAGCAGCAGCATGTTTTATGCGGCGGAAAATCTAAAAGAACTGACGGCGGGAAAAAAAGAAAAGTGGTGGATCTTTGCGTCTGCCATACTTCTGTTTGGGATTGCGGCGGGCAGTTACCGCTCGTCTGCCGTTACGGGATTACTGGGCAGGATATTTTTATCTGCGGCTACGCCGCTTGCCGTGATTATTCCGGCAGCTGCGTGGCTGTGTATCGTTTGGCGTAGGAAAAAGAAATCTGCCGTCTGCTGTCTGATTCTTTTCGTGCCTCTTCTTTTTTTATCGGGATGCAGTACAAACGAATTGGAAAACCGGAAATTCCCGTTGGCAATGGGAATCGATAAAGAAGAGGATTCTTGTCTGATCAGCTATAAATTTCAGGATCTTTCCGCTGTTGCAAATGAAAATGCCGACAGTCCGAGCGGCACGGATTTTTTTATCAAAGACAGGGATTTTTTTACCGGGATAAATAAATATGCCAATAATACAAATAAGATCATGGATTATAACCATATGAAGACGTTGATCTTGTCGGAAGATTTTGTGGAGGATGAAGAGTCGCTGTTTTATTTTCTGCAGGTGTGCGGGAAAGAAAGCCTGATCGCAAGAAACACGCTTTTGTTTTTTGCCGATGATGCGGCGGAAATTTTAAAGCTGGATGAAAATCTGGATACGGCGATCGGAAGCTATCTGGAGGAAATGCTTGACAGCAGAGAAGATTATAAATTAAAGGATACGGTCACATTAGGAGATCTGTTTAACGATATGGAAAATAAGGAACAGCTGTTACTGGTTCCCGTGCTTGCGCAAGAGGGCGGACTTCCGGTGATCCGCAGCTATTATGCCGTATCAGGAGGCAGGCCGAAGGGAGAAATCGGAATCCATGAAGCGGTACTGTCGTATTTAAGCCAGGGAAAGTTAAAAAAACTGGCGTTTACGATGGAAGACGGTACGCCGGTTTCCGTTGACCGGATTTCCTGGAAAGGTAAATTTAAAAAGGGTGCAGAGCTGGTATATCGAAATGAGATTTCTCTGGAAGTGATTGTGGAACAACAGATGGAAACGGGAAGCGCCGGCGGAGAAAAACTCAAAAAAAAGATCGGCTCTATGTTTGAAAAACAATTGAAAAAAAGTGCGGAAAGCCTGCTGGAAGTGCCGCGCATCGACCTGACCAACTGCTTTTACCGGCTTGGGATGAGCAGCAGTCAGCGATATGAGCAGTATAAGGACAATCGGAGCCGTTTTTTGGACGCGCTTTCTTATGAGTTTGCGGTCGATGTGATTTTACTCAATGAAAGAGGATAAATTTTTGGTATAAGATTCCAGAATCTGGAAAGGATGATAACAAACACAGTCAGGCGTCTATTCGGGTGGCCCGGATCGACGCCAGAGGGGAGAATGATTTATGAAAGCATATTATCGTATAGGGGCAGCGGCAGTTGTTTTTATCATCGTATTGGCGGGAGCACTGCATTACCGCAGCAATCGGCTGCAGGAGGATCTTTCGGAGCAGATTCTGCGGTTTCATGTGATCGCAAACAGCGATACAGAAGAAGACCAGGAATTAAAATTAAAAGTCAGGGACAAAATCGGCGCATATCTGGGAAAAGAACTGGGGCAGGTTACGAATTTAGAGGAGTGCGAAAAAACGGTGCAGAAACATTTACCGGATATTGAACGCTGCGCCAAAACAATTCTGGAAGAAGAAGGGTATGCGTATTCCGTAAAGGCAAAGATTTCCGATACAAAGTTTCCGAAAAAAACGTATGGGAGCTATACGTTTCCGAAAGGAGAGTATCGGGCGCTTACTGTGGTGATCGGAAGCGGTTCGGGAAAAAACTGGTGGTGCGTGATGTATCCGAATCTTTGTTTTTCCGGCAGCATGTACGAAGTAATCGACGAAAATTCCAAAGAAGAGCTGCGGGCTGTGCTGTCGGAAGAGGATTATGCAGAAATTATGGCAGAAGGAGAACTGCGGGTAAGATTTAAGTATCTGGACGGGTTGCTGTCGCTGTTTGGGGTTGAGGAGAAGTAAAGAACGTGTTACAATACAGTTTATATAAGCTGTAAAATGCGGCAGTCAGGAGATTATTATGCGCGTTGGATTAGGATATGATGTACACAGATTAACAGAAGGCAGAAAATTGATACTTGGCGGAGTGGAGATTCCGTATGCGCTTGGCCTGCTCGGGCATTCGGATGCGGACGTGCTGCTCCATGCGATTATCGATGCATTGCTGGGCGCGGCTTCGCTTGGCGATATCGGTATGCACTTTCCGGATACGGACGAGAGGTACAGGGGCATTTTAAGCACAACGCTGCTGGAGCAGACAGGCGCTATGGTGGAACAGGCAGGATTTTATATTGAAAACATCGATGCCGTGATTATCGCCCAGAAGCCGAAGCTGCGTCCTTATATAGAGAAAATGGAAGAGACGATAGCCTCCGTCCTGAAATTGGAACAAGACCAGGTCAATATTAAAGCTACGACAGAAGAGGGGCTTGGGTTTACCGGAAGCGGAGAAGGAATATCGGCGCAGGCCATTTGTTCGCTGGGCAGATTTTACGAAAACAGCGTTCGGGTATCCGACCGTCTGGATGGCCCCTGTGATTCCTGCGGCGGCTGTAAAAGAAACAGTTGACAAATTCCGTTCCCTTGCATAAACTATACCATATACCGCAAAAGACCGCCGGTTACGGCGCGTGTCAAAGCAAAACTTTGTCGGGGCATAGAATAAGCAAAAGCGTGGAACGGAAAAAGTAGGAAATCCGCTGTCGTCCAGAGAGAAGCTGCCGTTGGCTGTAAGCAGCTTTACATATGATTTCTAAAGTGCGTCCGGGAGCTGATCCGGTGAAAACAGTAGCCGGGTACGTATCATGCACGTTACGCATTTTGAGTGAAAGCGCTTGCTTTTAGAAGAGTGGAACCGCGGATAAACTTCGTCTCTTGATCGGGAGACGGAGTTTTTTTGTTGGCGGCCGCTTTGTTATAAAATTGGAAAGAAAGAGAGGAAGTATGGGGGTTATCCAGTTTATAAAAGAAGAAATTCAGGTCATACAGGAGAGAGACCCGGCAATCAAATCGCCGATCGAAGTGATTTTATATCCTGCGTTCCGTGTGATGCTTAGTTACCGCAGGGCGCACAGGCTGTATCAGAAAGGCCATTTTTTCAGGGCAAGGCTTATATCGCAGAGAGCGGCGAGGAAAACGGGAATCGAGATCCATCCGGGGGCTCAGATCGGCAAAGGTTTTTTTATCGATCACGGCAGCGGCGTGATCATCGGCGAGACGACGATTATCGGAGACAACGTGACGCTTTATCAGGGCGTGACGCTGGGAGGAACCGGCAAAGAAACGGGGAAGCGCCATCCTACGCTGTGTGACAATGTGATGGTAAGTGCGGGAGCAAAAATTCTCGGTTCTTTTACGATCGGGGAAAACTCCAAAATCGGCGCCGGGAGCGTGGTGCTGGAAGAAGTGCCGCCGAATTGTACGGTGGTGGGCGTTCCGGGCAGGATTGTCAAACGGGATAACCAGAAGGTTCCCAGAAGCGATATGGATCAGGTTAACCTGCCGGATCCGGTCAAAGAAGATATTATGGCGCTGCAGCGAGAAAATTCCGCCTTGTGCAATAAGGTGATCGATTTGGAACAGCAGTTAAAAGAACTGCAGAACGATGCCGTACGGAGAACAGAATAAAAGTACCGCCGCAGAGGAATCCATGTTTGGAATGATTGGCTGGAGACCGTTCGGTGGCCATAACAGAAAGGACAGTGGAATATGAAAGTTTATAATACGTTAACGAGAAAAAAAGAAGAGTTTGTACCGTTGGAAGAGGGAAAAGTAAAAATGTATGTCTGCGGGCCTACCGTATACAATTATATCCATATCGGAAATGCAAGGCCGATGATCGTATTCGATACCGTAAGGCGTTATATGGAATATATCGGATATGACGTCAATTTTGTATCCAATTTCACGGACGTGGACGATAAAATTATTCAAAAGGCAGTCGATGAGGGCAGTTCGGCGGAAGAAGTGGCCGGCCGGTTTATTGAAGAATGCAAAAAAGACATGGCCGATATGAACGTGCTTCCGGCAACGACGCATCCGCTTGCGACAAAAGAAGTCGACGGTATGATCGAGATGATTTCCCGGCTGATCGAAAAAGGCTATGCATATGCCGCGGCAGACGGGACCGTCTATTACAGAACCCGTAAATTTAAAGAGTACGGCAAGCTTTCCCATAAAAATATCGACGATCTGCAGGCGGGGCACAGAGATATTAAAGTGACGGGCGATCTCAAAGAAGACGCGTTGGATTTCGTGCTCTGGAAGCCGAAAAAAGAAGGAGAGCCGTATTGGGAGTCTCCCTGGAGCAAAGGACGTCCCGGCTGGCATATTGAATGTTCCGTGATGTCCAAAAAATATCTGGGGGATTCGATCGACATTCATGCGGGCGGCGAAGATTTGATCTTTCCGCATCATGAAAACGAGATTGCCCAGAGCGAAGCGGCAAACGGCGTGGAATTTTCCAAATACTGGATGCACAACGGCTTTTTGAATATCGACAATAAAAAAATGTCAAAATCCCTGGGAAATTTCTTTACGGTTCGTGAGGTTTCGGAACGATATGACCTGCAGGTTCTCCGGTTTTTTATGTTAAGCGCACACTATAGAAGCCCGCTGAATTTCAGCGCGGAATTGATGGAGGCGGCAAAGAACGGCCTGGAGAGAATTCTTACGGCGGCAGAGCATCTGCGCCATCTGTTACAGAATGCCCCAGACGTTTCGTTGACCGAACAGGAGGAGGCGCTTCTTAAGGAAGGAAAAACGTTTGAGGATAAATTCAGGGCTGCGATGGAGGATGATTTTAATACCGCGGATGCAATCTCGGCAGTGTTTGAACTGGTGAAATTTATTAACACCAACACGGCGGCAGATCATGCAAAAGCGTTTCTAAAAAGCCTGTACGGGCAGCTGCACACGCTTTGCGGCGTGCTCGGCATTCTGATTGAACCGGAAGAAGAAATACTGGAAAAAGAGATCGAAGATTTAATTGCAGAGCGCCAGGCGGCCAGAAAAGAGAAAAATTTTAAACGGGCAGATGAAATCCGCGGCTTATTGGCGGAAAAAGGAATTGTGTTAAAGGATACCAGAGAAGGTGTGTTATGGAAAAGAGTTTAAATGCATATATCAGGGAACAGTTTCAGTTAAAAGAGGTGGATATTCGGACGTATTCACCTCTGGCTCTTGCCTATATCGGCGACGGCGTGTTCGATCTGATTATCCGTTCCGTTGTGGTGGACGGCGGTAATATCGGCGTCAACCGTATGCATCAGAGGACAAGCCATATCGTCAAAGCGCAGACGCAGTCCAAAATGGCGGAAAAGCTGCAGGCTTTTTTTACGGAAGAAGAGCGGAATATATACCGAAGAGGAAAAAATGCCAATGCTTCCACCCGGGCAAAAAATGCAACGCTGGCAGACTACCACAGGGCGACAGGATTGGAAGCTGTGTTTGGGTATCTGTATTTGAACGATCGGTTTGACCGCATTTTGTTTTTGG
The DNA here is from genome assembly GCA_011959925.1 of Lachnospiraceae bacterium. GTDB lineage: Bacteria > Bacillota > Clostridia > Lachnospirales > Lachnospiraceae > Roseburia_B. The sequence goes on from BLMD01000419.1 coordinate 9,665, forward strand.
TACAGGAAGGCATTGCGCAGATAAAAGAAAGGATTTAAAGATATGGAATACGAAGAACTGAAAATAGAGGGAAGGAATCCTGTGCTCGAGGCGTTTCGTTCCGGAAAATCCATAGATAAACTGTTTGTGCTGGACGGATCCGGAGACGGTCCGATTCAAACGATTTTACGGGAAGCCAAAAAGAAGGATACGATCGTCCGCTTTGTTGCAAAAGAGCGGCTGGATCAGCTGTCTGAAACGAAAAAGCATCAGGGCGTGATCGCCATAGCGGCGGCATATGCGTATGCTTCGGTCGAAGAGATGCTTGAGAATGCAAGAGAGAAGGGCGAAGCGCCGTTTCTGTTTCTTTTGGACAATATTGAAGATCCCCATAATTTGGGCGCTATGATTCGTACCGCAAATCTCTGCGGAGCGCATGGCGTGATTATCCCAAAGCGCAGAGCCGTCGGACTGACCGCAGCGGCGGCGAAAGCTTCTGCCGGGGCGATTAATTATACGCCGGTGGCAAAGGTGACGAACCTGACCAACGTCATGAAGGAATTAAAAAAAGAAGGGCTTTGGTTTGTCTGTGCAGATATGGACGGTGCACCGATGTACGATCTGGATCTCAAAGGCCCGATCGGTCTTGTGATCGGAAGCGAAGGAGAGGGCGTCTCCAGGCTGGTGAAAGACAATTGTGACCTGACTGCCTCCATACCGATGAAAGGTAATATCGACTCTTTGAACGCTTCGGTAGCGGCAGGCGTTTTGGCATTTGAAATTCTGCACCAAAGAGGCGTATAGGCAGGCGTGCCGTACCGTGCAGGTATCGTAAAAACGGGAGGATGGGAATGGCGGATTTGAATGTTACAGGCTGTTCGGATGAGGAATTGATTGCTGCGCTTCGGGGGCAGGAGGAGAAAGCGGATATCCAAGGGGATACCTCTATGCCATACGGCAAAAAAGATGAAATCCAAGAGTATATTTTGGGGAAGTATAAGCCGTTGGTGAGGAAACGTGCAAATGCTCTGTATTTGATCGGAGGGGATACGGACGATCTGATTCAGGAGGGAATGATCGGATTGTTTAAGGCGATTCGGGACTTTAACCCGGATAAGGACAGTTCTTTTTCCCATTTTGCAAGAATTTGTGTGGAGCGGCAGATGTATACGGCAATCGAGGCTTCCAGAAGAATGAAGCACGCGCCGTTAAATTCTTATATTTCCCTGTATGACGATTCCGACGAAGAGGGGATGGCGCTTGCGGATGTTTTAAAGGGGGAAGAAGATGAAAATCCGGAAAATCTGCTGATCGACCGGGAAAGCGTCAGGCAGAGGCTGAACGCGCTGTCTGAAAAGTTAAGTAAGATGGAAAAGCAGGTTTTTGATTACATGTTAAAGGGGCTGAATTACCGGCAGATCGCGGAAAAAATGGGAAAGTCCCCCAAAGCCATCGATAATGCGATTCAGAGGATGAAAGGGAAAGCGGAAGGATAACGGATGAATGCTGCAGGGGATTTCTGTTTCACATTCGCTTCCGTAAAAAATGCTTCTGTAAAAAATAAATTTAGATATTGACAGGAAAGACGAGCTATAGTAAGATAACATATGTTGAGTCGTTGACAAAACGCTGGCATGGCTCAGTCGGTAGAGCGTCGCATTGGTAGTGCGGAGGTCACGGGTTCGATTCCCGTTGCCAGCTTTTAAATGGAATGGGAAAGGCTTTTCGAAGTAATTGCTTCGGGAAGCCTTTTCCTGATTTTTATGCGGTTGCAAATATCCGTTCAACGGCAGCGCAATTGTGATCGTATAGCAGTCTGCTGTGTACTTTGTTTCTGCCAAATTTCTTTATAGAACCATTTGTTAAGCCAGAGGCTGAACCGCCAATATAGCCATAGTTCTTTTGGATTGCTGCTATTCCGAAAATGGGGTATATTGTTTTGGAAAGAGAAATTTGCCAGGCACAAATAGACAAAAAGGAGAAGCAGAAATGAATACCTATCAAGTAATAGACGAAAAAAACTGGGAGAGAACCATGCATTGTATGGTTTTCTGGGAAAGCGTGGAGCCGGCGTTTTGTGTATGCGGTGTGTAAATGCGCAAACGAAGTGGAAGCATTCCGGTATCGTTTTTTGAACGGTAGAGTAGTCCTTTTCGACCATATTGATACCGCATTTACCTATCTGAATCAGGAAACGGAATTATTTAAAGTGGTAAATGTGCCGCTTTTGGGCAGCATCCAGGAATATGTGGAAACAGCGGAAAAACTGCCAGGGAACAGAAGGAATATTTTACCGGTCCCCTGGGAAATGACATATTTCAGTGTTCGCCTATGCCCTGGATCACCTATACGCATATTTCACATACCAATTCCGGGAAAAAGGATAATGCGACGCCGCTGTTCGACTGGGGAAAATATTATGAGAAGGACGGCAGAATTGTCATGCCCATATCTGTTCAGGCGCATCATTCTTTTGTGGATGGCATACATATGGGACAGTTTGCCGATATGCTCCAGAAGTATCTGGAAGTGTTTTAGGAGCGGAAGCAGGATGAACAAAGAAGTTGAGGTAAGAAAGGAGTTATCGTTATAAAAGTTCATATATTGCAATCCTGCAATTTTGCAGAAAAGCTTCTTGACATATCTCATGAAAAGGCGGTAAAATTAAAATGTAAAAATTAATTTCATTTTCAAATCTCATGAAGGGTCGCAAAAAGTACACATTTTGAGACGTGAGAGAATTGATATAAAACAGCGCATTTATTTCCACAAAAAAAGCTGTTTTACAGGAAAAAGCCTGTAAAACAGCCAAGAAAGACAGATTGCAAATATCTGTCAGTTTATGCGGTATTCATATATTTTCAGTTTTCTGCAAATCTCATTATGTGTACTTTTTGCGACAAGAATGTGGGGAAAACTTAAAGGAGGTAAGGTGTTAATGAAACAGAACAAAGTAAAGCAATTTTGTAAACGCGGTTTTAGTATAGGGCTTTCTCTGGCTTTGGCAACGACGATGCTTCCGCCTGCCAGTGTAAAAGCAGCAGATGAAATTATGCCGCTTGAAGCAACAACGCTTGCAGCAGGAAGTGTTTTAGCAACTGAAACAACGTTAACAAAAAATCAGCCGTTTACATCCAGAACCGGAAGCAGAAATTTCAGTACGCCGGCATTTACGATTCGGCAGGTAGTAGAGGGGGAAAAGATCGTAAATGGTGAGTCTGTCGCGGTGCGTCCGGGAGATGAGAACGCAGGCGTTGCGGGTGCACAGAAAAGCGATTTACTGATCGCTTCCGCTGAGGCAAAGTACGATTCACTTGGAGATGGCGGCGGACAGGACCTTATTGTTTCCGTATCCAGCGACCAGGGCAAGAATTGGAAATACAGTTATCCGTTCTATTTTCCGGACAGCGTTGGCAGTGGGGTAGAAGGCGCCACTACCGTCAGCAATCCCGTTATTGTAGATAAGGAAAGACTGAACTCAAATGCGAAAGAGCCGGGGTTTGTCATGGGCGGCACAATTTATGTGTTTGCAAATGTGTATCCGGGCGGCGTGGCTGTTACGTCAGACGACCGGTTTGAAGCTCCAAAAGCCGGATCCGGTTATGTTACGGTTAATGATCAAAAGCGTTTGGCATTGACAACCAAAGATTCGGGAAAAGACGCTTCAAATCCGTCTACGGCAGAGGAAGGGTCGAAATATGAATATTACGTAGGCGACTTTCAGGAAGGCCGTGCAAGTGTTATGAGTATGACGGATAACAGTGCGACCGATTATCAGGTAGACCAATGGTATAATTTGTACAAGAAAAATTCCAGCAACGGTTACGATGCTCTTCTGCAGGACCAGCTGGGTACGGCAGATGGCGAGACCGCAAAAAAAGTACAGCAGAATGTATTTTATGCGGACTCAGATCTTCATGTGTATAAAACGGGATATGTAATGTGCGTTACTTCGGAAGATAACGGTCTTACATGGAGTGTGCCCGAGATCTTGAACCCAAGCCTGTATGAGACGGAAGATACCGTGATTACATTATCTGCAGGAAAAGGATTAAAGACCAGTGCCGACAGGATTGTCATTCCGGCTACCATTGAAAAAGCAGATGCGGACGCTTCGGCGAGTATGCTCTGGAAATGTACGACGGACGAAACACATGGCTGGCATCATGCAGATGTTCCCGCAATTGCGGCAGAAGAAAACAATACGGAACCAACCTGGACAAAGGGCGGGGAAATCGTGGAGCTCAGCCGCGGACAGCTGCGTATGTTTATACGGACCGGACGGGGACTGATTTATTATGCAGATGCCGGAAGAGGCTTGGATTCCGGAGAGACGGAACCGGCAAGTGACGTAGAAAACGTTGGGGCAGGTTCGGATATGTTTACGTTTAAGGCGCCGGTTGCTACAGGAACTTCCGTAACGCCGGATGCAAAAGTAGCGGCCATTGAATATACCAAACCGGTAGATGCAAAAGAACGTATTATTATGACGGCGCAGCCGACTGGTTCCGGACATACAAACGGCAGGCTGACCGTATTCGGAAAAGACAATGCTGCAGACCTGGCAAATCCGACCATTACGCGTTTGTTTGATACTTCTCTGTACAACGGAAACTTTGCTGCGGCTTCTATGGACGAGATGTATTACGGCAGTAATATTGCACTTCTTTGGGAAAACGGAAGAGGAGACGTACAGTTCGAAAGCTATAATACGCTGGATATCATGGGTACGGATCACTATGTGGCAGGCCTTGAAGTGGACGTAACGCTGAATCCGAACGGCGCTGCCTATACCAGAAGCGGTTACCGGGTAGCAGGCGTGGATAACCTGGAACCTGCAGACAGAGTAATCGAACCGCAGGATGCGGAGCTTTACAGCGTTACGTTTGACAGAGGAATTGAAAGTGAAGTTACGGTAAAGATTCCGTCATTATATTCCATTAAAAAAACCGGTGCGACAAACGGAACCCTGGGAGGCGTTTATCAGGCGGATTCAGATGCAGGCGTCAGCATTGAAAATGCAGAATTTACATTCCGGCGTCCCTCCAATGCAGAAAATCAAGATCAGTTCTATCAGATTTACAGCGAAGGAATGCAGCGCTATTTAACAAATGTGGATAATGTCAATGTTTTGTTCACAACAACACCGCGAAACAGCATCTATGTTGCGTACAGCGAGGACCACAAGGGTTTTGTGGTTGACAATCGAAGCAGGCTGAATGGGGAGCAGGACCACAGATATTTGCTGTTTGATCTGCAGGGATATACATTTAATACATCGAGTACAATCAGTGCATCAGATGCCAGATATAAGGCGGGAATGCAGGTACTGAAAAAAGTGACGAAAGCAGAAGCAGACGAGGCGCAGGCAGCTGGAAAAACGGTATATGACTTGACAGAGGGCGCTGAAGACGACTACAAATATGTTGCATTGGGCGCTGATGATACGATTGACGTTTCCAGAAAATACCTGATTGCATATAAGGTTGCTGAAAATTCAGACGATAGTACATTTGGAAATGGCGGACTTGTTATTCTTTATCCGCATAATACAACCGCAAATCATGCCAAGCTGGTATATGGAACAAAAGATGCTGTTCTGGAAGCAAGAAAGACACTTACAATTACGCCGAAGGCAAAAAAAGGAACAGAAGACCTGAAAGTCAATAATATTACCTATCATATTACGGTTGAAAATCCGACAATCAGCGTACCGAAAAACGGAAGCGCATTTATTGATGGTGTAACCGCAGATCAGGTTGTACTTGGGGAAGCAGGCGAAGCGCTTGTGACTGTAAAGAATGCGACGGAGACAAGAAAGGCATTGTTTGATTGTGTATCGGAAAATCCGACGCCTATGACGCTGGATGGATATGCCACAACGCCGAACTGGGATGCAAATGTAAAAAATGCTGAGTTTGTTATCACAGAAGCAGGAACGGACGGGGGAGATAAAATCTATACGATTTTCAGTGAACTGGAAGGAAATTATCTCGAAAACCAGATTGATGCAAACCGGATCTTTACAAAAACAAGAGCAACACATAAAATAACGCCTGTCGGAGAAGGCGACGAAATTTCGTTTGAAATTATGCGTGCGGGAAATACAGGGTCAAATCCGAAAAACGGAAGATATTTATATTTCTATTATAAGAGAATGGGATTTGATGCGGTCAGCCAAAAAGACGGAACCGATTCATGGTCAGGGAAACCGTTTTCGGATCCTGCTGCAGGGGATTTTGGATATGAACTGCTTGAAAAACGTACAGATAATCTGGAATCCGATGACGATCCAATCCCTGGCTATAAGCGTGCAACAGAAATTGTTTCCAAACGCAGCTACCTGATCACAGAGTATTTTACGGATCCGCAAAGTAAAGAAGAAGTTATCCTTGTTATGTATCCGAGAAGCGGTATTAAAAATCAGTCCAAAATGTATGCGAACACGGAAGTTTCCGGTGTGGAAATCAGTGTAAAAGCGGATATCGATGCGGAAGCAACGGCAGATATTACCATAAACGGAACCGTACATACGATTGTCATTGATACGGAGTGTGACCATGATTGTACCTGGATGGAAATTGTAAAAGAAGCGACCTGTACGGAAGCAGGAATCCGCGGACAGCAGGTTTGTTCCGTATGCCGGGAAGAAATGACGCCGGGAACCGTGGTAGAAGCGCTCGGACATGATTTTGATGATCCGGATTGTAAAGTTGAAGCAGATCCCGATCACATGCCGTCTTATGAGGGCACCGGTACAGACGGACAGAAAATCATCACATGTATCCGTTGTGACGTGACAAAAACAGAAACATATCCGGCGTTGGATTATGCAAAAGACGTTCTGGCAAAAAATGCTGCAGATGCGGAAGCGGAAATAGACGAAACGCTTTATACAGAAGGAAGCTACGCAATTTTCAATACGGCATTAACAGCAGCGAAAGCACCGGCACAGGATGCAGATCTGGCGGCTATCGTTACGTTGATGAATAACCTTCAGTCGGCAAAAGACGGTTTGGTGACAAAAGCGCTGCAGGCAAAGCGGGATGCATTAAAAGAAGCCATCCAAAGCGCAATTGCAGACGCGGCAGATGAAACTTATACGGAATCTACAAGAACAGCGCTTGCAGAGGCAGTGGCAGACTACAAAGATCTTACGGAGGAACAGCTGATTTCTGCAATAGAGGAAATGGAAGAAGATCAGTTAACAACGTTAACGAATACGCTCAACGATATTGAGAGAGTGACCGTAGCGGATGAAAAACGTGAGATCGCAAAGCAGGAACTGGAAACCTTAGTAAACAGCGCCGACATAAAAACTCTGATCGACGGTAAGAATGCAGATAAGAAATATACGGCAGAGACATGGGCTGCATTTGAAAAAGCATATAAAGATGCGTTGGATGAAATGGCAACAGCAGATGAAGCAAGACTGAAAGAATTAAAATCAGCGCTTTCTACAGCAAAGGCAAATCTGAAAACGGTTACCGGCGGCGATCCAGGAACTCCGGGAACAGAAGTAAAAGACGGACAGAGCTTTACAATTGCGAGCGGCACCTACCAGGTGGTAAGCGCAAAAGATAAAACCGTGATTATTACAAAAGGCAAAGATGCAAAGACCGTGAAAGTAGGACCGACAGTAGTCATCAATAAAGAGACTTATAAAGTGGTCGGCATCGGCAAAAAAGCATTCAGCGGATTGAAGA